>NZ_JAFY01000007.1:682122-1023183 GCF_000526375.1 Aminiphilus circumscriptus DSM 16581 | reverse complement strand
GACCCCATAAGCCGAGAGGTGAAAGGGAGCGATCCGCTTCCGGAGGGACTCGCGGGCTATCAGCTGGTTGGTGGGGTAACGGCCTACCAAGGCGAAGACGGCAAGCCGGCCTGAGAGGGGCGACCGGCCACACTGGAACTGAGATACGGTCCAGACTCCTACGGGAGGCAGCCAGTGGGGAAATATTGGGCAATGGGGGGCAACCCTGACCCAGCGACGCCGCGTGGGAGGAAGAAGTCCCTCGGGATGTAAACCTCCTGTTGTGTGGGAAGAAGCGAGTGACGGTACCACACGAGGAAGCCCCGGCAAAACTAACGTGCCAGCAGCCGCGGTAATACGTAGGGGGCGAGCGTTGTCCGGAATCACTGGGCCGTAAAGGGCACCGCAGGCGGACCGACAGGTCGTTTGTGAAAGGCGAGGGCTCAACCCTTGTTTGCGGACGAAACCGTCGGACTGGAGTACCGGAGAGGGAAGTGGAATTCCCGGTGTAAGCGGTGAAATGCGTAGATATCGGGAGGAACACCAGCTGGCGAAGGCGGCTTCCTGGCCGGATACTGACGCTCAAGTGCGAAAGCTGGGGGGAGCGAACGGGATTAGATACCCGGTAGTCCCAGCCGTAAACGATGAATGCTAGTGTGGGTGCCGTCGGGCATCCGTGCCGGAGTTAACGCGATAAGCATTCCGCCTGGGGGAGTACGGTCGCAAGACTGAAACTCAAAGGAATTGACGGGGGCCCGCCACAAGCGGTGGAGCACGTGGTTTAATTCGATGCAAACCGAAGAACCTTACCTGGGTTTGACATGCACGTAGTACGGAACTGAAAGGTGAAGGACCCTCATTTCGGTGAGGGAGCGTGCCACAGGTGCTGCATGGCTGTCGTCAGCTCGTGTCGTGAGATGTTGGGTTAAGTCCCGCAACGAGCGCAACCCCTGCGCCGAGTTGCCAACGCTACGGGCGGGAACTCTCGGCGGACTGCCGGCGACAAGCGGAGGAAGGTGGGGATGACGTCAAAGTCATCATGGCCCTTATGTCAGGGCGACACACGTGCTACAATGGGCGGCACAACGGGAAGCGAAGGGGCGACCCCTGAGCGGATCCTAAGAAAGCCGTTCCCAGTTCGGATTGGAGTCTGCAAACCCGACTCCATGAAGCTGGGAATCGCTAGTAATCGCGGATCAGCCAAGCCCGCGGTGAATACGTTCCCGGGCCTTGTACACACCGCCCGTCACACCACCCGAGTCGGGTGCACCCGAAGCCGGTGGCCTAACCTTTTTTTAAGGGAAGGAGCCGTCGAAGGTGTTGTCTGGTGAGGGGGGTGAAGTCGTAACAAGGTAGCCGTACCGGAAGGTGCGGCTGGATCACCTCCTTTCTAAGGAGCCCCGTATGCACTCTCTGCGCCTTCGGACTTGTAGGGTATAAGAGAACCCGAAGCATCTTGGACAACCGTAGCAGCAGCAAGAGGGAGAGGTATTCAAGGGCACGCGGGGGGATGCCTTGGCGCTTATGGCCGAAGAAGGGCGTGGCAAGCTGCGAAAAGCCGCGGGGAGGAGCAAGCATCCCGAGAACCGCGGATACCCGAATGGGGCAACCCGCCTCGTAGAAGACGAGGCGCTCGCAAGAGGCGGCAAACCCGGTGAAGTGAAACATCTCAGTAACCGGAGGAGAAGAAATCGAAGAGATGCCCGAGTAGTGGTGAGCGAAACGGGCCAGAGCCTAAACCGAGTACGTGCCAAGCCTGCGGGCGTTGCGTAGTCGGGGTCGAGGGACCGAATGCGAAGATGCCGCAGCGTCTTCCCGAAGTGAGCAAGTTCGTTTCTAGCCGAAAGGTGTTGGGAAAGCCTGCCGCAGAGAGTGAAAGCCTCGTAGGCGAAAGGAACGGACCTTCGGAAGTCGGATCCCGAGTAGGGCGGAGCACGTGAAATTCCGTCTGAATCAGGGGGGCCCATCCTCCAAGGCTAAATACCATAAGCGACCGATAGTGGAGCAGTACCGAGAGGGAAAGGTGAAAAGCACCCCTGGCGGGGAGTGAAAGAGACCTGAAACCGCGTGCCTACAAGCAATCGGAGCGGCGCAAGCCGTGACGGTGTGCCTCTTGGAAAATGAGCCGGCGAGTTTTTTTTCGTGGCGAGGTTAAGGACTAGGAGGTCCGGAGCCGCAGGGAAACCGAGTCCGAAGAGGGCGTAGAGTCGCGAGGAAAAGACCCGAAGCCCGACGATCTATCCATGGCCAGGTTGAAGATCGGGTAAAACCGATTGGAGGACCGAACCGGTGCCTGTTGAAAAAGTCTCGGATGAGCTGTGGATAGGAGTGAAAAGCTAATCGAGTCGGGTGATAGCTGGTTCTCCCCGAAATGCATTGAGGTGCAGCCTCATGGGCAGAAGGTCACGGGGGTAGAGCACCGGATGGGTGCGGGGGTCGCAGGACCTACCAAATCCAACTGAACTCCGAATACCGTAGACCGGATCCATGGGAGTGAGACTGCGGGTGAGAAGGTCCGTAGTCGAGAGGGAAACAACCCAGACCGACAGCTAAGGCCCCGAATGGCAAGCTAAGTGTGACAAGGATGTGGTGACGCCCAGACAGCCAGGAGGTTGGCTTAGAAGCAGCCATCCTTGAAAGAGTGCGTAATAGCTCACTGGTCGAGCGTTGCCGCGCCGAAAATGTGGGGGGCTAAGCTTGCAGCCGAAGCTTCGGATCGAGATCGGAAGATCTTGGTAGTAGGGGAGCGTTCCGTATGGGGAGAAGTCGAGTCGTGAGGCTTGGTGGACCGTACGGAAGCGAGAATGCCGGCATGAGTAGCGCGAAACATGTGAGAATCATGTTCACCGGAAGCCCAAGGATTCCTGGGGAAGGTTGATCCGCCCAGGGTTAGGCGGGACCTAAGCCGAGGCCGAAAGGCGTAGGCGATGGCCAGCAGGTAGACATTCCTGCCCCGTTTGGTGGCCGTTATTACCGAAGCGGTGACGCAGCAGGCTAGGTGTGCCGGGTGATGGACGTCCCGGTGCAAAGGCGTAGGGAGGATTCGTAGGCAAATCCGCGAGTCCATAATCCTGAGACCTGACGCGGAGCTTCCACGGAAGCGAAGACATTGACGCCCCACTGCCGAGAAAAGCCGCTAGGGAGGACATCGAGCGCCCGTACTGTAAACCGACGCAGGTGGGCTGGCTGAGCAGGCTAAGGTGAACGGGAAAACCCTCGTTAAGGAACTCTGCAAGTTAACCCCGTAACTTCGGGAGAAGGGGTGCCACCCTGGTGAAGAAAAGACTTTTGGAGCTGAGGGTGGCCGCAGAACCCAGGCCCAGGCGACTGTTTACTAAAAACACAGGTCTCTGCATAAGCCGTAAGGCGACGTATAGGGACTGACGCCTGCCCGGTGCTGGAAGGTTAAGGGGAGAGGTCAGCGCAAGCGAAGCTTTGAACCGAAGCCCCAGTAAACGGCGGCCGTAACTATAACGGTCCTAAGGTAGCGAAATTCCTTGTCGGGTAAGTTCCGACCTGCACGAAAGGCGTAACGATCTGGGCGCTGTCTCGACGAGGGACCCGGCGAAATTGTGGTACTGGTAAAGACGCCAGTTACCCGTGGTGGGACGGAAAGACCCCGTGGAGCTTTACTGTAGCCTGATATTGGATTTCGGTAGATCATGCACAGGATAGGTGGGAGGCATTGAAGCGAGGACTTCGGTTTTCGTGGAGCCGACGTTGGGATACCACCCTTGATGTGCTGGGATTCTAACGGCGTCGCGTGAATCCGCGCGCCGGACAGTGTCAGGTGGGCAGTTTGACTGGGGCGGTCGCCTCCCAAAGAGTAACGGAGGCGCGCGAAGGTTACCTCAGGGCGAATGGAAATCGCCCGTTGAGCGCAAGGGTATAAGGTAGCCTGACTGTGAGAGAGACATCTCGAGCAGGAGCGAAAGCTGGTCCTAGTGATCCGGCGGTGCTGTGTGGAAAGGCCGTCGCTCATCGGATAAAAGCTACCCCGGGGATAACAGGCTGATCTCCCCCGAGAGTTCCCATCGACGGGGAGGTTTGGCACCTCGATGTCGGCTCGTCGCATCCTGGGGCTGAAGCAGGTCCCAAGGGTTGGTCTGTTCGCCCATTAAAGCGGTACGTGAGCTGGGTTTAGAACGTCGTGAGACAGTTCGGTCCCTATCCACCATGGGCGTAGGGAATTTGAGGGGAGCTGCTCCTAGTACGAGAGGACCGGAGTGGACGCACCGCTAGTGTACCGGTTGTGGCGCCAGCTGCATAAGCCGGGTAGCCATGTGCGGAAGGGATAACCGCTGAAGGCATCTAAGCGGGAAGCCCACCCCAAGATGAGATTCCCCACTGGAGAGCCAGGTAAGGCGGCCTGAAGACGACAGGGTAGATAGGCCGGAGATGTAAGCGGTGAGAGCCGTTGAGTCGACCGGTACTAATCCGCCGAGGCCTCTTCCTCTTGAAATGCTGCGCAGGTTGTTGAGATGTTTCGGGTGCAAGAATTGGTTTCTGGTGGTCATGGCGGAGGGGACACACCCGGCTCCATGCCGAACCCGGAAGTTAAGCCTTCCAGCGCCGATGGTACTGCGGGGGGTACCCGTGGGAGAGTAGGTCACTGCCAGAAACCTAATTTTGAGTGGAGGGCCGGTAGCTCAGGTGGCTAGAGCACACGGCTGATAACCGTGAGGTCAGTGGTTCGAATCCACTCCGGCCCACCAGATTTGGTTGCCTTCGGAGCTGTCTCCGAAGGCAATTTTTTTTAATTTCCCTCCGCTAGGTGGCTTGCGCCGTCTGTCCATTTCTTGAATTATATGCTGTTTGGAGAGAGCGACACTGTGCAATCGCAAAACCCCATCTATTCATGAGGCGAATAACGTGCAATATCTTTGGTAGTGTCACGTATCTTTCGCAAAATGGAGAGGAGTGACTCTTTCCAAAACAGGAAGCAACTAGATGGGGGCACGGTCCGGTCCGATGGAAAGGCACCACTGCTGGCGTAGAACAGAGAGAGGTCGTTTCAGAAGAGGGAAGGCAGGAAGGGACGGCTGCTTTTGGCCGCCCCTTCCTGCCTTCCCTCTTTCTTGCGCCCGAATCTCTTCGCCACCTTCAGCAATGGTCTCCGGGACGGTTGGACATATTCGAGGGAGAAAACGCCTTCTTCCTGAGATGGATCACGAGGTGGAACGGCATGCTGCCGCGGGAGAAGCGGCAAGCTCCTTGTCTAGGCGCCGTGCAAGGGTCGTCAGAATCCATGTCAAGGGAAGTGCCTCTCCCGGGGAGAAAATCCCGCGGGTCTGTCGTACGGAAAGACCCGAAAGCGTGGTGACGGTGCCCTCCCGTTCTGTCCAATGTGCAAGGGGAAGCACGTGGGTGGCTTCTGCGAGGCTGGCGCTGTCGTGTGTGACTGCAAGTGCGAGGAGATCTGTCTTCGCGAGTTCCTTTGGTGAGAGTTCCGCTTCGTCGAGAGTTGTTCCGACGAACAGAAGTTGTTTCATCTCTCCCCTGGCGAGAGCGGCTTTGATCTCCGCCACGGAGACGGCGCCGGGGGCGTAGGTCAGAGCTGCGTGGACGTTCGTCCTTTCGTTGAGGAAGAGGTACCGTTTTTGTTCCAGTTTATGCAGCAGTGCGAGAAGACCTGCGAGACATGCCTCGACTCCGTAGGCGTTCTCTCCGATGAGGGTGACCAGGGATTTGCCTTCGGCAAGGATACGGGCCGCGTGCTCGAGAGTTTCCACCGAAACTCCCGTAAGCGCTGCGGTTTTTCCCGGTGTGGCGTCGTCGAGATCGCTTCCCGGTGTTTCACCTTTCGCGACGAGAAGCGCCCGAAGAAGTCCCTTGAAAAGCGCATCCGTTCGTTTTTCCCTCGGTGTCATCCGAAGAGCCTCACCTTTGAGAAGGGTGTTTTCACCGTTTCCCACCACGAGAACGCGGGCGTTCCTTTTTCTCTGGGCAAGGCGGATCCAGGAGGTGAAAACGGGATGGGTGAATTCCGTATCGGTTTCGACAAGAAGATAGGTGTCCGCGTTGCGGATCTCGTCGTAGGACGCGAGAGAGAATGCGTCAGGAATGGTCTTGGTTTGCATCTGTGCCGAGCGAAGTGCGTCGGCGCCGACAACGCCGAGGACGGTTCCGGGAAGCGCCTCCGCGGCAAAGCGATCGAGAAGACGATATTCTTCGTTGGAAAGATCGCCTCCGACGAGGATCGCTGTTTTTTCTCCGGCTTCCGCACCCTTGCGAAGCCTGGATGCCAGGTCGTCCAGAAGCGCTCCCCACGGTACAGGAGTTCCCCGAAGCATGGGCTCCTCGACACGGTTCGTCCAGTGACGTTCGAGATCGAAGCGTCCCTGGGCACAGCTGTTTCCGAAAGTGTGGGAAAGCGGATTGTCCAGGTCGGTGGTGACGCGGACGACCCTGCTCTGCGCTGCGTCGAGGTTCAGCGTGATGTCACACGCCACGGGACAGGCGCCGCAGGCGGTGGGGACGAGCCGAGGCTTTTCCGAGTGGGGTTTTCTGGGGGCTCGTTTTTCAAGCAACGCACCCACTGGGCAGAGTTGGACGCAGAGCCCGCAGGACGTACAGGCCGAGGTGTCCACGCTTTTCCAGTATTCCGTGTCGATGCTTCCCTCGAAGCCTCGGCGGGTGAAGTCGATGGCGTGGAAGCCCGCGATCTCGTCGCAGGTGCGGACACAACGCCCACAGAGAATGCACTTGTCCATGTTGCGCACGTAGTAGGTGTTGACCTCTTCTTCCTTGGAGATGTGCTCCCCGGCGACGCGGCCTGGCTGGACTTCGTAGTCGATGCCGTATTGCCGGAGCTTGCACTCGAAGAGATCGGGACAGCCGCATTCCATGCAGCGGGCAGCATCCCGAAAGAGTTGTTCCTCTGTGAGGCCGTGATTGTACTCCTCATAGGGGGTCTGGAGGCGGACGGCCGCTTCGTCATGACGGGCGTGTTCCCTGGGTGCTCTTGTCACGTGGGCGAAATCCGCCGTCGTCAGATCCGTTCTGACCACGTCGTATTCGAAGGGTCGTTTTGCCTTGCCAGTGGTAAGAGAGGCATGCACCGATTCCGCCGCCCAGTGGCCGTTGCCGATGGCGGCGATGGCGATGTCTGGACCGTGCTGCAGGTCGCCGCAGACGAAGACTCCAGGAAGGGGTGTGGCGTAATCCTCGTTGGAGATGATACCCCTTCCGTCGTGGATGTTCTTCGGCAGGGATGCAAGATCGGGAGCCTGGCCGATGGCAGCGATGACCGTATCCACCTCCAGGGTGAAGGTGTCGCCGGTGGGGACGGGACGCCTTCGCCCCGATGCATCGGGCTCCCCAAGGATCATGCGCTCGCAGAGGAGGCGTTCCACTTTGCCAGCTCCCTCCACAGCCGTTGGTGCCGCGAGGAAGAGGAATTCCACGCCTTCCTCCATGGCTTCCGCGATTTCCGTCTCCTCCGCAGGCATTTCATCCCTGGTTCGTCGGTAGACCACATAGACCTTGTCCGCTCCGGAGCGTTTCGCGCAGCGGGAGGCATCCATGGCGGTGTTACCGCCGCCCACCACGGCTACCCGCTTGCCCACCTGGACTGGTTTTCCCGTGTTGACGGAGTAGAGGAAATCGATGCCGCCAAGTACACCCGGCAGCTTCTCGCCGGGGCAGCGCAGAGGTGAGGAACGCCAACACCCCATGGCGAGGACCACCGCATCGTGTTCGTCCCGGAGTTGTTCCAGGGTGATGTCCTTGCCGAGTGCCGTCTCGGTCCTCGCCTCGACACCGTGCGCGAGAATCCAGTTGATTTCCGCCTGTAAAATGTCCTGGGGCAGGCGATAATCGGGGATGCCATAGCGCATCATTCCCCCGAGGAGCGGTTCCTTGTCAAAGATGGTCACCGCATATCCCTTGAGGCGCAGGAAATAGGCCGCGGAAAGTCCCGCAGGTCCGCCGCCAACGACGGCCACGGAACGTCCGTTCTCCTCGATGGAGGGAATGCCGCCGAGATCCCCCTCGGCGAGGCAGGAGTCCGCCACGAAGCGCTTGATCTCCCTGATTGAAACGGGTTCCTCGTCCACGAGGTTTCGTCGGCATTTCTCCTGGCAGGGAGCGGGGCAAACCCGGCCGATGGAGGCAGGAAGCGTGACGTTCCTGTGAAGGACCTCCAGGGATTCCGCGTATTTCCCCTGGGCGGCGAGGTTGACGTAGGCCTGGACATCACCTCTTGCAGGGCAGGCGAGTGCGCAAGGGGGGCGACAGTCTCCCACGTGGTCCGAAAAGAGGAGTTCCAGCCCGAGCTTGCGTGCCTTGCGGACCCGGTCTGTGTCGGTCCGGACGACCATGTTGGGGGTAATGGTGGTGGCGCAGGCTCGAGAAAGCGCCCGCGCGCCCTGGATGTCCACGAGGCAGATGGAGCAGCCTCCGTGGAGAGAAAGATGAGGATCGTAACAAAGTGTGGGAATTTCGATACCGCACTCCGCGCAGAGATCCAAAAGACGCTGTCCCGGCTTTCCGTAGACGTCGCGTCCGTTGAGGATGACTTTTACAGTTCGTTCGCTCATGACTGCACGAACCTCCTTATTCCACGGTAATGGCTTTGACGGGACAGGCGCTGATGCACTGGCCGCACCGGACGCAGGTCTCGTCGTCAATTACATGGGGCTGCTTCACCGAGCCACTGATGGCCTTTACGGGACAGATGCGGGCACATTTGGTGCATCCGATGCATGTAGTGGGGTTGATGGTGTAGTGGATGAGAGACGTGCAGGCCTTGGCGGGGCACTTTCTGTCGAGGATGTGCGTCTCGTATTCGGTTCGGAAATATTTCAGCGTGGTGAGGACCGGGTTCGGCGCGGTTTGGCCGAGCCCGCAGAGGGAACCGTCCTTGATCTGGGCGCAGAGTTCCTCCAGCAGGTCCAGATCTTCCATTTTCCCCTCGCCTTTGCTGATGCGTTCCAGAATCTCGAGCATGCGCTTCGTTCCGATGCGGCAGAAGGGGCACTTGCCGCAGGATTCCCGCTGGGTGAAGGAAAGAAAGAATTTCGCCACGTCCACCACGCAGGTCGATTCGTCCATGACGATCATGCCACCGGAGCCCATGATGGCCCCCGTCGCATTGATGGATTCGTAATCGACCGGCGTGTCGAGCAGCGCCGCGGGAATGCATCCTCCGGAGGGTCCTCCCATCTGTACGGCCTTGAAGGATTTCCCCCCGGGAATACCGCCTCCCACGTCGAAGATAACCTCCCGGAGCGGCATGCCCATGGGAACTTCCACCAAGCCGCCCTTGGCGATCTTTCCGGCCAGGGCAAAGACCTTTGTTCCGCGGCTCTTGCCGATGCCGTGGCGATTGAAGGCGCCGGCTCCGTTCTGGATGATCCAGGCGACGTTCGCGAGCGTCTCCACGTTGTTGATGTTCGTCGGTTTTCCCCAGACGCCGCTCTGGGCGGGGAAGGGAGGTCTCGGGCGCGGTGTGCCGCGCTTGCCCTCGATGGAGGCGATGAGGGCCGTTTCCTCGCCGCAGACGAAGGCTCCCGCGCCTTCCTTGATGTACATGTCGAAAGAGAAGTCTTTCCCGAGGATACGCTCGCCGAGGAAGCCTCGCTCCCGAGCCTGCTCGAGGGCGATGTTCAAATGCTTGATCGCCAGAGGATATTCGGCGCGACAGTAGATGATTCCGTGGGTCGCTCCGATGGCGTAGGCGCAAATGGCCATTCCCTCGAGAACGCTGTGAGGGTCACTTTCCAGTACCGACCGGTCCATGAAGGCACCGGGGTCTCCCTCGTCGGCGTTGCAGACCACGTATTTGTCACTGCCCTGAGCAGCTCGGGCGAATTTCCACTTGAGTCCCGTGGGAAAACCGGCGCCGCCCCGTCCCCGGAGACCGCTGTCGAGGATCTCCTGGATCACCTGTTCCGGGGCCATGCTGTCGAGGACTTTCTTGAGCGCTTCGTACCCTCCGGCTGCGATATATTCGTCGATCTTCTCGGGGTCGATACGTCCGCAGTTCCGAAGGACGACCCTGACCTGCTTCTCCACCATGGTATTTTCGGGGGCTGCTTCGCTCGTGGAGAAGATCAGTCCCTCGGTAAGGACTTTCCCCTGGTCCACATGGTCTTGCACGATCTGCTCCGCGAATTCCGGAGTCACCTTTCCATAGAGGGAACGCACACCCTCCCGCTCGATTTCCACGAGCGGTTCGGAAAAACAGAGCCCAACGCAGCCGACCTGCTTGAGGACGACATCGTTCCTTCCGTCGAGCAGGGCAGAGAGCTTGTCAAAGACGGGACGGGCTCCCGCAGCGACGCCGCAGCTCGCCATACCCACCTTCACGATGGTCTTCGTCATGATTCGATATCCTCCTCTGTCCTAGGACTTGGCCCGATAGGTTTCGAGAACGTCCACGGCCTTCTCCGGCGTAAGGCGTCCGTGCACTTCATTCCCGACCATCATGACGGGCGCGAGGCTGCAGCAGCCGAGACACGCGACGAACTGGAGCGTGAACAGCCCGTCCTCGGTGGTTTCACCCTCTTTGACGTGAAGATACCGCTGGAGCTGTTCGCCGATAAGGAGCGAACCTTGGACGTGACATGCCGTTCCACGGCAGAGACGGACCACGTAGCGTCCCTCCGGCTGAAGACGGAACATGGCGTAAAAAGTTGCGACGCCGAACAATTCCGCTGCGGGAATATCGAGTTTCGCCGAGGCGTAGCGGATCGCCTCTTCAGGAAGATATCCGAGTTCCTTCTGGATCTCCGCAAGCAACGGGATGGTATTGCCCCGTTTCCCCCTGTGCCGCTCCACGATGGGATCGAGCCGCGCAGCAGTGCCTGCTTCCACTGATGCTGCCGTCGTCATACAAGTCCCTCCCTGTGTTTTGTGCTATACTTCAAAAAAGCGGGTGCACGGCGTGCCAACTGAGAAAGCGCACACTGCACCGAAGCCCATTATAGACAAGAAACGGTCATTCTCGCACAGTCTGGGAAAGACATTCTTCTCATGTGATGTGGAGGAAGATCTTTCTCTTTTGGGTGAATTTCGGAAAAAATAGGTTTTTGCTGTGAACGCAGTGCTTTTCGACGGCCCGCGCGCCCATTCCTTCGGAGAGATCCGCTGTTCCGGACGGAGCACGGACGTGAACGACCTGAGAGGAGGAACCCGGAGTGTCCGTGAAAGTGTATTCCACTCCAACGTGCCCCTGGTGTACGAAAGTGAAGGAATTTCTCCAGTCCAACGGCGTCGCCTACGAGGACATCGATGTCAGCAAGGATCGGGAGGCGGCCATGGAGATGGTGAAAAACACCAAGCAGATGGGTGTTCCCGTGACGGTCATAGGGGACCGTTATATTGTCGGGTTTGACAAGGATTCGCTCCTGGAGGCTCTTCGGGGCGCGGGATTGCTCGCCTGACCGAGGTCCGACAGCAAAGGAGAGTGATGAGCGTGCTTTGTACGTTGAAACTCGATGGAATGCGTTTTCATGCATTTCACGGCTCGCTCGAAGTGGAGCGGGAGCTGGGGCAGGTGCTGGAAGTTTCGCTGTGCATCAGCTACGATGTCCCTCTGGCGGACCTGGGAAAGCCGGACAGCGTCTATGCCTACGCGGAAATCTACGAGACGGTCCAGAAGGTGGTCATGGGAACAAAGTTCGAGACGATGGAAGGACTGACGTTCGCCATCGCGAAGAAACTCCTCGACGAGTACGCGGAGACGGAAATGGTGGAGACTTCGGTGAAGCGGGGGCAGCTCTATGTGCCGGGTGTCCTTTCCTCCTCCGAGGTAACGCTCATGGTGACGCGGGAGGATCTCCTCGAAGAATAGGAACGGGGTGAGACCATGGATGACGAACGGCTCTTGCACCTCGCCTACGGTTCGGCCTATGCACGGTGGAGGGATGCCTTTGACGGAATGGAATCCGCCTGTGTTGCGACGGAAGCGCGTCTGCGCGAAGGCGCGGAGAGAGAGGAATCCGGTTTTGGCTGGCTCCGCCTTCCCTATGCGGACCAGGCGGAGCGCCGTGACGCTTCGCGATGGCTTGCGTCCTTCGAAGCGGTGGTACAGATCGGTATCGGCGGATCCGCTCTGGGGACGTTCATGTTGGCGGGAGCACTTCTGCATCCGTTCCATAACGAGTTGCCGCGGGAGAAAAGAGGAGGGCCTCGCCTTTATGTGGCGGACAATGTGGATCCCGGAGGACTTCAGGCCATCTGGGACGTGATTGATCCGGCCGAGACGGCGTTCGTCGTCGCCAGCAAGTCCGGGAGCACCGCGGAGACCATGGCGAATTTCCTGTGGTTCTACGAGCGCCTGCGGAATCGACTGGGCGAGGAGGCTGCGCTGGCACGGATTCTGGTGCTCACGGATCCCGAAAAGGGGACGCTCCGTTCCTTTGTGGCGGAAACACGCTGTCGGGCTCTTCCGGTGCCTCCCTCCGTGGGAGGACGTTTTTCCGTGCTCTCCTGCGTCGGGCTTGCCGCTGCGGAGGCGGTGGGCATCGATACGGAATCTCTTCTCGCGGGGGCGCGGGCTATGGATGCCCGCATTGTCGGTGCCTCTGGCCTCACCGACAACCCGTCGTGGATTTTGGCGGCACTGTACGTGCTTGCCTTTCGGAACGGACGAAATATGGCGGTTTTCATGCCCTACGCGGACGGCCTGCGTGATTTTTCTGAATGGTTTGCGCAACTCTGGGGGGAAAGTTTGGGGAAGGCGAACCAGGGAAGCACTCCCGTGCGTGCTCTCGGTGCCATCGACCAGCACTCCCAGCTCCAGCTGTATATGTCCGGTCCGGACGACAAGCTGTACACGCTCGTCGATGTGGAGTGCCACCGTCCCGGACTTGCCATTCCCGCAGGAGATGCGAGGAGCCTTGCGCCTCTTGCGTACTTGGAGGGGAAGGATTTCGGGGAGATGCTCCGCATCGAGGCGAGGGCAACGGCGTCGGCTCTCATCAAGGCCGGGCGACCGCTTCTGTGGCTTCAGATCCCTGTGCTCGACGCCTATCGTCTTGGAGCTCTGATCTTTCTCTTCGAACATGTTACCGCCTGTTCCGGATTTCTCCTCGGCCTTGATCCCTTCGATCAACCGGGAGTGGAGCAGGGGAAGCGGTACATTTACGGCCTCATGGGACGGAACGGATTCGAGGGTGAGACAACCCAGGTGGAACGGTACGAAGCGATCATGACGTCCAGAGTGTGGATGTAGTGGCGGAAGAGGCGTGAAAAAAGGGATCGTCGCGGACCCTGGTCCGCCGCGGTCCCTTTTTCCTTGAGGGGAGTGGGGGTGTTCCATGCAGGAATTGTTGTGTCGCCTTGTGGCGGAGTGTCGCGACGCATGTTCCTCCGGCGGTGTCGCCTCATACATTCCGGAACTTGCAAAGGCAGATCCTCGCATGCTGGGTGTGTCTGTCCTCACGACAGAGAGAACGTTTTTCCAGGGGGGTGACGCCTCTTTTCCCTTCACCATGCAGTCCATTTCCAAATTGATCTCTTTGGCTCTCGCCATCGAGGAACTGGGAGAGGATCACGTTTTCGAGAGGGTCGGCATGGACCCCACGGCGGATCCCTTCAACTCCATCATGCGCCTCGAAATGGTGAGGCCTCATCGTCCTCAGAATCCGCTCATCAACGCGGGAGCACTGGTGATTCTCTCGCTGCTTCCCTACAGAGACAGCAAAACCCGGATTGCGGTGGTACTCGCTTGGGCGAGAAGACTCCTCGGAAACAACGCCATCACCGTGCACGAGCCCACCTATATTTCGGAAAAGAATACGAGCGACAGAAATCGCTCTCTCGCCTTCTTCCTCCGCAGTGTGGGGAGCCTGAAAGGAGACGTGGAGGATCTTCTGGACACCTATTTCCGCCAGTGCAGCATGTCGGTGACGACCAAGGAGCTGGCTTTTCTCGGAATGGTCCTCGCCCTGGACGGAATCGACCCCTTCTCGGGGGAGCGCCTGCTGCGCCGCGCCACGGCGCGCGTGCTCCGGGCATTGATGGCGACCTGTGGTCTCTACGACGGCTCCGGGGAGTTTGCCGTTCGGGTGGGCATCCCAGCGAAGAGCGGTGTTGGGGGTGGGATCGTCGCTGCGGTTCCCGGACGGATGGGTATCGGCGTATTCGGCCCGGCCCTTGACGGAAAGGGGAATTCCGTGGGAGGCATGGCAGTGCTCGAACACCTCTCGGCACGGGGGAATCTCAGGGTTCTTTAGGAAAGGAGGCGTCGGAAGATGGCGCATGCGTTGCTGTCCGTCGAGGATGTTTATGTCGAGAAGGATGGATCGCCGATTCTTCGGGGGGTGACGCTTCAGGTCCGCCCTGGGGAGATCGTCGGAGTTCTCGGCAGAAACGGTGCGGGAAAGTCGAGCCTGGCCTATGCCATCATGGGAATAGGGCGATATCGTCCCTCCAGGGGGCAGATCCGGTTCAACGGAGAGGACATTTTACCCCTTTCTGTGACGGATCGTGCCCGGAGGGGTATTTCCTTGGCTTGGCAGCATCCTGCCCGGTACGAAGGGATTTCCGTTCGGGATTATCTGCGTCTTTCCTCGCAGCGCGTCACCGAGGGAATGATGGAGGACGCGCTCTCCAGAGTGATGCTCGATCCTCCTTATCTGGATCGGATGGTGGACAAGAGTCTCTCCGGAGGTGAACGAAAGCGCATCGAACTCGCGTCCATCTTCCTGATGCATCCAAGGCTTTCGGTTCTGGACGAGCCTGATTCGGGAGTGGATCTCCTTGCACTTGGGGAGATCATGACGCTTTTCAGAACCCTTTCCGAGGGGGGGAACTCGGTGCTCATCATCACGCATCGGGAGGATGTCGCCGCAGCCTGCGACAGGTCCTACCTCATGTGTGGAGGGAGAATGATTCTCGAGGGGAGCGCCGAAGCGGTGAAGCGTTATTTCCTCTCGCAGTGTTCTCCCTGCACGGAGCTCGAACCCGAGATCGTGAAAGAGGTGTGTTGACCATGGCCTTCGATGCAGCGTCGGAATACGCCACGCTGGTTTCCATCGCGTCCGAGACGGGAGGACACGGGGCCTCCGTGGGGAGTGCCGACGCGGTTTATGTGGTGGTCCATGCGAACAAGATCCTCGCGTCCCATCCCCTGCCTGGGGTTACCATCGACGCAACGGAGAAAGAGGATGGCATCGAGGCCTTCATTGCCGTGGACGACGGAGTGGTTCTGTCGAAGCAGGTGCATCTCTGTTTTGGGCATCTCGGAACGGAGGGGCGGCAGGTTATCACGAGTCATGTCTCCATCGGTGCCCGGGCCAGGGCGACCTTCCTCGCCCATTGCATTTTCCCCAATGCGGTGGAGTTTCTTCACGCCATGGAGGGAGACATCGTCGTCGGAGAAGGGGCGGAGTTCGCCTACAACGAAGTCCATGTCCACGGCCCGGAGGGGCGGATCTCGGTGAAACCCGTCAGCCGGGTCGTGCTTCACGATCGGGCACTCTACCGGGGAGATTTTACCCTCGTAGAAGGACGTGTGGGCGATCTGGACATCCTCATCGACGTGGACGCCCGTGGCGAGGGAAGCCGGGTGGAACTCACCTCCAAGGTCTACGGCAAAAACGACGACCAGTGTCGTGTGCAGGATTTCGTCCGTCTCAACGGCGCGGGAAGTACCGCCCTGGTAAAGGCCAAGGTGGTGCTCCGGGACGCAAGCTCGGGGATGTTTCACGGCTTAGTGGAAGGAGCCGCCGCAGGTGCCCGGGGGCACGTGGACTGTACGGAAGTCATCCAGGGGGCGGCGAAGGCGGAGGCATCCCCAGTCGTGCGGGTAACGCACCCCGAGGCGGAAGTGACCCACGAGGCCGCCATCGGGAGAATAGCCGACGACAAGATAGAGGGGCTCATGGCCAAGGGGCTCGACGAAGCTCAGGCGGTGGACGTCATCGTCTCGGGGTTGCTTCGTTAGGGTTAAAAAAAGAAGAAGGAACGAGGGAGAAACGAAGCGACGGAGCCGGAGTGCCTTCAGGAGCGCTCCGGCTCGTTGCTTACGCCGGTTCCGTTATTGTCCGCCAGGATGACACCCTCGTTGCTCTCTCCGTTCATGTAGACGGAGAAATGCCCCTTGTAGATGCGGATGGCATCGTGGGGTCCCAGTTCGAAGGGCATACTGTCAAACCAGCTTTCGTCGAAGATGTTTCGCTTCTCTCCGTCGTAGACGGGCATGTAGAGGACGTTGTCCACTTCCAAGTCCGAGAAGAAATGAGTTCCGTAGGAGAGTTCCGGCATGTACCCCAGTTTGGGAATGCCGAGTTCGACAATACAGCAACAGTTCGTCAGTTCATGGTACTGCACGGGAACGCCCAGTTCAGGATTGCTCGATCCCACGCGCCCTGGCGCGACGAAGATAAACCGGCTTCCGGAAAGCTGCTGGTTCACTCTTCCCACACTCCTCGCCACGGCGAAGAAATTTTCCGCCACGGCATAGACCCGATGATCCACGTAGACGAGGTAGGGAACATCGGGGATGGCGCCGTTAGTGACCATACGGTCCGCCTTGAGGATGACCCGTCGATCCGGCGTTTCGGGAATGTCCGTGCAGGGCTCGCTCTGGGCCTGCCACAAGGGGCGGGACTGGAGGAGTTCGAGGTGGTCCTCCTCCGGTTCGTAGGCGAACTCCACGTCTGCGGGAACGCCCATGGCTTGCTCCAGGAGGGCGAGAGTTTTCTTCATGCGGCTGAAGAAACGAGGGTATTTCCGGGGGAATTCCTCGAAGGTGAGGCATATCTTCGAGAAGCCCTCGGAAAGCTCCGAAAGGGGGCAGAGCGCAAAAAACGTTCCTCCGTATGGGTCCGGGTGGTACACTTGGGCATAGATGCTCAGGTCCCTATGGAACGGATAAATCTGCTTCCAGCACTTCTTCACGTCCAGCGTGGTCAGGTCGTCGGGGTGTTCCCGATCCACGACCTGAAAGTGCTCTTGAGCGTGGCGCATGATCTTGTACGGATTCTGTCCTTCGGGACGTAGATTCGGATTCGTGAGCGAATAAGTTCTGGCGTATCCTCTTTTGGTGCTCATGGTGCCGAGACCGAAGACCAGGCGCACCACTCCGTCCTCAACGCGAAGGCGGGTGGACCAGCGCCGGAAATTCTTCGAGTAGGCCACGCCTCCCGTGGTGGGGTAGAAATAACGGCCACGCCATTTCCCGGCCATGCGCATGACGATGATCCCCATCGCGTCCTCTCCCAGTCCGTGTTTTTCCCGATAACTCACGGCTTTCTGAAAGAATGTTCGTGCGTAAATGCGCTTGATGCTGGTCGTGACGGCGTTCATCCGCACATCGAGATCGCTGGTGACGTTTCCGAAGAACGTGCTGAGATATTTTCCCGCGAAGGAGTGAATGACCGAATCCTCAAGAATGCTGCTGCTGCGAACCACGAGGGGATCCTCGACCTTCGCGAGAAAGGTACGGAGGGCGAGGATGGCCTGTTCGGGCAATGGTGTGGCGAGAAAAAGCTTTTCGGTCTCCTCCGGGTGGAGGAGCGCCATCGAAGGCGAAAAATCAGGGATCTGTCGGAGAAAATCATAGAACGTGTTCACGGAGAGAAACAGGGAACGGGGCAACGCAGTTCTTGCAAGCGCCTCGTCACCGCTGTTGCGGAGTGTGTGAATGGCATAGAGCAGAGAACGCCCTTTGCCTCCCACATGGCCCTCGCCGACAACGAGGGGGGCGAATTCCGGATCACTGAGGGGATCCCACGCGAAGTATCGTTTTGTTGTCTTTTCCGTGCTGCTCATGGCGTCGTCCTTTCAGAACCGTCGCTGATGCGCCCTGATGGAACCCTTACGCTTTTTCCATCGCGTTTCTCTTGATAAAGAAAGAACGTCGTGCCCGCGAAAAAGTCGAGTGGATGTTGGGAGCGAGTCGAAAAAAGCCCGGAGAGACTCCCGCTCATGGCGAGGGATTTTCGATGATGACGCCGATCTCCTCCTCGCCGTCGAGAAAGACGTCGAAATTTCCCTTGTAGATGCGAATGGACGGATGATCCCCCAGCGCGTAGGGAGCCGTATCGAACCATGTTTTCGCGTAGATGTTGCCGCTCGCTCCGTCGAAGACGGGGAGATAGAGAATGTTGTCCACGTCAAGATCAAGGAAGAAGTGTGTTCCGTAGGAAAGCTCCGGAGTCATGCCGCGACTGGGAATTCCCAACTCCACAAGGCATCCGCAGTTGGAGATTTCGTTGTAGAGCGTGGGAACGCCGAGTGCCGGATTTGTGCTTCCCCATCGGCCGGGGCCGACAAGAATGTAGCGCTCTCCCTCGAGTTTCGCGTTGATCGCACCAATTCCCCGAGCGACTTCGTAGAAGTCCGCCTGTTGTCCGTAGATGTCTGGATCCACGTACACGAGATGGCTGACGTGCCGCAGAAGGCCGTTGGCGACCATGCGATTTCCCCGGAGAATGAGATGATTTTCCGGAATGTAGGGGGGGATGACGACGCGCCCCAGGTCCTCGAACGTTGAAAGTGGGCGGAGCTGGACCAGGGTGAGTTCTCCCGGATCCGATTCGTAGACCATCTCCATGTCCGCAGGCAATCCCATTTCCTGCTCGAAGAGGGCGAGAAGACGGCGGGTAGTCCTGAAAAGAGCGCCGCAGCGCCTGGGAAAATCCGCGAAGGTGAAGGCCGGGCGCGGAGTGTCCATGCCTCTGATGTCCGTGTGCAGCCAGTGGAACATATTCCCGTCGTACCATTCGATGAACGCCGGAGCGAACTTGTGATGTTTCATGATTTCCGCCAAGGCGAATTCCACGCGCCCCGTGAGGAAAAAACCGTGTTCCAGATCCACGTAGTCGAACTCTTCCTGGGAATGAGCGAAAATATCGCCCGGACGATTTCCTTCTGCGCGGAGATTCGGGTTCGTCAGGTAGAACGTCCGGGCGAAAACGCGGTCCACCGTGCGTGTTCCGAGGCCGAAACAGACGCGCATCACTCCGTCGTCCTTGTTGATTCTGGGGGAAGGGCGCCGGAAGACCTTGGAGTAGGCCGTGGCGGCGAATTCGGGATAGTACCAGGAACCGCGGCGCCTGCCGACGATGGGCTGAATGAGGACGGCCATTTTTTCGCGATGCGGTTCGATGCCATGTTTCCTCTGGTATTCCCGTGCCGAAGGATTGAAGGTGGAGGCGAAGACTTGTTTGATCGCACGCTCGATGCGTTTGAGCCGATACTCGGGAGAACCGGTGTTGCCGAAAAAGCGCGTGGCGTATTTCCCTGCGAAGGAAAGAATCGTGTCGTCCTCGAGAATGGAGGAAGAACGCACGGCAATGGGAACGGGGATGCGCTCGGAGATGGCGGCAAGCACGGGAGCGAGTGCCGGAGGAAGAAGTGCGTTCTCGAACTGTTCGAGGATGTCGTTGTAGTCGTCGCTTTGATCGACGAGTTCCCTCAGGTTGTTCATGGCCAGGAACTCGTCGAAGATTTCCGTGGAGACAACGTAGGTCAGCTCGGGAAATCCGACGAGCGATCGTACCTCCTCCGCTCCTTCCAGAGCGGCGTGGGCAAAGGCAAGCCCGCGGGCCTTGCCTCCCACCGCGCCATCTCCGATGAGCCACCCGCGCTGCCGGTAGAAGGGTTTGGGGTCGAATCTGTTGAAGGATTCCGCGCTCGTCATGATTTCCTCCTTAGTCGTTCTGTGTCCACATGTCGTTCGCCTGAAAGTGCGTCAGGGCATGAAGGATGTTGCTGCGCAGAGAGGGCTGTTCGCCGCAGAGACGTTCCACAAGCTTTTTCACTCCGGCCCGGCGGCTCTTCCCGGCGAAGGGGCAGCTCATGTCGAGAGGGTTCAGGCCGAGGCGCAGCACCTCCCGGGCGATGCGCGCTTCCTCCACGAAGACAAGGGGGCGGATGACCGTGATGCCCGTCCTGCTGTGCCACAGCTTCGGTTTGAAGCAACGGAATCGTCCTCCTTCCAGAAGGTTCAGGAAGACCGTCTCTACCACATCGTCCAGATGGTGACCGAGGGCCAGAAGATTACACGCTTCCTCCCTGGCTGCGGTGTTAAGCAAGCCCCGGCGAAGATGGGCGCAGAAGCTGCAGGGGGAACGCTCCTCCCTGGTGCGGATGATGCCGAAGATATCGTGTTCGACGAGGCGGAAGGGGATCTCAAGCCTTTTGCAGAGCGATGCAAGTGCGCCTGTGTCCAGGACCTCGCCCGTCGGGTTGACGGTGCAGGCTTTGAGCGAGAAGGAGACGGGGCTCCGTTGCCGCAGATGATGGAGGGCCAGCAGAAGGATCAGGCTGTCCTTTCCCCCGGAGAGGCCGACGAGAATACGGTCTCCCTCGGAAATCATGGAGTGGGTCGCGACGGCCTGTCCGACCAGGGAGCGGATCTTCTGCGAAAGATGCGGTTCCTCCTTCGGGGTTTCCAAGGAGTGGATCGCCTCCGCCGGAGTGGGAGCGCATGTCGGCACGTGGTTCCACCTCACAAAAAGAAGCGTGGTTGTGTCCATGAGACTTGAGACCTATACTAGATCCGGTCGGCAAGGATGCGGCAGACCGGAGGAGGTGCTTTCTTGGCGGAGCAGGAAGTGCTGAGTCATAAATTACAGGAAGTTCTCGATCATGTCGATAAGTCCTTGAACTATAGCATAGAGAGCGTGAGTATGATTCACGAGGAATCGCTGACACGCTATCAGGAGTTGCTCCAGGACCTGGACAGGGTGCAGCGGGACATTGAGGACGTGATCAAGGCCAATGACGAGGCGAACGCGGCGTACCGCATGGCGAGAAACCGTCTCGCCGAGGCGGCCGTCCGCAAAGATGAAGAGCGGCAGCGGAATGCCTACGACGAAGCGGAGCGGCTCATGCGGCTCAAGGGAAGTTTCGAGGAGCGGGAACGGATGCTCCGCGCTCGCCGGGAGGAATTGCAGCGAGATGTGAAGCACATGGAGAGCATCCTTCACCGGAGCGTGGAGATGATCCAGAAGATCCGTGTCGCCATGGAGATCATCCATTCCCGCATGGAGGATATGCAGGATGTCACGCAGAGCCTGGACGCAAAATCCCTCATGCTCGCGCTGCAGTTCGTCGAACGGGATCGCCTGCGCCTCGCCAGGGACATTCACGATGGTCCGGCGCAGCAGTTTTCCGGGGTGCTTCTCCTACTCGAGATGGCCCAGCGCCTTGAGGATCTCGGCGAGAAGAGCCGTGCGGCGGAAGAACTGGCGAAGGCGAGGAACACGCTGGGAGAGTCCCTGGGAGACATGAGAACGCTCCTGTGGCAATTGCGCCCCGTCGGCATCGGGGAAGGCCTGCGGGTTGTCCTGCAGCGATTCACCGATCAGGTGAAGGGGCGTTATGCCGTTTCCTGTGTGCTCCGCATGGAAGGAAACGATGCCCGCGTCGGCCAGCTCATCGCGGCCAATGCATTCCGGATTGTCCAGGAGGCGGTGTCGAACGCGGTGCTCAAGGGAAGAGCACGAAACATTGCTGTTTCCTGCAGCGTCGGAAATGATGTTTTGCGCCTCAAGATCGTCGACGACGGCTGTGGCTTCGATGTGGAGGCGGTTCTCGGAAAGGTCCGGAACCGCGAATGCTATGGTCTCGAGAACATGCAGGAACGTGCCCGCCTTGCGGGAGGCACGTTCCGGATCGAAAGCGAGCCGGAACGGGGAACGAAGGTGACTGTGGAGCTGCCGCTGTGGGGGGGGAACGACGATGGAAAAAATCCGCATAGTGCTTGCCGATGATCACAGGCTTTTTCGTGATGGTATGCGCCGTCTCCTGGAACTCGAGCCAGATCTCGAAATCGTCGGCGAAGCAGGTGACGGTATTGAGGCGGTGCGCGTCATCCGGGACGTGCAGCCCGACATCGTGCTTCTGGACGTCTCCATGCCCAAGTTGAGCGGTATCGACGTGGTCCGGGAACTCCGCAGCGTCCAGGAGATGAAGAAGGATCCCAAATTCGTGGCCATCACCGCCCATGACGACGAGGAATATCTCCGTTCCCTCTCGGCGGTGGGTGTGCACGGATATGTGCTCAAGTCCTCGGGAATGATGGAGCTGCTCTCGGCGGTCCGCTCCGTCGCCAGGGGCGAGCCCTACGTGGACCAGAAAGTGGCGGGGCGACTTCTCACGTCCTTTCATGCCCGGCGAGAGGAGGCGGACATCCTCGCCGATCTGACTCCCAAGGAGAAGGAAGTGCTCTATTGGGTCTCCCAGGGAATGAGCAACCAGGATGTGGCGAATCGGATGGTTCTTTCCGAGAAGACCGTCAAAAATCATGTGAGCCACGTTCTCCGGAAGCTCGATCTTCGTGACAGAACCCAGGCGGCGGTGCTGGCCTGGAAGCTCGGGCTCGCCCAGGCGGACCCGAGAGCCTTTGCCGTTGCAAGGGAGGCCCATGCGGGAGGAGAGGAATAGAACGGGCACCGCTGTCCCCCGACGGAGCCTTGTCCTGCGAGGATATCTCCAGAAGCGTTTTCGGAAGAGAGGGAGTGCACCTTGCCTCTTCCGCTGTGGGAAAAAGGCGGTCCCCCTTTGGAGCGGCATATCGCTCGCAAGGGGGACCGCCTTCGTTTTCGGGTCGTATCGGCGGATGACGGAAAAGGAGGAGACACTCCCTCGTCTGCAGAGGGGATGCCGCCGGTCTGCACTGTGGAGCAGGATCAGCTCGCGGCCTGTTGGTTTCCCGTGAGTGCCCCCAGTGTGCTTGCCAGCCAGGAATATTGCTGGTTGAGCTTTGCCAGGGTTACCTCCATCTGGCTGTACTGGTCGAAGAGACCGCGCTGTTTGATGGAAAGCTGTTGTTCGAATCTGCTGATGCGGTTGTCAATGTTGGTGATCTGCGAGTTCAGATGGCTGATCTGGCTGGCAACGCGTCCCTTGATGGTGACGGCGGAGCCGACGGCGATCTGGGAGCTGTCCACGAGGTTGCCGAAGTAGGTGTCCAGGTTGGTCATGGCGGCGGTGAGCAGGTTACCCACATAGGCAGACGTGTCCTGGACGTGGTGCGTCGCGTCCAGGGGATTCGACACGTCGATGCCGAGCTTCTTCAGGACACCGTCCGGATCCTGGAGGGTGATGTTCGCATCGATGTCCGTGCTCGCGATGGAGAGCACGTTGTCGATGATGGTGCTCCTGGCGCTGATGCGATTGCCGGACGCCTCGTCCTTGGCGAGGTTGATCTTGGCGTTGACGTCCGCCAGGGTGTCCGTGGCCTTGACGGTGATTCGGGCCTGCTTTCCGCCGACGCCGATGAGGAAGTCGCCTCCGGTGAAGTCCGTCTTCAGTTGATTGAGCGGCGTGGTGGAGCTGCCCAGGGCATCTGTCATCCACTGATCCATGAAAGGCAGGGAGCCCGGCGTGGCCGCGGCCATGAAGGCCTCCTTGTCGAAGACCAGCTTGCCGCTTTTGCCGTAATCCGTCTTTTCGGTGGAGATGCCGATCTGGGAGAGCTGCTTCAACGGGCCCAGGATGTTCAACGGGTCCGTCACGAGACGGCGGAGCTGGGACTTGGTCTGCCAGAGCAGGGAATCGCCGTGGAGAAGGCCGAATTTCTTGTAGAAATCGTCGCTCCGCTTGGGATCATCCTTGGCGAGGCTGTTCACCGCGGACTCCTCGGAGAGGCGGACGTTGATCCACTCCATGGCGTCGTTGTAGGCCGCGACGAATTCCTCGATGGATTTGACGGCCTTTTCCATGTCCGACACCACGTCCAGTGTAACTTTTCCCGGTCCCTGCAGGTTGAGGGTGACGCCGCCGATGAGATCGTCGATGGTGTTGCTGGAACGGGTCACCCGGACCCCTTCGACGAGAAGTTCCGCGTTCTGGGCGGCGGTGTAGTGGTCGGCGTCGTTGAGGTTGAGGCCGAGGGCGGCGATGATGTCGTCCCCCGTGCCGGGCTCCAGGAAGAAAACGTTCTGGTCCACCTTCGGGTTGCCCAGAGTCACCGTGAGGGCGGTTCCGTCCGCCGGGCCGGCGATCCAGGTGATCTCTCCCGTTCCGGCGTTGTACGTATAGTCGGTTCCCTCCTCATAAGTAGTGGAACCGTTGGTGATGGAGATGGACGACGGAAAAATTCCAGAGGATGGGAGCGTCAGGGTGTTCGTGGCGGCTTTAGTGATATTTTCCGTTCCGGAATACGTGACGTCATACTCGACGCCTGCGGGAGGAGTGTTTCCCCCAACGAGCCAGGTGATCTTCCCTGTGGACTGGTTATAGGTGAAGTCTGTGCCGGATTGGTACGTGACAGCGCCGTATTGGAGTTTAAGGATATCGGGAAAGGCGCCACCGGATGTCCGGAAAGGAATCTCGTCTACACTGCCGGAGCTGCTCCGGGTGAGTTTCCCTTCCGTAATGAGAGTCGTGTTCGTGCCGCTCTCTGCGCTGGAGAGGACGAGGCGGTTGTCGATAAGCTTTGAGGTGACACCCACGCTCGCTCCGCTCGCCGAATCGGTGGCCCGGGCGATCATCTGGTTGATCGTCCGCAAGCTGTCCGACGCAGCGACGCTGATCTCCGCCACCTTGTCCCCCACGCGGATGGAGAAGGTTCCCGTCAGGCCGAGCGCCTTGGAGGCGCTGTCGAAGCGCGTGCCGATACGGGTCTCCGCCACGGCTTTCTGGAGCACTTCGATGTTCCACCTGCCGATGTAGGCCTCTGTGCTGGCCGTGGCGGTGAGGATGGACGAGTTCGACACGCCCGGAGTGAGCGACGTGATTTCCGCCAGCTTCATCTTGTACGTGGAAGGCTGCTTCAGGATCGTGAGAGCGTTCCGTGTACCCTTCAGAACGGCGGAAAACTCCTCGTAGAGTTTCACCTTGAGGCGCAGGGTGTCCTGCTGAGTCTCCCAGAGTTCCACGGGTTTGCGCGCTTTTTCCATGATCTTGTCGATCATGTCTCCCCAACTGATGCCCGAGCTGACTCCTGGGATGGAAAAGAGCGGTTCTTTGTAATCTGCCATCGTGTTGTCCCTCCCCGGAAACGGCCTCGTCGATGTTTTTTCTCATGGGGGAGGCCGGAATACCCCCTATCATCCCTTGTATCGGTTACGGCGGGTCGGCTCTTGATTCGGGCGCGGGCGTTTTTCATGTCGTTTTCCCGATGTCGTTCCGTTCGCAAACTCTCGTTATTTCGGGCATGCACGCGTATTCCCGGTGCAGACATCGGTGAAAAGCCTCGGCCGTTTCCCCGAGAGGAAGTGTTTGTCTCGCGGACAAGGGTTTTCGGTTCCTTGTGGTAGAATAGTCCGCATGTCATCATGGGACATGCGGTGCGCGGAACAGACCGCCTGTTTCATGATGTATCGTGCAGGAACGAACGGAAGTTCGAGGGCGGTGTCGTCTGAGGAGGGGTGGCTTTGCGAATCTACGTGGATGACCAGGAGTGGACGGAGCAGACGTTCCCCGAAGAAAAGGACGCGCTCTGGAGAGAGATCGCCCAGCGGATCGGCCGCGAGGGACGTGTTCCCTGTGAGGTTCGGGTCGACGGGGAACTTCTTGACCAGGAAGCGTTCGCGTCTCTTTCGGGTGGCAACGAAGTGCGTATTCGGACCGAATCACTTCGGGAACTTCTGCGGGATTCTCTGGAACAGGCGAAACATTATGTTCCCGCGCTCGTAGGCGGACTTGGCGCCATTGCCGACAGGTTCGAAGCCGAAAAACCCCAGGAGGCACTCACGCTGCTCCATCAAGCGTCGGAGGGAGTGGAATGGCTGTTCAAGGTTCTCGAGAACACCCGCATGCTTTCCGGCATCGAAGAAGGGGAGATTGGCGACGGGGATTTCGCCGCGTCGAGGAATACCCTTGCACGCACGCTTCAGGCTGTCGTGACTGCCCTCGAAGAGGGGCGCTATTTTGAAACGGCCTACAAGATTCGGGAGGAGCTACTTCCGGTGGTGACGCACATGGGGACTTACGTCGACTCCATGTCTCAACTTGTGGGGAATCGTGTGCAATAGCATGGCGGAAGAAAGGGATTTCCTTCGGTGACCGTACGGAAGGGGATTGCCCTCTTTCTGGGGCTGACGGCGGCGATGAGCGCTGCCGTGCTTTTTGCCACGGCGGACAGAACGACTCTCCACCTTCTCCTCGGGGCGAAGAAGGAAGGCCTCCTCCTTGCCCTGGCGGTGGTTCTCGTGGCGTGGAGCTGTGATACACTGCGATTCTGTTGCTTCGCCAAGGCGGCGGGGGAGCGGGTTCCTCTCAAACTGGGACTCTCGCTCACGTGGCTCAATTATTTCGGTTCCGCCATCACGCCCATGCAGGGCGGCGGGGGCCCTTCCAAATGTACGTGCTCTACAAGAGAGGTGTTCCCATCGGGAAATGCGTGGCCATAACGCTCACGAGGACTCTGATCACTCTTTTCCTGCTGGGGTTCTTCGCTCCTCTGGCGCTGATCTTGCGCCCCGAGTTTTTCAGGGGACGGATTTTTATCAAGGGCGTGTTCACCTGGGTTCTCTTTTTTGTGATCTGTTCGTGGGTGCTGGTGATCTGCAGTATTCTCTATCCGAAGGTCATCAAGCGCCTCGGCAGTTGGGTCACCCTCGTTCTCAACCGCCTGGGCTTCCTCAAGAAGCGGTACAATCTCTCCATCGTCCGGCGCATCTACAAGGAGATCGACAATTACCGCGAGAACTTCCGCCTGTTCTTCTTCGGTGGGCTGCCCCACTTCATTCTCGGCATCGTTTTCTCCTGTCTGCACCTTCTCTGCCTCTTCTCCGTGCTGCCCTGCCTCATCTGGGCAGTGAGGCTTCCCGTGCATTACTTCGAAGCTCTCATGGTGCAGGCGCTTTTCATGTTCGTGCTCTATTTTGTTCCCACGCCTGGGGCGAGCGGTGTTGCGGAAGGCGGGGGTGCGGCAATCTTCAAATTGCTTGTGCCGTTGAACCTGGCGGGTGTCATGGCGATTTCCTGGCGTTTCTACACGGAATACCTGGCGATCTTTATGGGAGGTATCGTGGCGGTCAAGTTCCTGGGCTGGGGCATCACCGAGAAAATCCTGAACGAAAGCACGCGGGAAAAAGAGGAGACAAGCGAAGAGAATGCGGAAGCCCAGTGACGTCTCTGTGCGTGCGTCCCTCGGAGCGTTAGCGTTTCGCCTTCGCGGCGGAGCGTGGAGTCTTGCCTACATGGTTTTGCTCGGCCTGGCTCGCCCCACGCTCCCAAGTCTTTTGGCGGGGCTGGTTCTTGTGTTTTTTGGGCAGATGCTCCGCTTTTGGGGGGTAGGGTGCATTGTCCGCTACCGCGGAGAAAAAGTGGGTGCGGAGCGGCTGGTCACATGGGGGCCCTTTGCCTTTGTCAGGAACCCGCTGTATTTGGGCAACGGCCTGATCGGCCTCGGGTGGGCACTCGCAGGCAACACCCATGTTGGCGTTGTCTTTTTCCTCCTCCTTTTTTCCCTACTCTACATTTTGTTGATCATCCCTCACGAGGAGTGTTTTTTGGAGGACCGTTTCGGCGTCGCTTTTGCGGCGTATCGGGCAAAAACGGGCATGCTCCTGCCGAAGCGAATCCCTTCCCGGGAAGAGCTGCAGGGAACGTTCGATGTCTCCGTTCTCTGGCGGAGCGAGCGCCATTCTCTGTATGTCACTGTCCTAGGGAGCGCTCTCATCCTCTCGCGTCTCTGGTGGTAACGTCTTCGATCTCCGTCGGGCATTCAGGCGGAATCGCATCGCTCCTCAACAACAGACCACGAAAGTGCCTCGGATGGCGCACTCCGGCTGAGGTCTATCGGGAGCTGGCTCCACCTCCGTTGCGTTTGACTTGACAATCCAAGCCGGAAAAGTTCCTTTGTTCTCGATTCGGCGCGGAATCGGTGCTCGTCGGGGCATCACGCGGAGGCGATTCGTGCCGGAATAGGGGTAGGAGCGGTCTTTCCTTCCCCGGCGGTTCGTCGGGAATTCGGGTCAGATCGCTCCCATCACATGGGCAAAAAGACGTTGCCACGTCTCGTTGTACACGGTACCCGCCGGGAGCGGATTTGCGGCGACACCCTCTCGTACCGCTGTTTGGGCCACCGCTTCGGCGATGCGTGGAGCCACTTCGTCGGAGAAGACGTTCGGAAGAATGTGCTGTGGAGTAAGTCGCCTGCGATCCACCGCCGTCGCCAGGGTTTCCGCGGCGGCGAGAAACATGCCGGGGGTGAAGGTAGTGGCCCGCACGTCCAGGGCTCCCCGCATGATGCCCGGAAAAGCGTGAAGGTTGAGCATCGGATTGGCGTTTTCCCTCAAAAGTCCCGTTGCCACGACGGCGGCTCCGGCGGCTCGGGCGGCCTCGACGTCGATTTCCGGCTCCGGGAGCGCGAGGGCGAAGACGATGCTCCGGTTGTTCATGGAGGACACCGCTTCCTGGGAAATGACTCCGCCCCGGGAGGCGCCGATGAGGACATCCGCCCCTCTGAGAGCTGCCTCGATACCTCCCTTTCTTCCCTCGGGATTTGTTTTTTTCGAGAGTTCTTCCTGGATGTGGTTCATGTTCGGGTTATCCGGTCCGAGAATACCTCGGCTGTTCAGCACGGTGATGTTTTTTGCGCCAGCGGTGAAAAGTAGTTCTGCGGTGGCGATGCCCGCCGCGCCGGAGCCGCAGATAACAATGGAGATCTCGGACAGCCTTTTGTCGACGATCTCCAGTGCGTTCCACAGTCCCGCGAGGACCACCACGGCGGTTCCCTGCTGGTCATCGCAGAAGACGGGAATGTCGAGCCGGTTCTGCAGTTCCCGGACCACGGTGAACGTATTCGGGCTGGAGATGTCCTCGATGTTGATGCCTCCGAAGTTTGGAGCGAGCATCATGGCCAGGTGGACAATATCCTCCGCGTTTCTGGGCGAGTTGACGCAAAGCGGAATGGCGTTCACGTCGCCGAAAAGCTTGAAGAGCAGGCATTTCCCCTCGATGACGGGCATGCCTGCCTCGGGGCCCACGTCGCCAAGGCCGAGGATGGCCGTGCCGTCGGAAATGACTGCCACACGGTTGCCTTTTCCGGTGTATTCAAAGCATTTCTCGACGTTTTCCTGGATAGCCAATGCGGGGGCGACGCTTCCCGGCACATAGGCGAGGGCGAGGTCTTCCTCCGAATGAATGTTGATCGTAGGGTAGATCTTGATCTTTCCTTTTGCTTTTCTGTGCAATTCCAGAGAGCGCATGCGGTCGAGGGGCATGAGTGATCCTCCTTATGAACGTACTTTTAGTGATGTGTGGAACACCATTCCGCAAGGACCTGGCCGATCTGTCGGGCGGCCTGCTTCAGGACGGGGACTTCCTGGGTCAGGGCGATGCGGATGAACCCTTTTCCGTTGAAGCCGAAAGCGCTGCCGGGAACGACTGCGACGCTCGCCCGCTCGATGCAGAAACGAGCGAATGCCACATCGTCGCCTCCTCCGGGAACGTTCGTCCAGATGAACATACTCCCCCGGGGAGGGGTCACGTTCCACCCCAGGGAAGCGGCACCCTCCACGAAGGCATTTCTTCGCTCCTGATACATGGTCCGGACACCGGCGATGATGGTGTCCCTGTCGGGGTGGGTGAGGGCGCAGATGGCCGCGCGCTGGGTAGGATGGAAAAGGCCGAAGTCCATGTTGCCCTTGAGTCTGGTCAGCGCACCGACCACGTCGGCGTTGCCGAGAATATAGCCGAGGCGGATGCCTGCGAGGTTGAACGTTTTGGATACGGAGTTGAATTCCACGGCCACGTCCTTCGCCCCGGGGACTTGCAGGATGCTCGGTGCGCTCTCGCCGTCGAAGGTGAGTTCGCTGTAGGCATTGTCGTAGACCAGGACGATGTCATGGGCTCTGCAGAACGCCACGGCCTCTTCCAGAACCTCCAGAGAAGCGACGACGCCGAGAGGGTTGTTCGGAAAATTGAGCAGCAGAAATCGCGCATTCCGGGCGACATCGGAGGTGACGTCGGAAAAGTCGGGAAGAAATCCCCGCTCTTTCCGGAGAGGAAGAGCGTGTCCCGTTCCATCCACGAGAGTGGGCAGATAGTGGTAGATGGGGTATCCCGGGTCCGGAAGAATACAGGAGTCACCGTGCTCCATGAGGGCAAGCGGCAGATGGGCGAGCCCCTCCTGGGTTCCCCAAAGGGGAAGAATCTCCCGGCAGGGGTCCGCGTCCACGCCGAACCGTTCGGCGTACCAATCGCTGATGGCTTTCGGAAGGTCGGCGAGAATGAAAGGATAGCGGTAGGCTTCATCCTGCCGGCAGGCGGCCACGATCTCCTGAAGGATCGGCGGAGCCGGTGTTCTGTTCGGACTGCCCTCGCCGAGATTGATTACCGTTTCGTTCCGCGCTCTTTTTTCCGAGCAGCATCTGTTGATCATGCTGAAGATGCCTTCGTTCCCTTGCCTGGCTCGTTGGGCGATGTAGGTCATTTCCGTTCTCTCACTTTCTTTTTTCGTGACTTTGACTTTGTTGTGTTGAGGCGTTTTTTGTCGTGTCTGAGTGTTCGTGCGGTGTGGCGGTTCTCCACACGGAGGAGATTACTTGAACAGAGGCAGGATCCGCTTGAACAGGTCTGTTCCGGATTTACCCACGAGTTGGTAGACGATGGTCTCCACGGGAACGACGAGGGCGCCGCACTGGCGCATCGCGTCGAGCGCGAGCTGGTGATGTTCGGGATTTCTGCTCCCCGTCGCGTCCGCGGCGACGGCCACATCGAACCCCCGCTCCAGGAGTTCCATGGTGGTGGAAAGAACGCAAATATGGGTCTCGATGCCGCAGAGGACGATTTGGGGGCGGTTCATCGAGTCCAGCAGCTCCAGAAATCCTTCTTCGCCGCAGCAGGAGAAACTGGTTTTCTCGAAGGTGCGGTGAGAGGTGGCGGAGGTGACGATGGCCTTCAGCGTCGGAAGAGTGTCTCCCAATCCTTTGGGGTATTGTTCGGTGAGGAGTGTGGGAATGGACAGGTGCTTCATCGCCTCGGCGAGGCGATGAAGGCTCCCTCGGAGCGTTTCGCCGTTTGCAATGGCAGGAAAGAGCTTCTCCTGCACGTCTATGAGAAGGAACATGGTTTTTTCGGGAGTGAACACGCATGGTTTCACGGCTGAAATCCCTCCTTGGCGGCGAGGGGGAGTGTCCCCCCCCGAATACTTGGGGTGTCGTCTTCCTCCGAGAATGCGTTCCATTATAGTATAGATTCGACCGCGTTGTTTTGCCCAAAGAAATCCGAAAATGTACGAATTTCCGGCGCGGTGGCGCTGTCCGAATTCCTGTGTTATGCTCTTTCGGGCTGTTATCGGCTCAGTGGTGGGAGGTGAGGAATATGCTTCGCAATCGTTCCGAAAAGGAAGAAGAAAGGGAGAGAATGACTGTCGGTGATGTGCTCCGTGCCATGGAGGAGGGGCATCCCGAATACATTGCCACAATGCTGGATCAGGTACAGGACTGGATGGTCGCCGTCCTGTCCAGTCAGGAGATCGTTCCTAACGAGGACGACTTTACGGGACTCGGGGAACGACGTTTTCAGGGGGATCCGGAGAATCTCATGGGGCAGCTCGAATGGGTGAGTGCCTATGCGGATCTGCTTCCCGCACCGGCGCACAAGAAGCGGTCCGAGGCGGTAGTGATCGCCATCGGACCGATTGACGTGGACGAGGGGCTTCGCATCGCCGTCGATCACGCGGCTCTTTTCGCCAGGGATGCCTGCAAACGTGTCTGGGTAGTCTGCGACAACTGGATTGTCGGAGATGCGCTTCGCTATCTTCAGCACGTGACGGTGCTGTACGAGATGGGCATTCACGTCCGTTTCCTCCTGGTGACGCCCTGGGGGTGGACCGAAATTCCCTTGGGTGGTACGGTCCGGGAAAAAGGATATTTCCCCTGGCGAGGAGAAGGACGCTCTCCGCAGAATCATTCCCGAGGGACGACCGGCGAGGACGCGGGTTCCTGACGGGAGAGCGGTTTCGCCCGGAAGCGATGCTGCGGCGGAGCCTCCCGTTTTTGTGGAAGCGTCGTTGAGAAAGACCGGAGTGGAGACAAAAGAAGGGGGCCGTGAGGCCCCCTTCACTCTTTACGTTTGTTCTGAGGTGGCGGAAATCTTCGCAGCGGTTCAGAGAGCGCTGCGGGAATGCAAAAAAGAGGTTCCCCGAAGGGAACCTCAGTCACCGCAGAGTTTCTACGCGGACGAAATCACCCGCCGCTGATCATGTGAATGATCTGTACTCTGGAGCCGTCCTGGATAAGCGTCTCGGCGAAGCGATCCCTCGGGATCGGTACGTCGTCGATCCACACGGCGAGCATGGGGAACGTAAACCGCTTTTCCGCAATGACATCCTGTACCGTCAGATGCGGGCGCCAGGGGAAAGTGTCTCCGTTCACGGTGATCATCGGGGGTTCACTCTCCTCGCTTTTTCCGTGGAAAATACTGGTCTAACAGTAGTCGTCCTCGGGTGTGCTGTATTTCTCCACGATGGCAACGAGCTCGGGCAGATCCATGCCGAGTTCCTTGAGTTTCGCCAGCGTGGGAATGCCCTTCTTGTTCCAGCCGCGCCGTTTGTAAACCGTGTCCTTCAGCACCTGCCACACACCGCGGCGGTGTTCCTGGAGTTTCTTGATCTTCTCTTCCGTGGAGAGTCCCTCCGGATCGATGCCCGTCTCCTCGAGGAGCTTGGCGTCATGATACTCCTTCCGGGCGTCCCATTCGTCCGGGAAAACCGGAGCGAGAGCGCGATCGGGAATATTGTGCACGGCATTCCCTTTCTGCATGCGAACCTGGAAGAGGCGCTGGAAGTTGTAGACCCGCTCGGACATGGAGATGAGGTCTTCCTTCGTGATGCTCTGCCCTGTGACGGCGTTGAAGATGTCCACGTAGTTCTGCACGTGTTCGGGAACACGGGCCGCTTCCTGAGGCTTGTACCTGGTATGGTTATCCTCGGGCTCGATGTCGTTCCAGGGGAGCTTGCAGAGTCCTGCCAGGGAGAACCAGGTGCGAAAGTTGGGGAAGTAGTGGAGCGCCTCGGCCTTGTCCTCGAAGGAAGGGATCTGCTTGTTCACCATGTCCATGAAGATGAGCCACGCCTCGTCGTGCTGCGGTCCTTTGAGGGTGAGGAAATAGCCGCCCCACTGGGCGATGGATTCCTTGCACATGTACTGGGAGGTCTCGATGCCCTGCCCTTCCATGGCGATTTTCTCCATGATCTCTCTGGGTGCGCCGTACTTCTCGGCGAAGATGGACTTCATCTTGCGGCTTCCCTTGCCCACGGCGAGGGCGAAATCGTCCTTGCCTTCGGCCATGCGATGAATGAGTTCCATCAAGGCGTCCTTGTTGCCGAAGTGAAGATCGAGTCCGTTGGTCTTCTTCGTGTCCAGGAACCCCAGTTCGAAGCACTCGCAGACGAAGGCGAGGGAGGTCCCCAGGGAGATGGTGTCCATGGCGTAATGGTCGGCGTAGAAATTCGCCTCGACAGTCCACTCCGGATCGTAGACACCCACGTTGCTGCCAAGTCCCGCGGCAGTCTCGTACTCAGGACCGTCCACGATGACCTTTTGTCCCTTCAGGGGGCCGGTCTTGAGTTCGAAACCGTCCACGGCTTTTGCGCAGGCCAGGGAACAGCCATACCAGCATCCGTCGGGCATGTTCTGGGTGAAGAGGGCTTTGTATTTCTCGGAATGGATGCGGGCGCGGTTCCCCTCGGGGTCGACGGGATGCTGACCGAACTTGAAGTTGTGTGTGGGGAGGATGTTGTATTCGTCCATGATCTCGTTCAGGTGGGCGGTGCCGATGCTGCGCATCTTGCACTGTACGTCGTCGAAATCGTGGATTTCTTTGTGGAGCTTTACGCCTACTTTCTGTAGAACGTCCATGTCCACGGGGTTATTCTCCGTCCCCTTGACGTTGCTGTACTTTACGACCAGAGCGACAATCTTCTTGTCCCGGAGAACCGTGCCGCCGCCGCCGCGCCCGTACTGCTTCAGGCGGGGAGCCTTTCGCCGCACGTCGTAGAAACTGGCGTTGACGCAGCCGAGGAAGGTTGTCTCCGCGGCCTTGCCCATGCAGATGACGGAGATATTCCGCTTGTCCGCCTCGTCCTTGGCGAAGTAGTCGTGGAGTGTCTCACTGACGGTGTAGGCGTTGACGTCCCTGAGGGGGGATTCGAAGATCTGGATTTTTCCCTCGTCGCCGTCGATGTAGACGATGATGTCCCGGTCGGCCTTGCCCTGAATTTCGAGTGCGTCGAAGCCGGAGAACTTGAGCAGGGGGCCGAAATAGCCGCCGGAATTGCTGTCGTAGCTCTGCTCCGAAAGGGGCGAGATGAAGGCCGAATAGGACTTGCCAGACCCGGGATACTGAGTGATACCGCAGAGGGGGCCACCCGCCACAACCCATTCGTTCTCAGGATCGTTCCACTTGGTGTCCTCCGTGACGGCGTCCCAGAGGAGTTTTAGGTCGAAGCCGCGTCCGCCCGTGAATTTGGCGATCATCTCGTCGGAAACGTCCTTGATGCGCATTTCCGGCGTTCCAACGTTGAGGTAGAGTGTCTTGCGCGTATATCCCCGATCGATTCGCGTCGGGGTGTAGGACCATTCCTTGAGAAGGTTCATCTTTTCCATATTTCCGTGTCCCTCCTTCTTCAATCCCCGAGCGATCACTCGTTCACCAGTTCGAGGGCTCCGGCGGGGCATTTCTTCGCGCAGAGACCGCAGGCGATGCACTTGAACGGTTCCGTCTGGACGGATGCCTCGAAGAACATGCTCAGGGTCGGGCAGAAACCGACGCACATAAGACAGGATGTGCATTTCTTCTTGTCCACCTGAACCACGCCGTTCTTGTCGCGATAGAGCGCTTCCGTGGGGCAGACAGCCATGCACGTGCCGCACTGGTTGCAGACGTTAAGGTGCTGTTTCCCGTCCTTCTCCGTCACTTTGATCCGGGCGAGCTTTGGATCATCCTTCTTGAAATACGTGGTGGAACAGACCTTTATGCACTCTCCGCAATTGACGCATTTCTCCGCATACGTCTTCAGCCACCGCAAAAGAAACCCCCCTTTGAGACATGGCAATGCCTCTTCTACTCGTCTTCCACCTGCTTTTGCTCTCGTATGCGCACTGTGTGCAACATACTTCTCCGCAAAATCTTCCCTACATAGTACAAGATTGCATGCCGTGGTGCAAGAGACAAGGGGAATCGTCCGCGCATATGTGAACGTTGCGAGAAAAGGAGCGGTATTCTTGTGTAGTTCGGATTTTTTGTGGTGTCCATGCGGCGGCTGGTTTCGGAAGAAAGAGTCCATCACAACAGGGGAGGCTTGCGCTCTTTTCCCCGGGATAAAAGGACGGACGCACAGAAAGAAAAACCACGAGGGAAGAGGTTGTGTCGGAACAGGGAATGTCTCGCTGTCTTGGGGCGGTGCTCCCGCAGAGGATCATTGACGCTCCGCGTTCTTCGGTGTTACAATGCCTCCGGCTCGGGGCGTAGCGCAGCCTGGCTAGCGCGCCTGGTTCGGGACTAGGAGGCCGGAGGTTCAAATCCTCTCGCCCCGACCAACTTGAGATGGCGAAACGAGAGCGGCTTGCCCGCCTCGAAGAGGTTTCGAACGGGGAGGATTTTCACCGCGAAGCGGTTGGAATTCTCCCCGTTCGGTGTGTTTCGTGCGGTCCTTGTTCCGCCTTTCTTGGGCTCTTCGCCGCAACGGCGCTTTGTGTTCGGAATGTCTCGGGGGTTGTGCGTGGGAAAACGCTCCCGGGGACATGGCGCTTCGTATTCGTTCGCTCCTTCCCGTTCGCCTGCACCGTCTCGCTCGACGCCGCGAAGGCTCTTCTTTACCCCCACTTCATTCCGTTGTTTTTCGCCTCTTCCTCTTCTCTTCATAGAAGCAGAAATGTCTTGTCTCCTCGCTCCGAAGCAGTGTTTTCCAGGCGCCGGAGGAGACTCCAGGAGAAAGCGAAAGGATCACACGAGTTTTTCGAGCTGTCGTGCCGCCACCTGGACTGGATCCCAGACGGGGGAGAAGGGAGGCGAGTAGGCAAGGTCGAGATCGACCATGGCCTGTACGGTCAATCCCGCGGAGAGTGCCGTGGCCACGACGTCGATGCGTTTTGCCGCGCCGGCTCCTCCCGTGATCTGTCCTCCGAGTAGTTTTCCCGTTCCCTTCTCCGCGAGGAGTTTCACCGTTACGGGCTCCGCGTCCGGATAATAGGAGGCCTTCGTCTCCGCCGAGATGGTGGCTGTCGCGACGGGGAGCTTCAGTGAGGTCGCCTCCTCTTCGGAAAGTCCCGTGCGCCCGATCTCGCAGGAGCAGATGCGGCAGACGGCGGTGCCTACCGTGCCGGGGAAGGTGGCGTCGCCTCCGGCGATGGAGATGCCCGCCACGCGGCCCGTCTTGTTCGCGATGGTCCCCAGGGCGATGTGGGTGGGCCTGCCGCTCACGAGATGCCGCACCTCCGCGCAGTCCCCCGCGGCCCAGACACCCGGAAGGAGAGTGCGCATCCGCTCGTCGGCGCGGATGGCGTTTCGCACCCCGAGGGGGATGCCCGCTTCCGCCGCCAGTTTCGAGTTGGGGCGGACTCCTAGGGCGAGGATCACCAGGTCGGTCTGAAGGAGCCGGCGGTCCGTGACCACCGCGCCGACGCGGGTTCCCTCCGATTCAAACCCCGTCAGTGATTCTCCGAGAAAAAGACGTATTCCCGTTTTTCCCAACGCTTTCGCCACGGAATCCGCCATGTCCGGATCCAGGGTCTTCATGACCTGGGGGGCCCGTTCCACCACGGTCACCTCCATCCCGAGGTGACATCGGAGCGCCTCGGCCATTTCCAGGCCGATGTAGCCGCTTCCGACGACGACCGCCCGCCGCGGACGCGTCTCCTCGAGAAAACGCTTGAGGCGCAAGGCGTTTTCGAGGGTGTTGACGATGAAGATCCCCCGATTCTCTTTTCCGGGGACATCGGGGAGGATCGGTTCTGTTCCCGTGGCGAGGAGAAGGGCGTCGAAGGCGAGCTCGCCCGGCTCGCCGGTGGGGACGGAACGAAACCGCACCGTGCGGCGGTCGAGGTCAAGGGCTTCCACCTCCGTCAGGACTCTTGCGTCGATGTCGTGCTCTTCCTGGAATTCCCTGGGGGATCTCGCGATGAGACGCCGGTCGTCGGCGACGAGGCCTCCGATGTAGGAGGGAATGCCGCATGCGGCATAGGACGTGTGCGGTCCCCGTTCGAAGACCACAATATCCATATCCTTGCGCAGGCGCCGTACCTGCGATGCCGCGGACATCCCCGCCGCATTGCCTCCTACCACGACGAGCCGCTGCCTTGCCATGGAGACACACCTCCCTCGGGGTCCGCTTCCGCCGGTTTGTTCCGGTGAAAAGACGGTGGAACCATTCTACGTCATTTCGGAGCGAGGTGGGTATCTTGGCGGAGGAAGGGGTGTCTCCGTCATGTATAATGACAAAGGTTTCCTCACCCCCAGTGTCGTGTGGAGAAGGAGGAGTGTCCGTGTTCCGAGGACGAAGCCGTACCGTCGTCATGCTGTTCGTTCTGGCAGCCCTGGGTCTCGCGGGTGCCGCAGCCGTCTTTGCCGAAGAAGTCTCCCGGATCTCCGCCGCGGAGGAAGTCCGCCCCGCCTCCAGGATTCTCTTCGAGAATTTTCTCAGAGAACTCACTCCGGAAAAGCTCACCATGATCGTCGATGAGGAGCCGGATGCGACGGGAAGAATCCGCCGCCTCTATCTCGACATGCAGGGGCCTCGGATCGGTGGTGTGCGGGTGGAGTACATGCGGGTGGAGGCTCTGGATGTGCAGTGCAACCCCGTGGAGGAATGGACCCGGGAGACGGAGACGCCCATCGAGGTGCGGAGTGTCCTGAGGGCCTACACGGAAGCGGCCATCACGGAAAAAGACATCAACGACGATCTTATCAGAAAGCAGATCGGCGAGGACGACGCGAACTGGAAGAAACTGTCCCTCGATTTCAGCCCTGAAGGGCTCTATGCGAGGGGATATTACCACGTGAAGTTTCTCTTCTCCCTGGACATTCTCATCGAACTTCGGGGAAAGCTGGGCATCCGCGAGGGGAAGCAGATCTGGCTCGAGGAGTACAGTTTCAAGCTCAATCGGGTGGATGTACCGGATTTCCTTGCCGACAGGGCGGTGGCACAGCTTCAACCCATTCTCGACCTGGGGCGCTTTCTCTTTCCCGTGCGTCTGGATACGCTTGTCATGGACGACGAGAAGGTACACCTCGCCGGAAGGGTGTTGCCCCAGCGCTTCGAGGGCGTCGTTTACACCTACGGGGAATAGGAAAACCCGAGCCCCAGGGTGAGAGGGTGCCGCCGGGACATCGAGGCGCCGGCCCCCGGAGAAAATAGAAAGGAATTCGCCTTTTTCGCCCACGGAAGGAGACCGAAACGTGCCGGTCCGGGGGCGGATGTGCGCTGTCCTCACGGCTTCCCCGGTGTCCACGAAGATGAAACGACCGTTGTGGATGGTTGGTGACGCGGTGTGACATTTTTCGCGGAGCTTTTGGGCGAGGCGTGTTTTTCGTCGGGTTTTCGACAATGGTTCGACAGTTCTTGGACTCTTCTGCGAGGGAGGCGGTACTGTGTGAAAATGCGAAGCCGGGAAATGCACTCTTTCGGAAAAAGCACCAGAGGTGTCGGAGGCGGGGATTCCGCTGACGAACGCCGTGCACGGCCTTTTCGAGGTACTCTTTTTCTCTGCGTTCTGCTGGGAAGCGTTTTCTTTTCTCCTCTGAACTTTCTCGATGGTTCCGTTTCTTTCTTCCGAGGTGATGTGCTCCGCGTTGTCGAGACGGCGGAGGCGGCGGAGTTTCCTTGGATTGAGCACGAGGTCTGTTCCGGCGACAGCCTTGAGAGCCTGGGTGCCCGGTATGGTGTGGATGCTCGGGCGATTCTCCGCGCCAACGAGCTGACGGACGGTGTCTCCCTCGGCGAGGGGGATCTGGTGCTCGTTCCGAAAACACAGGTGGACATTCCAGCGACCTTGGCGGAGGTTCGCTCGCGGCGCAAAGCCCCGGACGGCGAAGAAACGTCTGTCAGCGCCGAGGGCCGGGGCGACCGGGACGAGGAGGGACGGCTCATTTCCGCGAGAGCAATCTCCTCTCGGTTGCCCCGGGAGGCGGCGCTTCCTTCACCGTCGGTGCTGCGCCCTCTCGCTCCGAGTTGGGGTGTGGATCGCGACGGCCTGGAACTGGAGCGGCGCCGGAGGACGACCTATGCCTGGCCCCTTGACGGCGGCGAGGTCAGTTCGCCCTTCGGCTGGCGCCGGGGGCGCAACGGAAAGAAATATTTCCACGACGGCATGGACATCCGCTCTCCCCGAGGGACGCCCATCTTCGCTGCACGGGACGGGACGGTCATTCGCACGGGGAGCCATGGCGGTTATGGAAAAACCGTCACCGTCGACCATGGAGGCGGTGTGCTCACGTCGTACAGCCACTGTCAGGAGATTCTCGTCCGCAAGGGCGATACGGTCCGTCAGGGGCAGAAGATCGCCACCGTGGGGCGGACGGGGCGTACGACGGGTTTCCATCTGCATTTCCGCGTCATTGTGAACGGAAAGGTCAAGGATCCGGCGGACTTTTTGCCGAGCCGCTGAACCGGGCGGTACGACAGTTGACTTTCGGTTTCAGGGACGCGATCAAGATCGAGGAGAAACGTATGCTTTCCCGACGGAAGAAGACCTTGGAAGAACTGTTGCGCTGGGTGGAGAAGGAGCTTCCGGGGGAGGTGGCGGTCCATCGGGTGCTTCCTCCCCGGCAGGCCGTGACGGCTCCGTTCGATTCCCTGGACCCGCGTCTCGTGGCGGCGCTCGCGGAGCGCGGCGTGACGTCGCTTTTCACCCATCAACAGAGGGCGGTGGAGCTCGCCCGTTCCGGAAGGAACGTGGCGGTGGTGACGCCTACCGCCTCGGGAAAGAGCCTGTGCTACACCATTCCGGTTGTGCAGGGCATTCTCGAGGATCCCGCCGCAAGGGCGCTCTATCTCTTTCCCACCAAGGCCCTGAGTCAGGATCAGATGGCGGAGCTCTATGCCCTGATCGAGAAGACCGGTGCGGACATCCGCACCTTCACCTACGACGGGGACACGCCCTCGGCGGCGCGGCAGAAGATCCGCACAGCGGGACACGTGGTGATCACCAATCCCGACATGCTTCACACGGGTATCCTTCCTCACCATACGAAATGGGTGAAGCTCTTCGAGAACCTCCGGTACGTGGTGCTCGACGAGCTTCATACCTATCGGGGCGTCTTCGGATCTCATCTGGCGAACATCCTGCGGCGCCTGAAGCGGATTTGCGCCTTCTACGGCTCGAAGCCGGTGTTCATCTGCTGTTCCGCCACGATCCGCAACCCCGGCGAGCTCGCTGAGGCGCTCCTTGAAGAGCCCGTGACGCTCGTTGCGGAGAACGGGGCGCCCCGGGGAGAAAAGCATGTTCTGGTCTACAACCCTCCGCTCGTGAACCGTCAGTTGGGCATCCGCCGCTCGGCGCTCCTCGAGGCGTCCCGCATCGCCGCGGAGGCCCTCGCGAGCCACATTCCCACCATTGTCTTCACCCGGAGCCGCATCAACGTGGAGCTTCTGCTCACCTACATCAGACAGGGTCTCGTCGCGTGCGGCGGATCTCCCGATATCGTGGCGGGATACCGCGGCGGCTATCTTCCCTCGGAGCGGCGGACCATCGAGAAGGGACTCCGGGACGGCACCATCCTTGGTGTGGTGAGCACCAACGCGTTGGAACTGGGCGTCGATATTGGCTCTCTGTCACTGGCGCTTCTGCACGGTTACCCCGGAGGTATCGCTGCGGCATGGCAGCAGATGGGCAGGGCCGGGCGGCGGAGCGGGCTCTCCGCGGCGATCCTTGTGGCGTCCTCCTTTCCGCTGGATCAGTTTCTGGCGAACCAGCCGGACTATCTTTTCAACGCGTCACCAGAACATGCCCGCATCAACCCGGACAATCTCTACATCCTGGTGAACCACGTGAAGTGCGCCGCCTTCGAGAAACCCTTCGCCCAAGGGGAGAACCTGGGCACCGCCGAGACGGGGGATGTGCTGAACTACCTGGAGGAACAGGGAGTGCTCCATTCTGCGGAGGGGCGCTATTTCTGGCAGGAGGCCTCCTTTCCCGCGGAGAACGTGTCGCTCCGGAGCGCCACCAGTGAAAACTACGTCATCCTTGACGTGACGCATCCGGAACGTCCGGTGGTCCTGGGAGAGGTGGATCGCCCGAGCGCACCCATGCTCATCCATCCCGAGGCGGTCTATTTCCACGCCGGTCAGCCCTATCAGGTGATGGAACTCGACCAGGAGGGAATGCGCTGCCTCGTGAAACGCGTGGATGCGGACTACTACACCGATGCGGACATGGCGGTGCGCCTGCAGCTGCTCGACGTGTTCGATTCTGCGGGGAGCTGGGGATGGGGAGAGGTGCTCCTCGCCTCCCGCCCGACGGTCTATAAGAAAATCCGCCTCGGCACCCACGAGAACGTGGGTTACGGATATGTGCACCTGGGGGAGGAGCAGATGCACACCACGGGCATGTGGCTTCTTTTCGGAGAGGACGTACTGCCCTCGGGATGGAGCGACGATCTCCGCAGCAGTGTCCTGGCGGGAACGGCTCATCTCTTGCGGAGCACGGCGCCGCTCTTTCTCATGTGCGACCGCACGGACATCTCCGTGCACAGCCACGTGCGGGATCCCCACTGGGAACGGGGAGCGATCTATCTGGTGGATAACGTTCCCGGGGGCGTTGGTCTCGCCGAGACGGCCTTCACCATGCGGGGGCATCTGATCCGCGCCGCGAAGGAGGCTCTCGCGGGATGTCCCTGCGAGAGGGGATGCCCCGGATGCATCGGCATCTTTTCCGGAGAATCGGAAAATGTGAAGGCGTCGGTGCGGGAGCTTCTGGGAATGCTGGGGCGTTCCTCCGCATGAGCGACCTCCGGAACCGCCTGGAGCGGTTTTTCGGTCCCGCTCCGGAACGGAAGAGGGAGCAGCGACAGGACCGGGCATACGGAGAGCCAGGGGAAGAGCGGGGGCAAAACGGGACGCCCGACGCCGTTTCCCCGCATCGCCGGGAGAAGGGGGCTGCGGTCGGAGAGTTCCTCGGGGTGCGGGGATTGCCCGAGGGGAAGTGGCTCCGCCGCGGTGTCTATCTGGTGGAATCCCGTCACTCTCTCGAAGAGCCCCATGGGACGGTTCTCCTGAGGGGCCTCGGGGAGAGCGGCGTCGCTCTTTCCTGCTGGGGTGGAGGAAGCGCTCCGGTCTTCTTCGACCTGGAGACCACCGGGCTCGCGGGCGGAACGGGAACGTACGCGTTTCTCGCGGGAGTGGGACGCCTCGAAGAGGACGATTTCGTGGTGCGCCAACTTTTTCTCGCGTCTCCCGCCTTCGAGTCGGAGTGGCTGGAGATGCTCGAGGAACTGCTTGCGGAGGGAACATCCCTCGTCTCCTACAATGGCCGCGCCTATGACGTGCCCCTGCTGCAGACGCGCTTTGCCCTCGCGCGGCGCACCTCGTTTCTCGAAGAGCTGCCCCATCTCGATCTCCTGCGTCTTTCCCGGGGCGTCTGGAAGGGTGATCTGGAGTCCTTCCGCCTCGTCGAGGTGGAGAAACATGTTCTCCGGTTTGTCCGGGGAGAGAAGGACGTGCCGGGGGCTCTCGTTCCGGAACTCTATGGGACCTACCTCCGCAGTGGAAATGCGGCGATGCTCGACGGGGTGTTTCTGCACAACCGCTGGGACATCCTCTCTCTTGCGGCGCTCCAGTCTCTGCTTGGTCGCATTGTCTCCGGAGGAGGAGCGGAGGCGAGGGACTGTCTGCGTGCGGGCAGACTCTGGGCCCTGGCGGGAGAGATGGGAAAGGCGTCGCACTTCTGGAGGAAGGCCGGGGAGGATCCGACGCAGCGGAGCGAGGCATTTCGCTGTCTTGCCCAGGCGGCGGCGCGCCGCAAGGAATGGCCCGCTGCGGAGGAATTCTGGAGGGCGTCGCTGTCGGGCGGCGGTCTTTCTCTGGTGCCGCTCGTCGAGCTGTCGAAGATCTGGGAACATCGGCTTCGGGACGTGGACAAGGCGCTCGTCTTCGCGGAAGAGGCGCTGCGACTTTTCCTCGGCCATCGGGCTTATCTTCCAGGGCCGCTTTGGGAGAGGCAGCGGATGGATCTACGCAAGCGCGTGGAGCGTCTTCGGCGCCGGGTGGCGCAACAAGGGCTGCAACAGGAGCGCTGAGTCTCCTCGAAGGTTTTCTGACGCAGTCTTTCCCCTCTTGGGCGTGTTTTTCCGAAAACGCAGGAGGAGCGTTCTCAGACGCTCCTCCTGCGTTTTCGGAGTACATCTTCAAGCCCACAGGACGTGCCTCCCTCCGCTCTTCCTTTTTCCGCAGGTGTTCTTGCGGGTCTCCTCAGTTCGCCCTCTTCCGCCGGAGGGCGCAGGTTGCTGCCAGGAGTGGCAGCCCGGAGAACAGGAGCAGGAGTGGCATGCTCCTGTCCGTTTTTTCGCCCGAAATGGCACATCCGCCAAGGAGGGAATCCGTGAAATCGTAGTCCTCGGTGATGCCCGCCCCGATGACCACCGCCACTTCAACGATGCCGTTTCCTTTATAGCCGTCCAGGTCGTAGGGGCCGCCGTCCTCGATGTCGCAGATCATGCGGATGTCCGAGACGCCACGGCTGCTCGCGAAGGTGCGGAAGCGCACGAAGCGCTGAAGTGTCCTATCGTAGATGCGGATCGCCCCGAGCATGTGGTCCGTGAAGAATGTGGTCCATCCCCGGCCGTCCTCGATGCCTATGGTGAAGGGGGTGTATCCCTTGATGAGGAACCACTGGTATCTTGGATCCACGTAGGCGTCGTAGTTCGTGTCGGCGAGGAGGTAGGCGTAACGAAGGTCTTCGACCATGGCCGAGTCCTCAATGAGCCTGGAGTAGGTTTCAGGCATGACGCCTATGGTGATCACCCCTGTTCCGGAGAAGAAATCCACGTAGTCCTTGAGGTTGCGGAGGTACATGTCTGCCCTGGCCACACCGGGAACGCTCCAGAGTACAAAGGCGAGCAGCCCGGCAATCCATTGTCCGTACCATTTCCCACGTTGTTCCCCCATGAAAGGTCCCTCCTCGAAATAGTTCCTCTCCGAAGCCGTATAGAGCCGTCTTGCAATGCCTCCGCATCAGCATCGGAGGGAATGTCGGAGCCGAATAGCGACGAACTCCGGCAGTTTGCGCGACGTACCGTCGTCTCGTACACTTTATCTCCGGAATTTCCGCGGTGACGAACCGGAACGTGCAGGAAAAATGCGCGGTGTCGTGTTCGGCGTAGGACGTCCGGGCCGCTGCATTGTCTTCGTATTCTACCGTTTCCGCCGGTATCGTGCACCGGGCAATGTCGCACATGACATTGCCCGAGCGTCTTCGGGGAATTTCCTTGCGAAGAATTTCGGAACATGTACAATATCCCCACGGAGAGGGAGCGTTCTTCCTCTTCTCTATTTTTGTGTCCGAAAGGGAGGTAGAAAGTTGGAAATCAAACCCGTCAAGAAGGTAAAAAAAATGAAGCTCTTCGGGTTCAACAATCTCACGAAGACCCTGAGCTTCAACTTCTATGACATCTGTTATGCAAAGACCCCTCAGCATCGAAGAGACTACATCGCCTACATCGACGAAGAGTACAACGCACAGCGTCTTACCGATATCCTCACGGAAGTGGCCAACATCATCGGCGCGAACATTCTCAATATCGCCAGCCAGGATTACGACCCCCAGGGCGCGAGCGTGACCATGCTCATCTCCGAGGAAAAGGTGGAGGCCCCAGGCGTGGAAGGTGTTCACGACGAAGAGGGAGAAGTGTCCGGACCGCTTCCCGACGCGGTGGTGGCCCACCTGGACAAAAGCCACATCACTGTGCACACTTATCCTGAGAGTCACCCCTATCAGGGAATCAGCACATTCCGGGCGGACATTGACGTTTCCACCTGCGGGCGAATCTCGCCGCTGAAGGCACTCAATTTTCTCATCGGCTCTTTCGGCCCGGACATTGCCGTTCTGGACTATCGGGTTCGTGGATTCACCAGGGCGCTCGACGGAGAAAAACTCTTCATCGATCACAAGATAAATTCCATCCAGAACTACATCGCCAGCGACACCCGCGACCTGTACCAGATGATCGACATCAACGTGTACCAGGAGAATTTTTTCCACACGAAGATGATCCTCAAGGAGTTCGACCTCGACAACTATCTCTTCGGAACGGGGAAGAAGGACCTGCTTCCCCGGGAGAAGAAGCGCATCAAACAGGCTTTGAAGAAGGAGATGTACGAGATCTTCTCCGGGCGGAACATCGCCAACGTGTGACGGCGTGGCGAGCGACGCTTGTGCATGGAAGGGGAGAACGCTCCTGTCCGCTTCCGGCGAACTTTTGCGGCAACGGTGCGACGACGAGCGCTTCATGGCTCTTGCCCTGAAGGAGGCCCATCGGGCTTTCGCCCGGGGAGATGTTCCGGTGGGTGCCGTGGTCGTTCTGGGCGGAGATGTCGTCGCGGAAGGACGAAATTGTCGCGTGGCCGAGTCCGATCCCCTCGGGCACGCGGAGCTGGTGGCGCTTCGGCGGGCCGCGTCGGCCCTCGATACGTGGCGCCTGGACGGATGTACCCTCTATGTCACTCTGGAGCCCTGTCCCATGTGCGCTGGAGCCCTCCTGCAGACACGAGTGGGGGAACTGGTGTTCGGCGCGGACGATCCCCGGGGGGGGGCCGTGGGATCCCTCTACGATTTCTCCCGGGACATGCGATTTCCTTGGAAGTGTCGGGTGCGGAAGGGCGTTTTAAAAGAGGAGTGCGCGGCCCTTCTTTCCCGGTTTTTCCGTTCCCGGCGCGGGTGCTGAAATATCGGTTCGCTCTTCTCGTGTGGATGCGATTCGCCGCATTTCGGCAGACGGGGCTTGAAGGTGACCCCGGACTTGTGTATAATGCCCTTCGTTCGACGGTGAAGGAACTGGTTTGGGAACTGCGGAATCGAAATCCGGAGAGGTGGCCGAGTGGTCGAAGGCGGGCGACTCGAAATCGTCTAGGCGGTGCTGAGCCGTCTCGTGGGTTCAAATCCCACTCTCTCCGCCATCGACTGCCTGCTTGTGCGCAGTTTCAACAAAGGAATATCCGTCGAGCCGTTTTGTGCGGAGAGGTGGCTGAGTGGTCGAAGGCGCTCGCCTGGAGAGCGAGTAGGCGCTCACAAAAGTGCCTCGCGGGTTCAAATCCCGCCCTCTCCGCCATTTTTTGTCTGGTTTCGGCCCCCGGAGGGGGCTTCAGTCCCGTGCGGCGAAGACCCGTGAACCCCGCCAGGTCCGGAAGGAAGCAACGGTAAGCGGAATTCTTCGGGTGCCACGGGGGTGCTGGAGCCTCCTCAGGGGGTCGATGTGTCGTGAAGGAGTGATGACCGTGTCGGACGAGGATCGCCTCCGTGAAGCGACCGTGTCCTGCCTTTCTCTTCGCGTTTTTCCTCCTCCGTCCGCCCGCGTCTTCGCGCTCCCCTTCTATGTGGTCCCTGTGGAGATCTTTACAAGAGGTATGTTTATTCGGCCCTCCTATGTGCGGGGCGTTGTCCTCGTGGACGGCCTTTCCACCGTCGCCACGTTGCTGGATGGTGCGCTCTCCCTGGAGGCGCGCTGTCTTCGTGCGGAGTGGCTATCCCCGCGCCTGTCTACCCGGGAGGCGGAGGTCGTCGCGCAGCGTGCGGCGGAGGATCGCGACGGATCCGGAGGCTTGTTCCGTTTTTCCAGGGTTTCCTCCGTGCATGTCAGGGAAGAGGACATCCGGCTCGTCTGGAAAGTCTGGTTCCAGGACGAGGAACGTGGGGTGATCGATGCTTTTTCGGGGGATCGGATCGGGGAAGGAGATCTGATGTCCTTGTTTTTGAATGGCCCGTTCGCTTCCGTTCGGAAAGACGGGATGCCATAAGCGCCTGAAACAACGTCGATCCACCGCCGAGGACAAGAAATGCGTCGAAGACCGAAAACTCCGGGAAGGGACAAACAGCCGGGTGAGGAGAGAAAACACCCCCGGGAAACGATTGAGCTATTTCGCAGGGGATTGCCGCTTCCCTCGTGCTCGGTGAACGTACGTGTCCGTTTTTTGGTTCCCCGCCGTGAGGCGGAGGATGGAAACCTAGGGGCTGCAGGAGTCGCTGTCGCCCTTCGGAGGCGCGAGGTCGATGAGGGCGCCGATGAGTTTCTCGAGTTCCGCCATGTCCGGCGCTCCCTGGGTCTCGACGCAGCCGATCACGTAATTCTTCAGGATCTCGATGCATGCCTGCTGCATGGCTTTCCGTGCGGCGGAGAGTTGGATGAGGATGGTGTGGCACGGCTGTTCCTCGATGATCATGCGCTGGATGCCGCGCAGCTGGCCTTCCACGCGCTTCAGGCGGTTCAGCATGGCTTTCCGTTGCGGTGGAAGGGTGTCGAGCTGGTCGATCAAGGATTTCTTGGCCATGGGGATTTGCCTCCTTGCATGAGAGTGCACATCCTTGCCTTCGCGTGATCCCTACAGACAACCAAACCATTGTACGCGCAGGGAAGCTTGCGGGTCAACAAAGAGGTATGCTATACTTCCTTCGGCTCTGATCACACATGTTCAGGGACAACTGTGATGGTGCCCGGTTGATGAAATCGGGTTTCACGGAAGGATGACCTGGGCAGAGGATCGAAAACCACCCATAGGAGGAGGAATTCGCGTGGCAATTGTCTCAATGAAACAGCTTCTTGAATGCGGCGTGCATTTCGGGCACCAGACGAGAAGATGGAACCCGAAGATGAAGCCGTACATCTTCACGGAACGAAACGGCGTCTACATCATCGACTTGCAGAAGACCGTGAAGGGGCTCGAACAGGCCTACGATTTTCTTCGGGAAGTCTCGAAGAACGGTGGAAGTGTCCTCTTCGTCGGTACGAAGCGGCAGGCCCAGGACACCATTCGCGACGAGTCCGCTCGCTGCGGCGGGTACTACATCAACCAGCGCTGGCTCGGAGGGCTTCTCACGAACTTCCAGACCATCCGCCGGCGGGTCAACCGCATGCAGGAACTCATGAAACTTGAGAGCGACGGAACCCTCGACACCTATCCGAAGAAGGAAGCTATTGTCCTTCGCAAGGAAAAGGCGAAGCTCGAGAAGTATCTCATGGGCATCAAGGACATGAAGGATCTTCCCGAGGCATTGTTTGTCGTCGATCCCCGGAGGGAGAACATCGCCGTCCTGGAGGCGCGGAAGCTCGGCATTCCCGTCATCTCCATCGTCGATACGAACTGCGATCCCGAACTCATCGACTTTCCCATCCCCGGTAACGACGACGCCATCCGGGCTATCAAGCTCATGGTGGGTGTCATCGCCAACGCCGTCATCGAGGGACGCCAGGGTGTCGACGGAGAAGCGGGAGCGCTCGACGAGGACGGGCGTCCCCTTGGGGAGAGCGACATCATCGAGGTTCGGGAGAAGCTTCACGACGCCTACGGCGAAGTCGGAGAAAAGCTGGCCGTGGAGGGTATCGAGGAACGCAAAGGTTGGAAGGAGGCCTAGGCAACATGGCTCTTGACATGGAACAGGTGAAGGAACTCCGCGTTCGGACTGGTGCAGGAGTTCTGGACTGCAAGAAGGCTCTTGCGGAGTGTAACAACAATGTCGAAAAGGCTGTGGACTATCTCAGGGAAAAGGGACTGGCCAAGGCGGCGAAAAAGGCCGGTCGTACCGCTTCCGAAGGAAGGATCTTCAGCTACATCCACACCACGGGAAAGATCGGCACCTTGGTGGAATTGAACTGCGAGACCGATTTCGTGGCCCGCACCGACGAATTCCTCACCCTCGGACACGAAATCGCCATGCATATCGCTGCGGCGAATCCCCAGTACGTCCTTCCCGAGGACGTGCCTGCGGAGGACCTCCAGAGAGAGAGGGAGATCTACAAGAACCAGGCTCTCGAAGAGGGAAAGCCCGCGCACATCGTGGAGAAGATCGCCGAGGGGCGCGTCAAGAAGTTTTACGAGGACACGTGCCTTCTCGAGCAGAACTACATCCGCGATCCGGACCGGAAGATCAAGGATCTCGTGATCGAGAACATTGCCAAGCTGGGAGAGAATATCGTCGTCCGTCGTTTTTCCCGATTCTCCATCGGGGAATAGCGGCAGAGGAGAGACGAGGGGCGGAGATCTTTTTCTCCGCCCCTTTTTCATGGGTTTCTCGTGATGGCGGGAATATCGCGAAGGCAAGGAGGATGTGCGATGGCCTCTTTCAAGCGTGTTCTGTTGAAGCTCTCCGGAGAAGTGCTTGCGGGTGATCAGAAGTTCGGCCTGGATTTCGACACCGTCGCGGCAATGGCGGAGGAGATTGCCGAGATTGGCCGGGCGGGCATCGAGGTCGCCCTCGTGGTTGGGGGCGGCAACATTTTCCGCGGTGCCGAGGCGGAACGGAAAGGCGTCGAGCGTGCCCAGGCGGACAACATGGGTATGTTGGCGACGATCATCAACGCGCTTGCCCTTCAGGATTCCCTGGAACAGATAGGCACGCCCACCAGGGTGCAGACGGCGGTGGAAATGCGCCAGCTCGCCGAACCGTTCATTCGGCGCAGAGCTCTTCGCCACCTCGAAAAGGGACGAATCGTCATCTTTGCCGCCGGAACGGGTTCCCCCTATTTCTCCACGGATACGGCAGCGGCGCTCCGGGCTGCGGAGATCAATGCGGATTGCCTGTTGAAGGCCACCAAGGTGGATGGTATATATGAGAGTGACCCTGAGACGCATCCGGAGGCACGTCTTCTGTCGCACCTCACCTATCTGGACGCGTTACGGATGCAACTCCGGGTTATGGACGCCGCGGCGTTTTCCCTGTGTATGGAGAACAAGATTCCCATCATCGTTTTCAACATCCTTCGGAAGGGCAATCTCAGGAAACTGCTCGTAGAGGGTGAACGGACGGGCACGCTGGTATCGTAGGAGAGGAGTGACGGGAATGCCGAACGCTGCGATGAAAGATCTGCGTGGACGCATGGAAAAGGCCATTGATTTCTTTCGGAATGAACTACTGGGAGTGCGTACTGGTCGAGCGCATCCGGCCCTTGTTGAGGAAATCAAGGTGGATTATTATGGAGCTACCACCCCGATCAAGCAGATGGGAACCGTGACAACTCCAGAACCCCGTCAGATTCTCATCGCCCCCTGGGACAAGACGGCCCTCAAGGCCATCGAGAAGGCGATCCTCGCTTCCCCCTTGGGGGTCACTCCTCAGAACGACGGAGAGAACATCCGCATCAACCTACCCGAGCTTACCCGGGAACGGCGTGTGGACCTCACCAAGCTCGTCCGGAAATATGCCGAGGAAGCCCGGGTGGTCATCCGCAACCTGCGCAGGGAGGGCAACGAAACCTTCAAGAAAATGGAGAAGGACACGCTCATCACCGAGGATGCCCGGGACAAATTCCTCAAGGAGATTCAAGTGATGACCGACGAGTTCATCAAGAAGATCGATCAGATTCTGGAGGAAAAGGAAAAGGAGATCATGGAACAGTAGATCCTCCCCGTCGTTTTCGCGTGTTTTTGGCGGAAGCGATGTCGTGGTCGCGGCCGTGCGGACGATGCGGTTCTACCTGCGATGTCGTCTCCGGTCTCTAGTGTTGTGGAAGTTGTTGTGCCTCTTTTTGGAAGCATGGTGCAAGAGCGGGTCCGCGATGGATCCGCTCTTTTGCGTTGTGCCATTCCGTGTCTCTCTGCGGCCGTGCCGAGTTGCGTGCGCAGGGTTGGAAAATCTCCGTCGCGGTGTTCTGTGGTTGCCGATGCTTGTCCAGCTTTTCCGGGAGTGTCACATTTTCTCTTGAGGCACCTCCGCGTGAAGAAGGAAACGCGCCGGAAATGTTCCGGAAGCATGCTTTGAAGAGCGTGCGCAAAAGCGAGTGTGAGGAGAGGATGCCGGTCCGGTTCGGGGGGCACGCGTTCTCATTGTAACGAGAGCGCCGGAGAGTTTATTTCCAGTGGAAGGCCATGTGTTCTGTTGAAGTCCCAGGGTATAGAATAAGAAAGAGTACTTCCATTTGCGGATTTCTGGAGGGATGAGTGTGTCGCAGAGGATCGTCGTGGCGCTTGGAGGAAACGCGATTCTGCAGCGGGGACAGAAGGGGACGGCGGAGGAACAGATGCGGAATGTCCACGCCACCTGCGAGCAGGTGACGGGAATGCTCCGAGCCGGATATGAAGTGGTTCTCACCCACGGAAACGGACCGCAGGTGGGAGCGGTGCTCATTCAGAACGAACTCGGGAGCCGGCAGGTGCCGCCCATGCCGATGGATGTCTGCGGGGCCGAAACTCAAGGGTTTATCGGGTACATGTTTTGTCAGAGCCTGCGAAACATCATGGCGGAGCGCGGTATCTCCGGGCATCCTCCGGTGTGTGTCGTGACTCAGGTCGAAGTGGATCCCCGCGATCCAGCGTTCTTTCACCCCGCAAAACCCGTGGGGCCCTTCTTCACCGAGGAAGAGGCCCGAAGGCGCATGGAGCTGTCCGGGGAGAGCTGGATCGAGGATGCGGGACGAGGCTGGCGCCGAGTGGTCCCTTCGCCGGATCCGAAGGGGATTGTGGAAAGCGATGTCATTCGGGGGCTCGTGGATCGCGGTGCGGTGGTGATCGCCTCAGGAGGCGGAGGCATTCCGGTCGTCCGAAGGGACGATGGCCTCCTTCAGGGCGTGGAGGCGGTGATCGACAAGGACCTCGCGGGAGAACGGCTGGCGCAGCAGGTGAACGCCCAGGCCTTCGTCATCCTCACCGATGTGCCCAACGTGTGCGTGCACTACGGAAAACCCGATGAACAAAAGCTCGGGGAGATTACGGCGGGAGAGCTGAGAAGGCTCGCGGCGGAGGGACATTTTCGTTCGGGAAGCATGGGCCCCAAGGTCGAGGCGGCACTTCGCTTCGTGGAGAACGGCGGCGCCTTCGCGCTCATCGCCAACCTCGAACAGGCCGTGGAGGCTCTGGAGGGTAAGGCGGGGACCAGAATCGTCAAGGGGTGAGCCGGTTCCGGACTCGCGGCGTTTTCCGGGATCGGTGTTGTGCGCGGTTGGCGGAGGATGGTGCGGCAAGGTCCTTCCCCGGTGTGTGCGTCAGGCGTGTGCAGTCGCATGCATCACATTGTAGTTGTCTGCGTCAGGTTGCGCAAAAGGGTTTTCATGGTGTTCGGTGGCGCATCTCCGGCTTTTTTCGGGGGTTCTTTTGTGTGCGGAAGTGGGTGACGTGATCGCACACAACCCACAAAACATGCCGCTCTCGGGTTGTGTACGTTGTGGGCGAACGTTCGCCCGGACTACTCCAAAGGGGGAGCGGGGCTGTGGCGGATGGCGGAGCCGGCTCCGCTTGGCGGCGAAGGCATGACAAAGGGGCGACGGAACGAGGAAGAGATCCTCGTTCCGTCGCCCCTTGCTTTGTAATGTCCCGGGGCCTTTTTTGTGGCTGTCCGGGGGTTTTGCCCGTTTTCCGGATTTCGCCCCCCAGTGTTCGGTCCCGTCCATTTTGCCGCCGGAATTATTCCTCCGGTGCCGCAGGAGCGTGGGCGGGTTTGGGAGGCTCCTTTCTCTTGATCATGTCCGAGATGAAGGGCCATGCGACGGAGAGTGCCGCCAGGGCGAGAAGCGTGATGCAGATGGGGGAGCGCACGAAGATCGACAGTGCTCCGTCGGAGAGCATGAGGGACTGGCGAAAGGACTGTTCCATGGATTGCCCCACCACCACGGCCAGGATGAGTGGTGCCGTGGGGATCTTGAAGGATTTCATGAAATACCCCACCAGACCGAAGAGGACGAGGATGTGGAACTCCATGACGCTGTAATTGATGGTGTAGACCCCGAGGAGGGCAAGGACGATCACCAGCGGGTAGAGAATGCGGGGGGCACCGCGAGAACCCGCACCAGGGCACCCGCGAGGGGGATGTTGATGATCGCGCAGACCACGTTCGCGAGGAAGAGGCTGGCGATGACGCCCCAGGCCACGTCCGGATGGTGCTGGAAGAGCAGGGGGCCGGGTTGGAGACCGAGGATCAGCAGGGCTCCCAGCATGACCGCGGTCGTGCCCGATCCCGGCACACCCAGGGTCATCATGGGGATCATGGCGCCGATGGAGCAGGCATTGTTCGCCGCTTCGGGGGCGGCGAGCCCTTCGACAGCGCCCTTGCCGAACTCTTCGGGGTGCTTGGAGAGCTGTTTCTCGTTGTTGTAGGCCATCATGGCGGCGATGGTCCCGCCCGCTCCGGGGAGGATGCCGATGAGGAAGCCAACGGGCGTCTGGCGGAGAATAGGGAGCCAGCTCCGCTTCCATTGCTCCATGGAGATCCAGATGCGTCCGAATTTTCTCTGGATCGCCTGGGTGCCCTTGGCCTTGATGGTCTCGAAGTTCTTGAACACCTCGCCGATGCCGTAGACGCCGATGATGACCACCACGAAATCGATGCCCGACTGGAGTTCTGGCAGGCCGAAGGTGAAGCGCTGCACCCCCGACTGGAGGTCGATGCCCACGGTGGTGATCATGAGCCCGATCAGGAGGGAGATCATTCCTTTGAGGAGGGCCTCCTTGGAGATGGCTGCGGTGGCCGCTAGAGCGAAGACCATGAGCGTGAAGTACTCCGGGGGGCCAAACCGCAGAGCGAAACGGGCCATGGGGACCGCCAGGGCCACGAAGGCTATGGCGGAAAGCAATCCGCCGATGAAGGAGGCGATGGCGGAGATTGCCAGGGCGGCCTCGGCCTGCCCCTTCTGCGCCATGGGATAGCCATCGAAGCAGGATGCCACGGCGGCGCCGTCGCCGGGGATATTAAGCAGAATGGAGCTTCGGGAGCCGCCGAACATGGCGCCGTAGTAGATAGCGCACATGGTGATGAGCGCTGTCTCGGGCCTCATGGCGTAGGTGAGAGGGAGAAAGAGCGCCACTCCCGTGGAGGGGCCCAGCCCTGGAAGCATGCCGAGAACCGTGCCGAGAACGCTGCCGAAGGCCATGTAGGCCAGGTTTATCGGCGTTGCGGCGACGGAGAATCCGTAAAGAAGGCTCTGCAGAATGTCCATGTGTTCAGCCTCCGCCTAGGGAAGATTGATCTGGAAGGCTTTCACGAACACCACCCACAGCCCCAGGGTGAAGAGGACCGTAATGATGCTGTTGAGCTTCCATGCCGATTTGCCGTTCACGAGAAAGAGCAGTCCTCCGAGAAAGAGCAACGTCGAGGAGATGAAGCCGATGTGTTCGAAGAGAAAACCATAGGCGACGGAGAGGAGGATCGTACCTCCCGTAAGGATCCAGTAGCCGGGATCTTTGGCCTTCCCCGCCTTGTCTCTGTGCCCCTCCGCAGCGCGCTTTCGGTCCACCAGGAGAACCGCGAGGCCGAGGAGCATCGTCAGGACGCCCAGGGTGGCGGGAAAGTAAATGGGAGCCCAGGGATTGCCTATCGAGGCCTTGGGCAATTGAAATGCCTGGATCGTATAAACCGCTCCGAAACAGAGGGAAACGAGTCCCACTATCGTGTCGCGTCGCATGGCATCACCTCATGAATTGTCTGAATGTCTCTTTCGGAAAAAAATCGGAGAACCGAAGGTCTGCGGCCCGTGGGCAGGGCGGGCCGCAGACGACCGGAGATCGTGTTGTCCGACTATTGGGCCTGCTTGTAGAGACCGATCTCGGTGAGGAGTGTCTTGTACTCCTCGTTGGTCTTGTCGAGGAAGGCCGCGAAATCGGAAGAACCCATGAAGGCCTTCGTCCAGCCGTTGCGCTTGCAAATTTCGTCCCACGAGGCAGTCTGGACCATCTTGCCCAGGGCGTCCTCCATAAAGGCCTTCGCCGCCTGGGGCATGTCGGGAGCGCCGAAGATGCCGCGCCAATTGATGAACACCGTGTCGATGCCCTGTTCCTTCAGGGTGGGGACTGCCGCAAGGGGACCCTCGGCGATGCGCTCGGGGGCCGTCACGGCGAGGACCCGTATGTCACCGGCCTCAAGGGGGCCGACGACTTCCGCCATGCCTGTGGAGAGGACGTCCACGTGGCCGCCGAGAAGTGCCGCGAGGCTCTCGCCGCCCTGGAAGGGGATATAGGCGATCTCCTTCAGGCCCGAGACGCCCGCGGCATGGGCGGCCTGAAGGATCTGGAGATGGTCCATGCTTCCCGGAGAGGAGGCGCCGCCGATCTTGACGCTCTTGGGATCCTTCTTCAGCGCCTCGATCACGTCGGTCATGGACTGGTAGGGCGAGTCCTTGGGAACGGCGAATGCGCCGTAGTCGTTGATGAGCATGGCGATGGGGGTGACGTTCTTATAGCTCAGTTCGGTCTGGCCGGTGAGGTTGATGAGCAGAAGGGGAGGGGAGTAGACGATGAGAGAATAGGGATCGCCGGCCTTCTTCTGCATGTACGCGAGAGCCACACCACCGCCGCCGCCGGGTTTGTTGATGACGGGCATGGGAGATTTCACGAGCCCCTCTTCCGTAAGGACCTTGGTGGCCATGCGCATGGTCGTGTCCCAGCCGCCGCCGGGGCCTGCGGGAGCGATGCACTCGAAGGGTTTGGAAGGATAGTCGCTTGCGAAAGCGGCTCCGGCGACAAACAGTACCGCCAGTGCCAGGAGGAGCAGAATCGAACGTTTCATGCTGGTGTCACCTCCGAACAGGGTCATTCGCCTCGGCGCGAAGCGCCTTCCGCGATGCCGAAAAAAGAGAATCCTCTCCGCGATGGTGTGATGGCGTAACGCGAAACTTTTTCCGTGCACCAACCCCTTTCACCTCTGATCTGAGAGAACGCATCACAATATTTCCTGCGTGTCGTGGAGAGTGAAGCGCCGCCTTCGGGGTTGCTTCGTCTCCGGAAGTCGCATCCGAGCCGACGGATACTGCTCCGTGCGGGAGCGAGGATCGTCACCGGCGCTAGCGCGACGAGATCGGGGAGTATTCTTTGGGGGATGCTTCCCGTTCGTCTTTGCCCTTGTCGTCATGGTTGCCGGATGCCTCGCTTTCCAGGGAAGCGAGGTAGGCGTCGAGGGCGGTCTGGAGATGGGTCTTCACGAGGTGCTCCACCGCAGCGCGGTTTTTCTCCGCGACGGCGTCGAGAATGGCCCGGTGTTGCACGAGAACGTCGCCCTGGCGCGGTTTTTTGCCCAGAGTGATTCTGCGAAAGCGGTGGAGATATTCCCGGTAGGTTCCGATGAGCTGAATGAGCCTCGGCATTTTCGAGCTGGCGATGAGGGCGTCGGTGAACTCCTGGTGGTCCTTGAAGACCGCTTCGTCGTCGCCGCAGGCCATGTGGTGTTCCGCGCTGTCCAGACAGGCCTGGAGAAAAGCGAGTTCCTTCGGGGTGATGCGCTCGGCGGCGACGAGGGTTGCCATGACCTCCAGCGCCTGCCGGATGGAGTAGATTTCGATGATGTCCTCCCGGGAGAAGCCTTTCACGACGACGCCCTTGCGGGGAAGATACTCGACGATGCCCTCCATTTCGAGCTTGCGCAGGGCTTCCCGCACGGGGGTGCGGCTCACGTTCATCCGGTCTCCCAGTTCGCTCTCGACGAGGCGGTCCCCGGGCTTGAGTTCTCCGTTGAAGACAGCTTCGCGGAGGTGGTCGTAGATCACATCTCGGATGGGCTTGATGGATCCCGGATCGAAGGTGTCCAGCACGGCCATGAAACAATCCCTCCTGCACGATGGATAAGTATGAAAAGTCTTTGGGAAGCCCTGAATAAAGACCTTTCGCTTTCCCTTGACTCGGGTTGCATCAGGCTCTGCGAGGCGCCCTGCGGGGCTGACGTAGCCTTATTTATTCAGAGATTCCTTTGTTTTTTGCCTGAGGAAGCGTTTCCCAGGAAAGCGACGAGTGATAACCGGCACCGCTTTTATGTGCTGCAGCGGCAGGGCTGAAAAACTGCTGTCTTGCTTTGTAAGGTCTGTGTTTTTTGGAAACCGTTTCCCCCCTTCGTGCGGGGCGGAAGACTTCTCCGGTATGGACGAAAAAAGATCTTCTCCGGAGCTTGTTGCGAAAAACCGTCGGAAGAACTATGATGCATACGGGATACGGGATACCGTTCACGAGATCCATTTTAGAGGCTTTCGTTTTTTTGTCAAATAGGAACAAAGGCGTTGGAAATGTTCTGACAAGATTTTCGAAACGGATGGTGAAAGAACATGCGCTACGAGGCGGCTCAGGCGGGAACGCTGGAATCCTCGGATTGTCTCGTGACTCTGGCGCCGAGCGGAGAATTCTCCTTCGAGTATCGGAGCGGCAACGGAGGACTCTTCGCGGAGCGGACCGAGGCGATGGTGCGGGGGATCCTGGAGCACTATGGAAATCCCTGTTTTCGCGTGCAGATTTTGGATCAGGGCGCCCTGGAGGCGACGTTGCGGGCGAGGCTCGAAATCGCACTCGAGCGGGCCCTGCGGAAGGAGTGACGTTCGTGAAACCGCGCAGATCCATGCTCTACATGCCGGGCAATTCGCCGGGAATGCTCCAGCACGCACCGGTTTTCGGCGCCGACAGCGTCCTGCTCGATCTGGAGGACGCGGTGGCGGTGGCCGAAAAGGATGCGGCGAGGCGACTGGTGGCGCACTTCCTCAGGGTTCTCGATTTCGGCCGCGTGGAGGTGACGGTGCGAATCAACGGTGCCGACACACCCTATTTCGAGACGGACCTGGAGGAGATTGTTCCCGCACGACCCTCGGCGGTGCGGCTGCCCAAGTGTCAGAGCCCCGGGGATGTCCTTCGGGCGGACTCGCTCATGACGGCCATTGAGGAGCGCCACGGTATGGTGGTCGGTACCGTGGGCATTCATGCCATGCTGGAGACGGCGAAGGGGCTGGAGCACGCCTTCGAGATCGCCACGGCCTCGCCGAGGGTGAAGGCCCTCACGCTCGGCGGACAGGATCTCACCGCCGATCTGGGGGTGCAGAAGACTCGGGAGGGGTGGGAACTCTTCTACGCACGGGGGCGGGTGGTCATGGCCGCGAGAGCCGCGGGCATCGCCGCTTTCGACACAGTGTGGACCGACGTGGACGACCCCGAGGGGCTCGCGGCGGAGGCAAAGCAGATCGTCGAGATGGGGTTCACCGGAAAGGCCGCGATTCATCCCAGCCAGATTCCGGTCATACACGAGGCGTTCCGCCCCGATTTCAGGGAATTCCGGAGGGCCTGGCGCATCGTCACCGCCGCGGAAGAGGCGGAACGGCAGGGGAAAGGCGTTTTGCTCGTGGACGGCAGAATGGTGGACGGCCCTATCGTACTCAGGGCCCGGCGGCTTCTGGACCTGGGGGTTCTCTACGGCATGAAGGGAGACGAAACGGCATGAGACGGGCGAAGATGGTTCGAAACGCCATCGGGCGCTTCGTGCCCACGGATGTACCGGGAATCGGCGCTTTCGAGCCCTACGCCGGTGCCATGGCGAAAATCGCGGAGAGGCGAGAGCGGCCGAGGATTTGCGCGCCTCTGAAGGCGACGCCACCTTCCCGGAACAAGGTTGCGCCGGATCTTAGGGAGGCGGTCCGCCGCTCCGGCCTGGAAAACGGCATGACCATCTCCTTTCACCACCATTTCCGCAACGGCGATGCGCTCATGTCGCTGGTGCTCGCCACGCTGGACGAGATGGGCTTCCGCGGTCTCACCCTCGCGCCGAGTTCCCTCCCCGACACGGCGGACTTCGTGGCGGACTACATCCGGCGGGGAGTGGTGACCCGTCTGCATACCTCGGGCCTTCGTGGGGAGGTGGGCAAGGCTGTCTCGGCGGGGGAACTGGAGATTCCCGTGGTCATCCGTACGCACGGGGGGCGGGCCCGGGCCGTCGAGGAGGGGAGCATCGCCATCGACGTGGCCTTCATGGGGGCTCCCGCCTGCGATGTTCTGGGAAACTTCACCGGGTGCATCGGCAAATCCGCCTGTGGTGCCCTGGGGTACGCCCAGGTGGATGTGCGCCACGCCAGGCATGTCATCGCCCTGACGGACGACCTGATGGACTATCCCGTCCGCCCGCGCATCTCCGTGCCGCAGTATCTGGTCGATCAGGTGGTGGTGGTGGACAGCCTGGGCGACCCGACGAAGATCGCCACGGGGGCGGCCAGGATCACCCGAAATCCCGTGGATCTCTGCGTGGCGAAGAACGCCTTCGACCTCGTGGTCGCATCGGGGTTACTCGCACCGGGATGTTCTTTCCAGGTCGGCGCGGGCGGAGCGAGCCTCGCCGTGGCGGCCTTTGTGCGGGAGCATCTCCGGGAGAAGGGCATCCGGGGCAGTTTTGGTCTGGGGGGTATCTCGGGATTCATGTCCGGCATGCTCGAAGAGGGGCTCTTCAACGCCATGTTTGACGTACAGAGCTTCGATTCGGCGGTGACGGGCTCCATGGTGCGCAACCCGAACCATATCGAAATCGACGCCTCTTGGTACGCGAATCCTCTGAACAAGGGATGCCTGGCACACAACCTGGATGTAGTGATCCTCGCTGCCCTGGAGGTGGATCCTGAGTTTCACGTGAACGTCATGACCGGGAATGATGGGGTTCTCCGGGGTGCCTCGGGAGGACATGCCGACACGGCGGCGGGGGCGAAGCTCGCCATCGTCGTGGCGCCTTCGTTCCGTGGTGGTGTGCCCACCATCAAGGATTCGGTCAAGACCGTGATCACCCCCGGGGAGACCGTGGACGCCATCGTCACCGAACGGGGGATCTGCATCAACCCCGCCCGGGCGGACCTGCTGGAGGCCGCGCTGAGAGCGAACCTTCCCGTGAAGGACATCACCGACCTGAAGAAAGAGGTGGAGCGCCTCACGGGGGTTCCCCGCCCGGTGGAGTACGACGAGGATCACATTGTGGCCGTGGTGGAGTACCGGGACGGAACGCTTCTGGACACAGTCTATCGAACTCGTCAGAGGTGAATTTTCCCCCGCGGAACCGGAAAGGACGGTCGCGTGGGGAGGTGTCGTCGCGGGTGGTACGACTGCGTGGTGGAAGGATCGAGCGATCTCGCCGGGGGCTTCCTTGGTTTTTTGAAGAAGATTTTTTTCGGCGGGTGTGCACGATGTCAAAGAAAGAGGGCGGTCGTAAAAAAGAGGGGCGGAACGAGTGCGCCCCTCTTGCGCATGTTTTGAGAGGGATGCGGGCGCGTCGAAGAGGCACTTGCCGGAACTCCTCTTTCACGTCTGCAGAGCGTCAAACTCCAAGGAGCGGAAGGGCGTAAGGTTTCGTGGTCCCGGGATGTCCGTCTCTTATGGTAGAATACCACAGGCAATTTCAGGACAACTGGGAGTGATGTTCGTGGCGCAGAAAAGGAAAAGCTCGGGAAGCAAGGTGTCTCCGACAGAGACTGGAATCGCCGGGAAGGGCGGCATCTCGCTCCAGGGAATGCTCCAGTGGCTGTGTCTGGTCTGCATGGGCGTTTCTCTCGCGGTGCCCAACCTCGTCTATTCGGGGATGAGCTGGTTTCAGACACTCCATTTCATGAAATGGGTGGTGGCGCTCGTTCCTCTGGCGGTGCTCTGCATCGTCGTCGGTCTTGTGGTGGCGTTCAAGGGAACGGAAAAAATTCGTTTCACCATCGACCCCTTCGGGTGGATCTGGTTCGCCTTGCTCCTGTATGTCACTGCCCAGCCCTTGTGGACGGAGATCAAATCCGTTCCGACCTTCGCCCGGGAGTGGTTTTTCTTCGCCTCCCTCTGGGCGGCCTACGTGCTCTGCTATAACTTTCTTCCCAGGGACCGTTTCCGGTGGATTCTCTGGGGGGCGAACCTCAACGCCGCATGCAACGTGATCTTCGCGGAACTGCAGATCCGCAATCTGAGCGGTCCCTTCGCCTTTATCCTCCCCACGCCGGGAAACTACATCGGCAACACGGGGCAGCAGGAGATGTTCGGCCTCTGGGTGGCCATGGCCTGCCTGAACAGCATCTATCTCCACGTGGCCTACGGCCGGGAGGAAGGGCTCTACCGTCGCTCCCTGCCGGTACGTCTCGCCAACATTCTTCTCCTTGCCGTCAACGCCTGGGGGCTCTGGGGCTCCACCACCCGGGCGGCGATCCTCTCCCTGGGTGTCGCCGTGGCCGTGATGGCTCTCGTTGCCTGGCGGAACGAGGAGGCGCGACATCTTCGCCGTCTCGGGGGCATCGTTTCTCTTCTCGCCCTGGGTCTTTTGGCGACGGTGCTCTTCAACGCCGGGCGCGCTGGATCCCTGGAGTCGAAATGGATGGACGTGCTGAAGAACCCCGAAACCGTGGGAGGACGTATCGACATCTGGGCCACCTCGTGGACCATGATCACTCAACAGCCCCTGAAGGGGGTCGGGTTGGGGCAGTACAAATGGCACTACCTGGACGCCCAGAAGGAAATGTTCCAACGTTCTCCGAACCGGGACTGGAAGTTCACCATGTGGGCCCACAACGAGTACCTGCAGTTCTTCGCCGAGTTCGGCCTCGTGGGAGGGCTTCTGGTGATCGCCCTTCTTTTGTGGCTCCTCTGGGCCTTTCTCGGTATCGTGGTACGACGGGAGAAAATTCCGCTGGAAACGCTCTGGGCCTTGGCGATGCTCGCGTTGATCTGGTTCGACGCGCTCTGGTCCAGACCTTTCCGAAGGATCGAAAACGCCCTGTGGATCTCCGCCGCTTTCGCTTTCGCCACGTCGGTGCTGCTTCCGGAGCGCCTTTCCTGGAGCGCGCTGCGGCGTCCGGTGCTGCAGCGCTGTATGGGTGCCCTGCTCGCCGGGGTCGCCCTCTTCGGTTTGGTTTTTCTGGGTCAGGGTATAAAGGGGGACCGCACCATCGCCGAGGCCATGCAGGCACGAACGCCCCAGGCCCAGCGGGCTCTGCTGGAAGAGGCGAAAAAGGCGCTCATGGTGCGGGACATCGCGGAGCGGCAGATCGGAAAGCACCTTATCTCTCTGGCGCAGATCTCGAAGGACATGGATCTGCTGACGGACGGTCTGAACCGCCTCTGGTTCTCCTTCAAGAGCGAGAGCACGGCGGAGGATCTGATGGCCCTCATTGATTGGGGGAACCGCCTGCGAAACCGGCAGGTCCTTGATGCGCTGCTTCCCTATCTCAAGCCGGGAACCTACCGGATGGCCGAACCGGCACCGGAGGAATCTTCAGCCCCCGCGTCGGGTCCAATGTTGCCTTCTGTCCCGACGGAGCCGTCCGGCTCCTGAGCGGTGTTTCGGGACGGCGGCTTTTTCGTGCCGCTTGCCAGATGGAGGAGAGTATGCTAATGTTCTCTCCTGTGCGGGTATGTCGTTTTCAAGAAGAGGTTCGACCTCTCGCCTGTCGACGCTTCGGCTGTTGACTGGCCAGGAACCCGAAAATCCATGCGGATTTTTGTGTACTGAGGCCGGACCGAGTGTCCGGCCTATTTCTTTTTGGAGGTGAAGTGCCATAGAAAACAAGGAACAGGAGCCCCGCGTGAATGAGGAAATCAAGATTCCCGAAGTTCTCCTGATCGACGAGGAAGGTGTCAAGCTCGGCGTCACTCCCGTGCGCGAAGCCTTGGCGATGGCTGAGGAGCGCGGACTGGATCTCGTCGAGGTCGCTCCTCAGGCGCGTCCGCCCGTGTGTCGCATCATGGACTACGGTAAATACCGCTTCCAGATGCAGAAGCGCGACAAGGACGCACGGAAGAAACAGAAGACGCAGACCGTGAAGGAAATGAAGATGCGTCCCAAGATCGACGTGCACGACTATAACTTTAAGACCAAGGCCGTGCGCTCCTTCCTTGAGGATGGACATCGCGTCAAGGTCTCCGTGTTCTTCCGTGGTCGCGAGATGGCCTTTCTGGACCAGGGGCGCGAGGTGCTGGAGCGGGTCATCCGGGATTGCCAGGATTTGGCCACGGTGGAGATGGCTCCGCGCATGGAAGGCCGTTTCATGCGCATCATGCTCGTTCCCGTGCCTCAGGCAGCCAAGAAAGCCTGACGTCGAAGGAGTCTCCGTCCGGTTTTCCCAGGACGGAGCGGGTCAAGAAAGTACGTTCACGCGGAGTTGCTGCGGCACCGTTTTCGATGGGCCTCATCACCTTCTGCGGCAGCGAAGTGAGAGAGAACATCGGTCGGTTTTCCATGAACGGTTGCGTAGGATCCTGTCCCTTTGTGGGCTGGAATTTTCGCAGCCGAAATGTCGAACAGGCGGAAAAGGGTCAATCAGGACGAATCTTGTTGCGGGAGGGGTCGGATCATGCCCAAGATGAAAACACATTCGGGAGCCAAGAAGCGGTTTCGGGTCACGGGCTCCGGGAAAGTCGCTTTCCAGAAGACGGGGCGTCGTCACATCATGCGCACGAAGAACGGAAAACGGGCGCGCACGCTGCGCAGGACGGGAATTCTTCCCGAGGCTCAGGGTGACAATCTGAAGCGTCTTCTTCCCTACGCGTAGAGATAATTCCGGAGCAGGAGTTTCGGAAACCGTAAAAGAGGTGAATTGGTATGCCCCGTTCGAAATCATCGAGTAACAGCGATCGTAAGAGGAAAAAATTGTTCGGTATCACCAAGGGTTATTGGGGACGGAAGAAGAACGTCTACCGCCGCGCCAGGGAAGCGTTCCTCAAATCTCTTTCCAATGCCTTTCGTGACCGGCGTGCGAAGAAGCGGGAGTTCCGCAAGCTCTGGATCATGCGCATCAACGCCGCGGCCAGACTGAACGGAACCACCTACAGTGCCCTCATGAACGGCATGAAACGGGCCAACATCTCCATCAATAGGAAGATGCTCGCCGATCTGGCCGTCAACGACCTTCAGGCCTTCGCGAACGTCGTCTCCTCCGTGAAGGAGGCGCTCGGCCAATAGGCGTCCGGACATACAGCAATGTCCGCGTCGAGCGGGCCGTGGTTTTAGGGTTCCTGCTGCTTATTGCCGCAGGAACCCTACTTGTATGGGCGGGGAACCTGCACTCCGCGAGGCTTTCTCTCGTGGATGCCCTCTTCACCGCCACCTCTGCGGTGTGTGTCACGGGGCTCGTAGTGGTGGACACGGGACGGGATCTCTCTCCCTTCTCGCAGGTGGTCGTTCTCCTTCTCATCCAGCTCGGAGGGCTTGGCGTGATGACCGCCATGACTGCCCTTCCCCTGGTGGCGGGACAGCGCATCGGTATTCGCCAGCGGCTTCTTTTTGCGGAAGGAATGGGGCTCGACACACCCCAGGGGGCGGTACGCCTTCTCCTCGACGTGCTCAGGCTCACCCTGACCATTGAGGGCGTGGGAGCACTGTTGCTCTTTTTCGCCTTTTTGGGAGAATATCCTCCGGGACGCGCCGCCGCCCTGGCGATCTTCCACAGTGTGAGTGCCTTCTGCAATGCCGGGTTCTCCCTCTTTTCCACGAGCCTGGAGGAATATGCTGCCTCCATCGCCGTGCCGGGGGTCGTCATGATGCTGCTCGTCCTCGGGGGACTCGGATTTCCCGTCCTCTCGGAACTCCGGAACGTTCGGCGGGAACGACGTCCTCTCTCCGTTGCGGCGCGGCTGGTGCTCGTCACCACAGGGGTCTGCATTCTGGGAGGATTCGTTCTCCTGCTGGCTGCGGAATGGAACGGCGCCTTCCGACACCTGGCCCCTGGATGGAAACTGTGGAACGCACTCTTCGCGGCAGTGACACCGCGCACGGCGGGATTCGACACGGTGGCGCCCGGACTCTACGCGCCGCTGGGGCTTCTGGTGACGATCCTGCTCATGATTATCGGGGCGTCGCCGGCTTCCACGGGGGGTGGCGTGAAGACCACTACCGTGGGAATTCTCGCTCTGGCATGCCTGCGGGATATTCAGGGCGAGACGGAGGTGCACGCCTTTGCCCGGAAGATCCCCGTGCGGACGGTCTTTCGGGCGTTGACTTTCGTGTTGCTCTATCTGGGAACGATCCTCTGCGGTGTCTTCTGTCTCTCCTTCACGGAGGCACTTCCCTTCGGGAGCGTCCTTTTCGAGGTTGTTTCCGCTCTGGGAACGGTGGGGCTTTCCATGGGCATCACGTCGTCCCTGAGCGTTCCGGGGAAGCTCGTGATGGTACTGCTGATGTTCTGGGGCCGGGTGGGAATCGTGACCTTCATGTACAGCCTCGTGCAATCGTCGGGAGGCGGCCGGATCTCCTACGTGGACGCCCGGATTCCCATCGGATAGGAAGAAACGGGGAGGAAGCCATGAGACAGCCCGAAGCGGCGAAGGGACGGAAGAAAAAGACCGTGCTGGTGGTGGGGCTGGGGCGCTTCGGTTTCGCCTTGTGCGAGCGCCTCGCAGTCTTGGGGCAGCATGTGGTTGCGGTGGACAAGGTGCGCGCTCTGGTGGAGAATGTGTCGGACCTAGTGGAGCTTTCGGCCCAGCTCGACGCTACCGATGAGGACGCCCTGGCCAAGGTGGGCGCCAAGGATGCGGACGTGGCGGTGGTCTCCATCGGAGAAAATCTCGAGGCGAGCGTTCTCGCCACGGCGATCCTCCGTGGCATGGGCGTTCCTCGGGTGGTAGCCCGGGCGCAGAATTCCCTTCATGCCCGGGTACTGGCGAAGGTGGGCGCGCATCGCGTCATCTTTCCCGAGCGGGACATGGGCATCCGGGTGGCGGACCTCTTCGTTTTCCCCTGGTTGACCCAGTTTTCACCCCTTCCTGGCTCGGAATACCTGGTGGGGTCCCTTGCGCCTCTTCCGGAGATGGTGGGCAAGTCGTTGGTCGAGCTGGATTTCAGGAACCGCTACAACGCCGTGGTTCTGCTGATCAATCGGCAGGGGAGTCAGTTTCTCCCGTCCGCTGCTACAATCATCGAGGTCAAGGATGTGTTGCTCATTGCGGCTCGCCAAAAGGATGTGGAGCCCTGGGCGAATCGCCTGTATGAGGAAGGAGGAGATAAAGCATGAGTCATGTGCTCGGGCAGGTTAAAGACTTGCGCGAGCAGTGCCGCGAAGCTCTCGCCAAGATCGGTTCTCTGACTGCGCTGCAGGAGGAACGAGTCCGTTTTCTTGGAAAAAAAGGAGAGATCACGCGCCTGTTGCGCATGCTGGGAACGCTTTCTCCAGAGGAGCGCCCTCTCGTGGGGAGCACCGTGAATGAACTTCGCGACGAGATGGAGATGGCCTTCGATGCGGCTAAGATGCGCCTGGAAGTGCTGGAAGCGGAGAAGGAAGAGGAGCGAGGGCGGCTCGATGTGACCTTGCCCTGCCGGGGAAGAGGATGGGGGAGTTTTCATCCTGTGGTGCAGGTCATGCACGAGGTCATCGACGTCTTTATAGGGCTCGGCTATTCCGTGGCGCTTGGCCCGGAGATCGAGGATGATTTTCACAATTTCGAGGCACTGAACATTCCTTCCTATCACCCCGCCCGGGACATGCAGGACACGTTCTACGTGGAGGGGAACAGATTACTTCGGACCCATACGTCGCCCGTGCAGGTGCGCTCCATGCTCCGCTGGGGGGCGCCGCTCCGCATCATCTGTCCCGGAAAGGTCTTCCGGCGGGACAGCGACCCTACCCATTCGCCCATGTTCCATCAGCTCGAAGGACTCCTCGTGGACCGTGAGGTCTCCATCGCGGACCTCAAGGGAAGTCTCGAGGCCTTTGCCAAGGCCATGTTCGGCCCGGAGGTGAAGGCCCGCTACCGGGCGAGTTACTTCCCCTTCACCGAACCCTCCATGGAGATGGACGTGAGCTGTGTCGCCTGCGGCGGGAAAAATCCTTCCTGTCGCATCTGCAAGGGGAGCGGCTGGCTCGAGATCAGCGGTCTCGGCATGGTCCATCCGAACGTGTTGCGCGCGGGTGGCATCGACCCAACGGTGTACAACGGATTCGCCTGGGGAATGGGGTTGGATCGGATCGCGCTGCTGAAGTACGATGTGCGCGATCTCCGCTTCTTCTTCGACGGAGATGTGACGTTCCTTTCCCGGGGAGGTATGCGCTGATGCTCGTGTCGCTGAATTGGCTCAAGGAACTGATCCGGATTCCCGCCGGGGTGGATGAGATCGCCCACCGTCTCACCATGACGGGGTGCGAGGTGGAGGAAATCCGGCGTCCCGGGGAGGCGCTCCAGGATATCTTCATCGGCAGGGTGCTCTCCCTCGAACCCCATCCCACCCGGGAGGGACTTCGGGTGGCCCGCGTGGACTACGGCAGAGGGCGGAAGACCTGTACCACCGCGGCGCCCAATGTTGCCGTGGGAAAGCTTTTCCCCTACGCGCCCCCCGGCGGCGTGCTCGCCGACGGCACGGTGCTCGGTATGCGGGATTTCGACGGTGTTCTCTCCGAGGGAATGCTCCTCTCCGCAGAGGAGCTGGGCATTCCCGACGTGGAGGTGGAGTTTGGCCTGCTGACGCTTCCCGAGGACGCGCCCCTGGGGGCGGACTGCATCGCCTGGCTCGGTCTGGACGACGTGATCCTCGACATTTCCATCACTCCCAACCGGGGAGATCTTCTCAGCCTGGTGGGCATCGCCCGCGAACTCTACGGCATTCTCCCCGGAACGGAACTGCTGCCCCCGGAGGTTCCGGCGCTTCCGGAGGGGCCCTGGCCGATTCCTTTCGAGGGGATCACGCTGGAGGACGAGGGATGCCCCGCCTACTCCCTGGGACTCATCCGCAACGTCCGCATCGGTCCCTCGCCGGTGCGCGCCAGGGTTCGGGTTTCTCTCTGCGGCATGCGCCCCATCAGTAACGTGGTGGACGCCACGAACCTGGCCATGCTCTTCTGGGGGCAGCCGCTTCACGCCTTCGACCTGGACCGTCTTCCCGCCCGGCACATCGCCGTCCGTGCCGCGAGGAAGGGTGAAACGATCACCACCCTGGACGGCAAGGAACGAGTGCTCGAAGAAGAGGACCTGCTCATCACCTCCGGCGGCGTCGCCGTCGGTTTGGCGGGCGTGATGGGTGGCGCGAACTCGGAGATCTCCGACACCACCACCACGGTAGTTCTGGAGGCCGCCTCCTTCGACAGGGTCCGCATCGGTAGAACCTCGCGTCGCATGGGGCTCCATTCCGAGGCGGCGTTCCGCTACGCCCGGGGTGTGGACCGGACCAAGGCCTTGCCCGCCCTGGCTATGGCCATGGCCTACATGAGGGAGTTCGCCGGAGGCGAACTCTGCGGGGCGCCCCTTGTCGCAGGCGATCCCCGAGAGCCGCGCCGCACCGTGATTCTGCGGGAGAGCACACTCCGAACGTATCTCATGTCTGCGAACATGGACGAGGCGTCGGCCACCCTGGAGCGCTTCGGTTTTACCGAGGTCAGGGAGTTCCGGGAGGAGGCGGCGCGGACCTTCGCCGTTCCCGCTTCGCGGCTCGACGTCTCCATCGAGGAGGATCTCGTGGAGGAAGTGGCCCGGGTTGAGGGGTACGACACCGTTCCAGTGCGGATTCCGCCCCATCTGTATGCCTCGGCGTCCCTGACGACCCTCATGACGGCGTTGCGCCGCCTCCGGGAGTCCGCCATGGGGCGGGGATTCGTGGAAATGATCACCTACAGCTTCGTCGCTCCCGAGGACCTGCGGGTTCTCCGCTTTCCCGAGGGAGACCGGCGTGGAAACCCAATCGCCGTGGTGAATCCTATTGCGGCGGATCAGTCGGTGATGCGTACCTCCCTGCTGCCTGGGTTGCTCAAGGCGCTGCTGCGAAATCTCCGGGGCGGTTTCCGCGGCCCGATCCGCATGTTTGAGCAGGGCAAGGTGTTTCTCCGTACCGACGGCGCCGGTTCCTCCGGAGAGGCGCATGAGGAGCCCTTCTTCCTCGGGGGGATCGTCTTTCCCGGACGAGATCGCCGTTTTGCCGCCGACGAGGACTTCTTCTCCGTGAAGGCGGACGTGATTGCTCTGTGTGAGGCCTGTGCCGTCCGTCCGGAGTTCGTCCAGGGAGAGGAACCCTTCGGGCACAAGGGACGGACCGCATGGATCCGCATCGATGGAAAGGATGCGGGCTATCTGCTGGCGCTTAAGCCTCTCATCGGGGGGGCTCTCGACCTGGACGCGCCGCTCTACGCCTTCGAGATCAATCTGGAGAGTCTTGTGGGGCAGGTGTCCTACCAGTTCAGCGAGCCTATGCGCTATCCCGCGATCTACCGGGACGTGTCGCTTCTCGTGCCGAAAGGAACGCCCGCGGCGGCGGTGGAGGCTGAAATACGGCGCCTCGCCGGAGATTTCCTCTGGGATGTGCGCCTCTTCGACGTCTACGAGGGCGAGAGTATTCCCGAGGGACACCGGAGCCTTGCCTTCTCCGTGGCCTACCGGAGCGCGGAGCGTACTCTCAGCGACGAAGAGATCGAAGGACGCCACGGAGCGCTGCGGAGTGGTCTTGCCGCCCGTGGATACACGCTTCGATAGCATCGGACGAACCGCCGGGCGGCGTTTTTTCGCCGCCCCCGACGCGGGCTTCAACGGAATGGGAGGGAGGTTTTCCCATGATGCAACGTCTTGAACAGCTCGAAAAAGTGATCGAGCGGGCAGCGGAACACCTGCAGAACCTGGAGAGAGAGCGGGAAGAGCTTTTGGCGGCCCTGGAGGAGCAGAAAAAGCTCGTCCAGGCCAAGGAACTCGAGCTGATCCGGCTTCGGAAGGAGCAGCAGCGCATGGTGGAACAGCAGGAAAGGGAGACCATCCAGCTGAAGAAGGAGCGGGCCCAGGTGGAACAGAAGCTGACAGAACTGGTCGCCCGTTTCGAGCGTTTTCGTGCGGGGGAACCCGGGGCGAACAGCGGAAACAGGTGACAGGAACTAGAAGCGGAACCGGATAGGAGAAGGCCCCCATGCCCGAGGAAAAGAAGGATGAACAGCCGGGACGGTCGGTGCGGATTTCCGTAGGCAAGAAAAAATACGCGGTGTACACCCGCCTGGACGAGGAGACCTGCTCCTCCGTGGTCGCTCTTGTTCAGGGGATCGTGGAGAAAATGCCCTTCGGCGTTTCCCAGGAGGAGAAGCTTCTGCTCACCTGTCTCCGCCTGGCTCTTTCCGTGCATCACAGCGCGCAGCTTCTCAGTGATGCCGCGAAGAAAGCCCCGAAAGGCGACGGGAGGGCGAGTCTCCCCGAAAAAAGCGTTTCCGACCTGCGGCGTGACGGCGGAGACGTCCCCGGGAAAATCTGTTCCGGCGACACCCCCACTGTGGACGTGCCCTCCGGGGATCCGAGTGTTCCGCCGCCCTTGTCGGAGTCCTCCGATGCTATCGAAAAGGATGGTGGGGACGAACCCGAAAGAGGGGTTGAAAACCTGTGATGGACATCGCCCAGACAGTGGATCTGCTCTTTCTGCTGCTCGCCGCCGTGTTCGTCCTGCGGGGAGCCTTTCGCGGGCTCTCGGGGGAACTGCTCTCCCTCGCCGGGTTCGTGGGGGGGATTTTTCTGGCCTGGCGCTACGGCCCTCCGCTGGCGCTGAAGATCGAGGGAGCCTGGGCCGTCTCTCCAGGAATCGCCCAGGCGGTGGCCATGATCGGCATCTTCGTCACGGTGAATCTCTTCAGCGCTGTGGCGGAGCGCGGCTTGAAGACGGTTCTGAAGTTCGCCAATCTCTCTCTGCTGGACCGCCTCGGGGGTATGCTCGCCGGGGGTGTCAAAGTGGGAGTCCTTCTCCTCGGAGCCTTTCTTGCCATGTCACTTCTCACTCCGGGAGGGCCGCCCCAATGGGCAGAGGAGAGCCGGGCGCTTTCACTGGCCTCCGTCGCATGGGACTTTCTGGCGGAGGCCATGGAGAAACGAGGGTGGGAATTGCCGCTGCCGTCTCCGCTCTCTCTTCGGAGCGGGGCGAGCGGCGTGGACCTTTTTCCCGCGTCTGTGGAGGCGGATGTGACGTCACCAGATCTGGAGGTATCCCCGTGATCGTGAACGAACGGGTTCGCGAAACCCTGGAAATTGACAAGATACTGGAGAAACTCGCACGACAATGCCGCAGCCCCCTGGGCGTGCGGCACTTTTCCGGCCTTCGCCCCGCGTTGTCGGTGCAGCAGTTGCAGACCCGGCAGGAGTTACTGCGCGTCTACTGCAGAATGCGGGACATGGAGGGAGAACTGCCCTGGGACAACAGGGTCAAGCCCGTTCTGCCCCTTCTTGAAGAGGCGAAAGCCTCGGCCTTTCTCACCGGGGAGGAGCTTGTCCTGGTGCGGAACTTCCTCCGCCTCGCCATGGAGGTGCGGGGAGCGGTGGTGGAGCGGAAGGAGCGCTTCCCCGCTCTCGAGGATCTCGGCAGAGGATTGAAAGATTTTTCTCCCGAACTGACCTCCCTTGCGGTACTCTCCGACGACGGGTGGCTCTACGACACGGCGTCCCAGAAACTGGCTGAGATCCGGAAACGGCTCGAACACATTCGTGCAGACATCCGACGCCTGGGACACGCTCTCCTCAACGAGCCGTCCCTGGGAAGTATGCTTCAGGAGCGGGTGCTCACGCTTCGGGAGGGGCGATACGTTCTACTCGTCCGTCACGAGTACGTGAACAGCTTTCCCGGCATCGCTCTGGAGCGCTCCGGGTCTGGAAACAGCGTTTACATGGAACCTACGGCGCTTATTCCGCACAACAACAGGACGGGAATTCTCGGCGACGAGGAACGCAAGGAGGAGCGGGCCATCCTGACGCGTCTCACCCAGGATCTGCTGCGCCGCGAGCGGGCCATCGTCGAGGCGGAGGAGGCTCTTGGCTACGCGGATGCGCTCTTCGCCACGGCGGAGTACATGCGGAAACACCGTTGGCATGTTCCCGAAGTGGTGCCCTCCAAACGTGGGCACTTTCACTTCTGCAACGCCGTACATCCCCTGCTGGGAGAGGGGGCGGTGCCCATTAACATCCATGGAGGCGAGCGCTTCCGAATCCTTGTCATCACCGGGCCGAACACGGGAGGCAAGACCGTCGCCCTGAAGACCGTGGGGGTGCTCACCTTCCTCGCCTGGTGCGGCTTGCCCATTTCCGCCGCCGAAGGGGCCGTGGTGGGGGACATCGACCGCATTCTCACGGACATTGGCGACGAGCAGAGCATCGAGCAGAATCTCTCCACTTTCAGTGCTCACATGACCACCGTGATCGGCATGCTGGAGGAGGCGGGACCCAATTCCCTCGTGCTCCTGGACGAGCTCGGAGCCGGAACCGACCCCCACGAGGGAGCTGCCCTCGGCATCGCTCTGCTGCAGGAGCTGCTCGACCGGGGAAGTCTCGTTATCGCCACCACGCACCACAATCCGATCAAGAAGTTCGCCCTCAGCACCCCGAGGGTGGAGACGGCGAGCGTCGAGTTCGACGCGGCGACGCTCTCTCCCACGTTCCGCCTCTTCATGGGGGTGCCGGGGCGGAGCAACGCCCTCTACATCGCCGAGCGACTGGGCATGCCCTCCTCGGTGGTGCAGCGCGCTCGGGACGTGCTCGCCGGAGGCGAGGCCTCGGTGGAGGAACTCATCGGCGAACTGCAGGAGAAACAGGCCTATCTCGAACGGGTGCAGGAGCGCATTGCCGCGGATCGTCGGGAGATCGCCGCCCTGCGGGAGAAGTTCGAGCGGAAGTACGCGGAAGTGAACGAAAAGCGCGACGCCATTCTCGCCGGGGCAGACCGGCGGGCCCGGAAGATCCTCAGCGATGCCGAGGAAAGCGCCCGGTCCCTTCTGCGCGAGCTGGAGCATGCGGCGGAGTCGTCGGCGCAGCGGGTGATGCAGGAGAAAAAACAGGAGCTGGATCGCATGAAGAGACATATCGACGCCCGGGAGGAGCGGCGCCTGGAGCGGCAATCCGTGGTGGGGGAGAAGAAGACCCTCGAAGTGGGTTCGACGGTGCAGCTTCTGGAAAGCAAGGTCGTGGGCGTCGTGGAGGAACTGGAGCGGGGGCAGGCCCTCGTGCTCGCCGGAGGCATGCGCATCCGCGTTCCTCTGAAGCGCCTCCGCCTTGTCCAGGAACAGCCCGGCGGGAGTTCCCCCAGGGTCTCTGTGGATGTGAAGGTCACTCCGCCCTCGGAACGGGTGTCCGGATCGCTCATGATCCGCGGCATGACCATGGACGAGGCCATCCCCATGGTGGAGCACTACCTGGACCAGGCCTATCGGTACGGTTACGGGACCGTGTCCATCATTCACGGCAGGGGCGAGGGCATCCTCCGGAGAGAGGTGCAGGACATCTGCAAGCGCCTTCCCTACGTGGAGGAGCAGCGCCTTGGCGGTCCTGGAGAGGGTGGTTACGGCGTCACCATCGTCACGTTCAGGAAGAAGGGATAGAGCGGGAGCGGCTTCCATCGCGGCGAACCCCCGGCGTCAGACGATGGAGGAGAAGGTAGAGCGGAATCGTGATGCACAAGGCGAGCAGTTCCGAGGGAAGATCCCCGGGCGGCGGGCTCACGTGCTGGGAAAAGAGTCCCAGTGCGGCGCCTCCCAGGAAGGAAACGATCCCCGCCAGGCGGTAGTCCGGCTCGTCGTCCAGGTGTTCCGCCGCGTAGTGTCGCTTCCGAATGAAGTAGAAGTCGGCGATGAGGGGTCCCGCCCGCGGTGGGGCCGTTGCGCCGAGGACGGTGACGAAGTCAGCGGAGAAGATTTGGTGGAATCCGAGCGATCCCAGAAACGTTCCCAGAATTCCCGCCAGGAGCACGAGTGTTTTCCGGTCCGCGGACTTGCCATGGGAGGTGGGGATGGAGCCGGTGTAGAGGGAGTTGCAGTACAGTTCGGCGTTGTTGGTGGTCCAAAGGGACGTCGTTCAGGCGAGGCAGTCGACGACGGCGAAGAAAGGACTCTTGTCCAGCATCCATTCCACGTAGTTGAACTGACCCACCGACACGGCGCCGATGTAGCCCACCACGTCCAGAAGGGGGTTGGTGAGGATGAAGCAGGCCGCCGCCCCGGCGAAGACCGCTGCGATATTCCTGGTGAACCGGAACAGATCGACTTCCATGACGGCTCCGGCGGTCCAGCTTCCCACCACGACGGTGACGGCGTTTCCCAGTCCCAACCCGCCACAGCCTCCTTCCGGCGGTGGAGGATGCGGCGGATGCGATGCGGGATTTTCGCCGTTCGCGCTGCTGCTGGTTCTGTCGCTGGTGCTTTCGAGGCGGTGGTGAGGTTTCCCCGGAAGGCGGCGGAGGGTGGGGCTTGCGCTCGACTTCCCTCCGTGCCCCTCGGCAGGGGAACCGGGGGCGGGGGACGGTGTGAAGCGGCCGTGTCGTTTTGCGGATTTTCGAGATGGATTCCTCCTGTGGCTTGACAGCTTCCGGGGTTGCGGCATAAGATAATCCCTGCGCGCGCCCGTAGCTCAGCTGGATAGAGCGTTGGCCTCCGGAGCCAAAGGTCTGGCGTTCGAATCGCCACGGGCGCGCCAGTTCTTTCGATGTACGGCCCTCACTCCTTTTTGGAGTGGGGGCTTTTTTGTGCGTTATGTCTGAACGCGGAGACGATTTCCCCGGGATTTCCAGGACTCCCCTGCGGAAGGGATGGAGAGGTGACGTGTCCGTCTTCTCGCCTTGCGCTGCGCCGGACACCGCTCCGTCTTCCGGATGCTTTTGCTGTTCCGGAGTGGCACAACCGCTCTTGCAGGGATTTTTCGCCGTCGCCGGTCGTCGAGCGCCATGAAAACCTTTTGCACAACGTGACGCACACAACAAGAATTGTTCGCCAAATTCCTAAAATGCGCTAAGATTTTACCGAGGCAGGATGCTTTTTAAAATGCTCCCACGTTCTCGACGTTCGGGAGAAACGGCGTGTTCTGCAAGCGCTGCGGAAAGGCCGGAAAGGCGAGTGCGCAGGAGTCTGGAAGAGACAAGGTGCGGGACTCTTGGGCCCGCCGGAAGAACTGAGAGCGACGAAATGGAGAGAGGATCCCATGGAACGGTTCCGACTCGCGGATCTGGTGGACGTCGCACGGCTGCAGCGAATGATCGATTCCCTCTATGACGCCGGGGGGATCTCCGTGACGATCCTCGACGGGGACCGGGAAATCCTGGTGGCGTCCGGAGGACCGGATGCGTGTCTCCGTTATCATCACGGCAATCCGGACACGTATCGGCGGTGCAGGCGCAGCGATGCCGCCGCGGAAAAGTTTCTCGCGGAAGCGTCGCTTTCCGATGGGCGGGTGAAACGGAGATACAAGTGCGAAAACGGCCTCTGGAATGTGGCGGTTCCCCTCGTCGTAAGGGGGATGCACCTGGGGACGCTTTTTCTGGGGAAATTTCTGCTCGCCGAAGAGGAACCGGACATGGATTTTTTTCGGAGACAGGCCGTCGCATACGGATTTCCGGAAAAGGAGTATCTCGAAGCCATAGAGGCCGTTCCGCGTTTTTCCTCGGAACGCCTGGACGCCATGCTCCGCTACTACACGGATCTGGTGGCCACACTGGTGGACCTTTCCCTTGCCAGAATCGAGGCCATGGAGGTGTCGGAGGCGCTTCGGGAGAGCGAGGAGCGGTATCGGGATCTTTTCGACACGCTGGATCAGGGAGTGGTCTACCAGAATGCATCGGGAGAGATTGTGGCGGCGAATGCCGCGTCCCAGAGAATCCTCGGTCTTTCCCTCGCTCAGTTGCAGGGACGCACCTCTCTGGATTCCCGCTGGAGTGCGGTCCGGAAGGATGGTCTTCCTTTTCCAGGGGAGGAGCACCCGGCCATGGTGGCGCTTCGAACGGGAAAGGTGGTGCGAAACATTCTCATGGGGGTCTTCAATCCGGAGGAGGAGGCATTCCGCTGGATTGATGTCAGCTCTCACCCGAGGACACGGCCGGGAGCGACGGAACCGTTCGAGGTCTATACCACCTTCATGGATGTGACGGAACGCTGGAAAGTGCTCGAAGCCGTAAAGGAGAAGACCGAGGAGGCGGAGCAGTTTTTCCTGAGCGCTCTCGATCTGCTCTGCATCACCGACACGGAGGGGCGTTTCCTCCGGCTGAATGCGGAATGGGAGCATACCCTGGGGTATCGCCTGGATGAGCTGGCGGGACGTTTCTTCATCGAGTTCGTCCATCCCGAGGATGTACAGGCTACGCTGGATGCGATCTCCACGCTGGGCAACCAGAAAGAGGTTCTCAATTTCGTCAACCGCTATCGTTGCAAGGACGGCAACTATCGTTGGATCGAATGGCGATCTTTTCCCGCAGGCAGAAGGATCTACGCAGCGGCGAGGGATGTCACGGTCCGCAGGGAGATGGAGGAAGCGCTCCGCGAATCCCGTGACCGGTACCGACTGCTCTTCGAGAGGATGCTCGACGGTTTTGCCCTGCACGAGATCATCCTCGACGGAGAGGGAAAACCGCGGGATTATCGTTTTCTCGAGGTGAATCCCACCTTCGAACGCCTCACGGGGCTGCGGGGAGGGGACATTCAGGGGCGGACCGTGCTGGATGTCCTTCCCGGGACGGAACCACACTGGATCGAAGCCTACGGACGCGTGGCGCTCTCGGGGGAAACACTGCAGTTCCGGAACTACTCCAGGGCGCTCGGCCGCTGGTTCGAGGTCTCCGCCTTCTCGCCCCGTCACGGTTACTTCGCGACGATCTTCACGGATGTCACCGAGCAGGAGCGGGGCCGGGAGGAGCGGGAACGGCTCATCGCGGAACTGGAGCGGAAGAACGAGGAGCTGGAGCGCTTTACCTATACGGTGTCGCACGATCTGAAGAGCCCTCTCATTACCGTCAAGGGTTTTCTCGGTCTTCTGGAGCAGGACCTCGCCGCGGCGAAACCGGACCTGGTGCGAAAGGACATGGAGCGCATCGGTGAGGCCGCGGACCGCATGGCCCTGCTCCTGGACGACCTTCTGGAACTGTCCCGGGTGGGGCGCGTCGTCAATCCCTCGGCATTGCATTCCGTGGAGGAACTGGTGCACCGTGCTCTGGAGGCTGTTTCGGGGCGTCTCGCGGAACGTGGTGTGGTCGTGGAGGTGCTGCCTGGGCTGGGAAATGTTTATGGAGATGGCCCCAGGCTGGTGGAGGTGTTCCAGAACCTCCTGGAGAATGCGGTGAAATACATGGGAGAACAGGGAAACCCCCGTATCGAGATCGGCGTGATGCCTCGGGAGGATGGAATAGTGTATTATGTTGCCGACAACGGAATAGGTATCGAACCCCGGTATCGGGAGACGATTTTCGGGCTCTTCAATAAACTGGATCCACGAAGCGAGGGATCCGGTATCGGTCTCGCCCTGATCCAGCGCATCGTCGAGGTCCACGGAGGGCAGATCTGGGTTGAATCGGAGGGGAAGGGCAAAGGCTCCGTCTTCTGTCTGCGCTTTCCTCCCGCACCGCGTATCGGAGGTGATGACGTGTGAGCGAGGCTCCGCTGACGATCCTCCTTGTGGAGGACAATCCCGCCCATGCGGAGATGATCCTCCGCAGTCTGGAGGAACACGAAGTGGCGAACCACGTGACGTGGCTCGAGGACGGCGAGACCGCACTGGACTATCTGTTCCGCCGTGGAAGATATGCCGAACCGTCCGAATCTCCCGTTCCCTTCGTGATTCTCCTGGATCTGCGCCTTCCCAGGGTGGACGGGCTCCAGGTGTTGCGACAGGTGAAGGAACATTCCGAACTGCGGGATATCCCCGTGGTGATTCTCACAACCTCCGAGGCGGAGCGGGACATGGCCAGAGCCTATGAGTACCACGCCAACAGCTACGTCGTGAAACCTTTGAGATTCGACGACTTCGCCGCACTCATGAAGGATTTCGGCTTCTACTGGCTTTCCTGGAACAAGAGACCCAAGACCGAGGCGGGATGGAACACGCGCGGCGGCGCGCCGGGGAGCACGAAGACGGCCACCCCGTAGGGCCGGCAGGATCGGTGAAAGGAAACGACATGGAGAAGCCTCTGATTCTTCTCGTGGATGACGATCCCGACCACGTTGAACTTCTTCTGCGCTCCCTTGAGCGGGGGGAGGGGGCGTTCCGCTGTGTGGTTGCGGAAAACCTCGCCCGGGCGAGGGAATGCCTTGCGGAGCGGCTTCCCGATCTCATTCTCGCCGACTACCGTCTTCCCGACGGAGTTGGAAAGGACATCATCCAGGACGCTGCGGGGCGTGTTCCCGTGGTGATCCTCACCAGCCACGGAGACGAGCGGCTCGTGCGGGACGTGTTCCAGGCCGGAGCCTTCGACTATGTGACCAAATCTCCCGAATCCTTTGTCCTCATGCCGCGCATCGTCGACTGGGCGCTTCGGGAATGGCGGAGCCGCACCGCCCGCCAGCGGGCGGAGACGGCCCTCATCAAGCAGGGGCGTTTTCTTAACGTGCTTCTGGAGGCCATGCCTCTTCCCGTCTTCTACAAGGACGCCGGAGGTGCCTATCTGGGCTGCAACAGAGCTTTCGAGCGGGCTACGGGAGTGTCCCGGGAAGAGATGATCGGCAAGACCGTCATGTCCATGCCGGGAGAACAGAACGAAATTCTCCGCCAGAACGACGAGGCGCTTTTTCTCCGCCCCGGAATGCAGCGCTACGAATTACACCTCCCCGGCGCCGAGGGATCCATGCGGGATGTGATTCTCACCAAGGCCACCTTTCCCGACGCGGAGGGAAATGTGGCAGGTATCGTCTGTGCGGTGATGGACATCACCGCACAGAAGGCAACGGAGGAAAAACTCCGTCGCTCCCTCGAACAGAATCAGATTCTTCTCCGGGAAGTGCATCACCGGGTGAAGAACAATCTCCAGGTCATCATCTCCCTCCTCTCTCTCCAGCTCGCGGAAGTGACGGAGCCGCACCTCCGGGATGTGCTCCTGGAGAGCCAGTCCCGAATCCGCGCCATGGCGCTCATCCAGGAACAGCTCTATCGGGAGGGAGATTTTGCCCATCTGGATTTTCACCATTATGTCTCCAGCCTCGTTTCCCAGCTCGTCGCCGTCTACCGGACGGAGGATCGCCCTGGGAGCCCTTCGCCGCGGATCGAGGTGGAGTCGGTCTCCCTGACGCTGGAGCAGGCTATCCCCCTTGGATTGATCCTGAACGAAATCGTGACGAACTGTCTCAAGCACGCCTTCCCCGAATCGTGTTCGCGACCGGTGGAGGAGCGGGAGATTCGTATCGGTCTGTGGCGTAAGAGCGATCATGTCCTGCTGGAGGTGGCGGACAACGGGGTCGGACTGCCCCCGGATCTGGAGCAGCGAAGAACCCGCTCCCTGGGGATGCGTATCATCGACACCCTGACCCGACAGCTCGAGGGAGTCGTGCGAATGGAAGACGAAACACAACAAGGCGGCGCACGGATTCGTGTGCTCATCCCGGCGCTGCACGATGCGACATGACGTGAGGCGGATGCGCCGAGGAAAAGAGACGCTCTTCCGCCTCACGCTTTCTCGAAAAGGGGTACAGGAACTGCGCCACTCCCGGGAGCGGCCGTCTTCGGCGGGATTTGCCTGTCCGGGGGAATTCGGTACGACAACAGCCGGCGGAGCCTGTTTCATGCACGCATGAGGCCCCAGCCGGAGAAGGGCGCGCGCCTGATCGCGGTGCGCCGGAGAAATCTGGAGGGAGGCGGCAGTATGGAGGAACAGTATGGAAAGGATGACCGGGAACAGGGCAGGGGGACGCTTGCCGTGTGGGGAGGCGAGATGCCGCTGAAGGGGGGCAACGCCACGCAGGTTCCCGTGGTGCACAGCGTTGCCTTCGGGTACGGAGATGTGGAGGAGTGGCTCGACGTTGCCCTGGGGAAAAAGGCCGGGCACATCTACGGCCGGAACACCAACCCCACGGTGGCCGCCTTCGAGGAGAAGATCCGCCTGCTCGAAGGCGCCGAGGCCGCCACGAGCTTTTCCACCGGCATGGGCGCCATCTCGGGTCTGCTCTTCGGTCTGCTCTCCTCGGGTGCGCGGGTGGTTTCCCTGAAGGACACCTACGGCGGAACGAGCAAGGTCTTCCTGGAGTTCTTCCCTCGGGTGGGCATGGAGGCGGTGCTCTGCGACACCACGGACTTCGGCGCCATAGAGGCGGAGATCGCCCGGGGCTGCGATCTGCTCTACCTGGAGACCCCCACGAACCCCACCATGAAGGTGGTGGACATCGCCCGCCTCGCCGGGGCGGCGAAGAAGGCCGGTGCCGTCGTGGCCGTGGACAATACCTTCGCCACGCCGATCAATCAGAACCCCCTCGCCCTCGGGGCCGACCTGGTGGTCCACAGCGCCACCAAGTATCTGGGAGGTCATGCGGACGCGCTCGGCGGCGTGGTCTGCGGCAGGGCGGATCTGGTTCACCGCATCTATCACTACCGGGAGATCACCGGAGCGACCCTGCATCCCATGTCGGCCTACCTGCTGCTCCGGGGCATGAAGACCCTCGAGCTTCGGGTGTCCAGGCAGAATGAGAGCGCTCTTGCCCTGGCGAAATTTCTCCAGGGGCATCCCAAGGTGGAGAAGGTCTTCTACCCCGGATTGCCGGAACATCCCGGACACGATGTGGCCTGTCGCCAGATGCGGGGTTTTTCGGGCATGCTGAGCTTCCTCGTCCGGGGTGGCTTCGATGCGGTGAAGCGACTTCTGCCAAACCTCCGCTATGCCCACCTCGCGGCGAACCTCGGCGCGGTGGAGACCATCGCGGGGCCGCCCGCCACGACGAGCCACGTGGAGTGCACCGTGGAAGAGCGCGCCGCCTTGGGCATTCCCGAGGGACTGATCCGCTATTCCGTGGGCATCGAGAACGTGAGCGACCTCAGAAACGACCTGGAGGAGGCCCTGGCGAAGCTCTGACCGTCCCGTCGGAAGTGACAGGGGTTTTCCTTTCTCTGTCGAAAAGGGTTTCCCGTGGTCCCGTCGCGTGGGAACCGTGCGTGCGTCTCTGCATGTGTACCACTGCCGTTCGCGTCGCCGCCGGGATGAACCTATTCCGGCGGCGACGTTCCTGACCGACGACGGTGGCACGTGGTATCCAGTGGGTGGATTTACACTTCAAACGCAACAAGGGCTAAGGGAAGGGAGACACCCCGAGAAAAAACAGAGAGGTCCACGGCAAGGCCTTCGCTAAGATAGAGTCGCTACAACAGCCAGCTAGCGGGAGAAACCGGCCATGAGCCGCCACCATCTTGCCAGAGACGAGCGCGAGATCATCGTCATCGGCCTGCGAATCGGAGTATCCCCGCAGGAGATCGCTTCCCGGATCGGGCGTTCCAGGAGCACCATCCGCCGGGAGATTCCGCGCAGGCGGCGGCGCCCGTGACGACAGCGGAGTTCGAGCTCAGGACCGCTCTGGCAAGGTTCGCGAATCCTGTCGAAGGTCTCTGAAACTGTCCGATCCCTTCGTTCTGGAGATCCTGCGCCGGGGAATGAAGAAACACTGGTCCCCGGCGCAGGTGATTCACCGGGAGCAGCTTTTCCTCGCGGTTCCCACGGTGTACCGTAGAAACCGCCCGAGGCCTTCTGGGAGCGATTCGGCCCTTGCTTCGCCGCAAAGGGAACGTCTTCGTTCCCTTGTGGCCGCCCCCCTGAGAAGCAGGGCTTCGACCCCCCTGGCGAAAGCGGTCCCATGGATTCTTGATGGAGCGCCCTGCAGCAGCATCACCGTAGACAACGGCAAAGAGTTCGCCCGACATGCCCGGATGAGTAAGGAAAGGACTTCCGGAGCGTGAGCCGGGAGGAGTTGGATCAGTACGTATCGCTCCTCAACAACAGGCCACGAAAGTGCCTCGGATGGCGCACTCCGGCGGAGGTCTATCGGGAGCTGGCTCCACCTCCGTTGCGTTTGACTTGACAATCCAAGCCCCTTTTTCGTGAATATGGAGAGGTTTTTCGAAAAACGGACCGGGTTTTCCGGCGGACCCGGAAGCCGAAGGACGCTTTGTTCCTTTCGGAAAAGGCTGCCTTCGCGGTGAAGGCGGCGCGAAAGAACGCCACAATCGAAACCATCACGGAATCCCCTCGGAGAGCGTTTCTCTCCGAGGGGATTCCGTCATTTTGGATGCAAAAAAGAATGTCCTGAGGCAGCCTTGTCGTTTCCAATTAAAAGATGTAGAATCACTTGGATTCTTTTGATTCTTTTTTGAGATGAAAAAAGGGATTTTTTCTTTCTTTTGGAGAGGGAGATGCGTTTTCAAGAAAAAGAAGTTCATTATCCCGGTGATCCCGGTGCTGTGCTGTTTTGTGCGCCGGAACATGGAGAAGAAAAAGCAGGTTGAAAATGAATCGATCCGAATTAAAAATGAGACGAAGAAAAAAGGAGGATGCGATCATGAAGAAAATTGAATCTGCGGAGGACATTCATTCGGTCCTGGTGGTGGGTGCTGGAACCATGGGAAGTCAGATCGCCCTGCAGTGTGCGCTGTGTGGCCTGGGTGTGACGCTCTACGACGTGGACCGGGCGAAACTCGACGAGGCCCGGGGGAGAATGAGCGGCGAGTATGCCGCGTCCCTCACGGGTCTGGGCTTGCGGGAGGCGGAGACGGTTCGGAAGGTTATCGATGGCATCGAGTTCACCACGGACGCCGCGGCGGCTGCGGCGGAGGCGGACCTGGTGAGCGAGTCCATTCCGGAACGACCGGAACTCAAGGCAAGGGTGTTCGGCATGTTCGACGGACTGTGCCCGGAGCGGACGCTCTTTGCCACGAATTCCTCCACATTGCTGCCCTCCATGATAGCCGAGGGAACGGGGCGCCCCGACCGCTTCTGCGCCATGCATTTCCACATCTACGTGTGGGTTGCCAACGTGGTGGACATCATGCCCCATCCGGGAACGGCGCCGGAGGTGGCGGAGATTCTCCGGCAGTTTGCCCTGCGGATCGGACAGGTGCCCATCGTGCTCAAGAAGGAACAGGTGGGGTATGTCTTCAATACCATGCTCTGTGCGCTCAACGATGCCGCGCTGGGGCTCGTCGCAGACGGGGTCGCCTCGGTGGACGACGTGGACCGGGCCTGGATGGGCGTAATGAAGACCCCCATCGGTCCCCTGGGGATTCTCGATTTCGTGGGCCTCGACACGGCCATGACCATCACGGAATACTGGGCGGAGCGCACGGGAAACAAACGACTCGTCAGTAACGGGCAACTGCTCCGGAGTTATGTGGAGGCGGGGCGTCTGGGCATGAAGAACGGAAAGGGGTTCTACGACTATCCCGCTCCGCGCTACGCCGACGAGGACTTCGTCTCTTCCGCCTCGAAATAGTAGACCCGGATGAACTGGTCCTGAAGCGCGAAGGACCAGTGCACGTTCTGGAGCAACGAGGCGGCCTCCTCGCATTTTCCTTCTTCGAGGAGGAAGACAAATTCCCGGTGCTCCGCCATGGAGCGCACTTCCCAGTCGTGGATGAGTTCGTCCCGGCGTGGCATGAAGTCGTAGAGGCGCCTCCGGTAGTTGGAGAGCAGACGCAACAGATGGCGGTTCCCCGAAAGACGGGGAAGAGTACAGTGGAACTCGGTGTTCAGGTCGTTGTACTCCTCGGCGTTACCCCGGCGCCACGCCGTGTCCATGGCGTCGTTGATGGAGGCCAGTTCCGCAAGAACTCCCGGAGTGATCAGCGAGGCCGCAATGCGGACCGTGCTGGATTCAAGGGCGCCGATGATTTCGTAGAAGTCCTTGATGTCCCTCTGGGAGAGTTCGTTCACCACGATGCCCCTGCGGGGAAGGATGGTCACGAAGCCTTCGCCTTCAAGTTGCAGCAAGGCGTCCCGCAGGGGGGTCTTGCTGATGCCGAGCTGGCTGCTCATCTTCCGGAGGTTGATGGAGGCGCCGGGAACGATCTCCCGTTCGTTCATCTTGCGTTTCAAGTAGTCGTATACCTGTTCCCGAAGTGGTTTCGTGAAGAGAACATCGTCGCCGTTCATGGGGAGGCCTCCATCGCCTGGGGTGTCGCTTCCTAGGAAATCACGTTGTGTATACCAAGGGATCGGCTCTTTTGTCAATCTCCGAATGACGCATGATGATGGTATACAGCACCCGAACCTCTCTTCCTCTCTCCTTCCCCGAAGGTTTTCCCCTATTCCGTTCGTAAAAACGTGTTTCCTTTTCGACGCTCCGTCCCCTTTGGATCTCGCTCCGGCGGGGTGTCCGCCGAAACGATTCGAGGCACTGCTTTCGCCCGGGTCCTGCTCCGACAGGCCGGTCACAGGTCACCGCCGGGGAACGAGCCGCTCCCCGGCGGCCTTTCGCTGCCGCGTGCCCTCACGCGCCTCCGTTTTCCCCGGAAACGAGGGCGGCGTGATTTTCCATCCGGAAAAACGCCGCTTTTTCCTGCAGTGCTTCGGACACGCGGGCGAGCGTCTCCGCGCCAGAGGCGACCTCTTCCGTCGCGGCGGCCACGTCGAGAACGCGGGAGCGCACGGTCGCGGCGATGGAGGAGGCGTTGTTCACCCGTTCCGCTACGTTCTGTACCGCTCCGGCGATTTCTTCGCTGGAGGCGGCCTGCTCCTGGGAGACCGCTGCCATGTCCTGGGCGACGAGGCCGATGGTGCGCAGGGCTTCGAGAATGCGGGCGATGGTCGCCTCCGTTTCTGCGGCGAGATCCCGCGCCTCTCCCGATTTTGCGGCGTTCTGCTTTACCGCGGAGACGACGCCGTCCAGATCCCGAGTAATGGTCTCCGCGAGGTCCGCGATGTTGCGGGCTGCGGTGTTGCTCTCCTCCGCGAGTTTGCGCACCTCCTCGGCGACCACGGCGAATCCTCTTCCCGCATCGCCCGCCCGAGCCGCCTCGATGGCTGCGTTCAGCGCGAGGAGGTTCGTCTGGTCCGCGATCTGGGAGATCTGGGCGACAAAGCCCTGGATGTTCCGTGCCCGGGTTCCCAGTTCCACCACGGCTCCGGCGGCGTTCTCCGAATCGATGGCCACGCCGCGGATGCTTTCCACGACTTTCTTCACAGCGGCAATGCCCGTTTGGCCCTCTTCTTCGGCGCGTTGAACCTGCTCCGCCGTATCCGCGCTGCGCTGCGCCGCCGTTTGAGCTCCGGCGGCGACTTCCTCGACGCTGGCGTTGATCTCCTGTCCCGCCGCGGCAAGGCTTTCCATGGCTTCGCTCACGCGCTCCACGCCGTTCTTCGTCTCTTCCACGGCATCGTTCGTCCTGTGGGACAGCTCGTTGAGGACTCTGGCGGTGTCCTCAACCCGGGAACCCGCAGCGAGAATGCCGGAAATGGTGTCCCGGAGCGTTTTGACCATTTCATCCAGGGCCTGTCCCATCTCGGCGATTTCGTCCAGCCCTGCGGTGTCGAATGCGACCTGGAGGTTCCCCTCGGAGAAGGCGCGGATTCCCTCGCGAATCGAGGCGAGGGGCTTTACGATGGCTCGGGAGATGGTGACGCCGAAGAGAGCGGCCAAAAGCAGCGAACCGAGGGGGATGAGGACAAGGAGGCGTTTTGCCCTGCCGGTCCGGATCTCGTTTTCCTCGTTCGCCTGCTCCGCCCGCGTCACCCGGGATTCGGCGAGGGCGACGAGCTTTTCCTGAACGGCTCGGGATTGGCGGCGTACGTTCTGCTTGAACTGCTTGAACGCCTCTTCCTTCCTGCCGCCCGTCGCGAGTTCCGCCATGAATTTCCACGCCCGTCGGTAGTTTATGACGTCGAGAGAGAGTTTTTTCAAAAGTTCCTGTTCCTCTTCGTCGAGGTCCGTCTTCGTGAATTTTTCGAGAAGGTCATCGGTTGTTTGAGAAAGCACCGAGAGGCGGCTTCTGATGTCGGCGATCTCCTTTTCCTCCGTCTCGAGGATCAAGTGAAAGAGGAGTGCCTCCACTTCGTTCTGGCTCGTTCGGAATTCCTCCACCAGTCTCAGGGGAACGAGATTGTCCCGGTACATGGCGGAGAGTGATGCGGCGCTCCGGGTGTTGTAGGAGTAGCCGGTCCAGCTGACGAGAATCATGAGGGCGACGAGAATCCCGACGAGGCCGAGGATCTTCGTTGCCGTTTTCAGATCACGCATCCAGCGCATGTGCACACGTCCTTTCCGGGGGTGTTTCGCGGCTTCCGATCGTCGGAGTTCCTGTTTTCAGGGGTTCCAGGGAAGCGCCCGAGAAGGGCCAGAGCCTTTCTCAGGGATACCTGGGCCTGTTCTCGATGTGGCGGGCGAATTCCTCAATGCCGATGGTGCTCATGAGAGTGTTGTTCTCACGCCACAGTTTTTCCAGCCTGGGGGGCAGTTCCGTGGTGGTGCAGGGGAATGCGTCGCACTGGAAGCAGTAGTCCACTTCGTGTTCCCGCACGCAGTGCTGCACGCGGCAGGCTTGGAAGAGACAGCTTCCGCTGCGGCATCCCCGGCATTCCCCTTGCGCGAGATGGTCGAGAAGGCGCCGGAACGCCGCGTACTCGGCAAAGACGGGGGTGGCGGCGGCAAAACGCTCGGCGTAGGTGTGGAAATTTTCTCCCAAAAGGGTAATCAGTTCCTGCGCGGACTTGCGAACCGGCCCGTCCGCGAAGGCGATGCACTTGCCGCAGTCGAGACCACAGGGGGCAACGCGGCAACGCAGTTCTTCGTAGGGCATGCGTTCCTTCCTCCCGATCGTTCAGCTTTCCCCGCCATTGACGAGGAGACCCTGCTCCCGAGCCATCTGTTCAATGGTGCGGAATTCCACGTTCCGAGGATCCTCGGGATGCCCCTGGTATGTTACGGTACCGGCGATGCGCGGCGGATCCCCCGTCTGCGGGTCTTCGATGGAGACGCACAGAAGAACCGTGTAACCTTCCTTCTTAAGAGCCTGGATGATTTTCTCCATGCCGAGAATGGCAGGTTTCTTCATGGTTTCCACGTGTGACACCGTCCTCATGTTAATTTCAACCATATAAAGTATAGCACGAATCACTGGTGGACGAATCCGCCGTTTTGGCACAATTTTGCCGGCCCGGGCATCGTGTGTGTCGGCACGGTTGCGACGAGAGACGGATCCCGTCTTCGGAGCACGGGAGCAAGAGAAGCACCTGTTACGGAACTGGGCCTGGTCTGTGGAGGGCGTGTTACATTTCTCCTCTACCTTTGATGGTGTCGTAAACGCCGGGCACCGGAGTGCGGCGGCACATCCGGCCCGCTGGAAGAAGCGGAGTATGTGCACCCTGGAATGGAGCGTTCCCGGGGGTATGGTGTCGCGGCGGATTTCGCGACGAGCAGACACGGAGGTGGAGAAAATGACATTCAAAACACGCCTGACGCTCTGTACTCTCGCAGTGTTCCTGGTGACCCTGGGCCTGGCAGGAACAGCCTATTACCGGAGCGCGGGCATCATTCTCCGCCAGGCGGACCAAAGCGAGAGCACTACCGGCCGGTCCGGCGCCCAGGCCTTCGAGAACTGGTTCCGGGGGCTCGAAAACGTTCTCGGAACCGCGTCGCGCAACATGGCTTACATGATCGAGAACCTGGGCATTCTTCCCGGCACCATGGGGGACTATGTGCGGGACCTCACGGAGCAGTCCCGGGAGAAGGGTTTTTTGGACCTGTATCTTGCCCTGCCCGACAGAAGCCTTCTCGACGGGAACGCCTGGTTTCCTCCGGAGGAGTACGACCCGAGGGAGAGCGAATGGTATCGGGAGGCCGTCGCCGCAAAGGGATTCGTCCTCACCGCCCCTCACGAGGACATCAGGACGGGCGAGACCGTGGTTACCCTTGCCGTTCCCGTCGCTTCCCTCTACGACGACAAGAGGCTCTTCGGCGTCTTCGCCGCGGATATCCGGATCGGTGATCTGGGGATCCGGGCGGGCGGTGAAGGAAAGACGGGACGTGTCTTTCTTCTCGACCGGGAGAATCGCATCCTCGCCGGTCCCGATTCCGCGCTCGCCCTTCGTCCCCTGGACGAGGCGGGGACGTGGACGTCGGACATCGCTTCCATCCCCGAGGACGGAACGAGTCTGCGGGTGGCGGGCGGGGAAGGAACGTGGCGGATCTACGGGTACGCCCTTCCCTACGGTCTCCGGCTTGTGAACGTGGTGGACGAGGCGGAGACGCTGCGTCCCGTGATGCGTCTCGGTCTGGAGCAGCTTCTGCTCGCCCTCGCCGCGGCGGTCGCGGTGGGACTGCTTGTCTTCGGCGTGGGCAGAAGTCTCACCGTACCCGTGGAGGCACTGCTCCGAGTCTCCCGGAGCGTCGTGGAGGGCAATCTCCTCGTGGAGGCCCGTGCGTCCGGGGCGGACGAGATGGCCCGGATCGGCGGCGCGCTGAACGGCATCATTGCCCGGAGTCGGGAGATGCTCCTTCGCCTGCGTGGTGATGGCCGCCGTATCGGCGCCGAGGCGAAGGAGCTGGAGGCGGTTGCCGGAACGATCTCCGGCGTGGTGCTCCGGGTGGAGACGGAGTGCGCGGGACTGAAGGAGCGGATGGCGGAGAACATGCTTGCCCTGGAATCCGCTCTGGAGACGACTCTCCGGGCCGCCGAGGGGGCGGAGGCCGTGGCTGGGGCGTCGGCGCGCTCGAGAGAAGATGTCCTTGCCCTGCGTGACGAAGCAGAGGCGGCCCGGAGCATCGGGGAGGTCGCCAGCGATGCTGTCCGCTCCATGGCGCAGGGGTTTGAGCACATCGACGAGGCGGTGCGCCGTCTCCGGCAGGAGGCGGAGCAGATCGGCGGCATGGTGGAATCCATCTCCGCCGTGGCGGCCCAGACGAACCTGCTCGCGCTGAACGCTGCCATCGAAGCCGCCCGGGCCGGTTCCGCGGGGCGTGGGTTCGCCGTGGTGGCCGAGGAGGTGCGCAAGCTTGCCGGAGAAAGCCGAAAAGCGGCGGAACGGGTGGGTGTTCTCGCGGAGACCATTCTGGAGGGAACCGAAGGAGTGTTCCTCGCCGCGGAAGAGGGTCGGGAGCTTGGTGTGCGCGGGTTGGAGCGTTTTTCAGACATGGAGGTCCGCATGACGGAAGTGCACCACATGGTGGAGGCCGTCACCGCCCGTATGGGCGATACCGCCGAAACCGCCTCCCTGCAGGCGGAACGGAATCGGGAGATTGCCCTTGCGGTTGAGCGGGTTACCCGGAGTGTCGCCGGAACGGACGCCACCACCGGGGCCATTTCCATGACCCTGTCGGATCTCACGGGAGGAATGCGGCGGCTCCGCCAGGCCGCCCTGGGGCTCAACGAGCTGCTTGAGACGTCGGAGCGGCAGCTTGAAGGATACGTACTCGACGACCCCGCGCCCGAACTGGTTCCCTGTCAGGGGCGCTCCGTCCCGGCGGCGGAAGTGCCCGCTTCCGAGCTGCACCGGCTCGGTCGCGCCTGGTTGCCCCGAAAAACGACCGCTCCGCTTCCGTCATCCCTGCCGGCTTCGTCGAAAAGAAACCGACACGTCGCCGGAGCGGCATGATCTGAACGGAGCGGCTCAGGGTGCATTCTCCCTTTCGAACAAGAGGGAGCTTTCTCTTTTTTCGGAGAGATCTCGACCTGTTTTCGGTTCGAACGAAGGGCATCCGGAGGTACCTGTTTTCTTTATGAAGCGTGGAAGCCTCGCCGCAGGCGCATCGGGCGGGGTTTGCTCGCGGAGGTCTCCGCCGGTCCGCCTACCCGAAATGCATGGTATCATCGAAACGATGCGGCAGCATGATCCGTGATTCGTTTCGAGGGGGAGTGGAATGGGTATGCTCGTGCGGTTTTTCGAGCGGAGGCTGTTTCGTGCGTCGCGGTGTCTCGTTCCCGTGCCTGACGGCGGTGTCTTCGACCGGGAGGAAGTCCGCTTCGCCTCCCTGGACGGAACGTCCCTGTGGGGGTGGCACGTGGTTCCCCGGGGCCGGGGAGCTTCCACCTCGGGAGCGTGTCTTCTCGTATGCCACGGCAATTCGGGAAACCTCTCGACGCCCTTCCGGGTCGGGTTGATGGAGACACTGGCTCTGGCGGGGGCGCGCTTCTTCATCTTCGACTACCGCGGTTTCGGCAAGAGCGGTGGTGTTCCCTCCGAGGCGGGAACCTGCCTGGACGCCGAGGCGGCGTGGCGCCACCTCGTGGAGGAACGGGGGGTGGACGCGAAATCGGTGGGAATCTTCGGGCGTTCTCTGGGAAGTCCCTTCGCGGCGAAGCTCGCCGCGGATCACCCGGAGACGCCCTTTCTGGTTCTGGAGTCGGCCTTCCGCTCCCTTTCCTCCATGGCGGGGGTGCGGTTTCCCTGGCTGCCCGCATCGTGGACGGAGCGTCTCTGCGGAGAGCGCTTCGCCACGGAACACCATCTCCGGCGTTTGCGGACGGGCGTTCCCATCCTCTTCCTCCACGGCACGGCGGACCGGCTGGTGCCCTTTCGGGAGGGGGAGCGCCTCTTCGAGGGGTTTCCCGGAAAAAAAGCACTCGTTGTTCTTGAGGGAGCAGGGCACATGAGCTACCTGTCGCACCGCGACGCCTATCTGGAGGGCTTTCGTGCGGGGCTCGCGGAGCTGCTCGGGAATGTTCCCTGGTGAGGGGACGAAGGCCGGACCTGAGGTCGCTTCCCTACCGCCTCGAAGCATGCGGACCGAAAGTATAGCCCGGGATCACTCTAGGCCGAGGCGGCTTGCCAGGGAACGCAGTTCCTTTTCCGCGCTTCCCACGTAGACGGACTGATTGTGGAAGAGCACGCCCACGGGCTGGCCGTTGTGCGTGTTGGCAAGCTCCGTGAGGAGCATCCGGGCGCCCCGGACGTAGCGCCGCACCTTCTCGAACTTCTCCAGGTCCTCCGGAGAGAGCGTGGTGTTGCCGAGGTTTGTTTCCTCCGGGTGTTGTATCTGTTTCAGCCATCCTGTCTGCTTCATCCACACGGGGAATCCCTCCTTGACGTGGTCTCCGTTTTCCGGTCTTTCCGATGTTTTTCCCGTCCGTTTCCCGCCTGTTCCGTGCTTTTCGAGCCTGCCGTCCGTCCGTGGGATCGAGGACTCTCACGGGGTCCTTTCTCCGCATGTTTTGGGCATACCAGGCGTGTGGTCTCGTTGTGCCATGCAAAGGACTGTCGCCGGGGCGGATATGTCGCATAGTAGCAGAAATGGTGGCGGAGAAGTGGCTTCATGAACTAGTATAGAAACTAGTATAGACAAAAGAAACGGGATGGCATCCTCCTCGCCGGTGAGATTGCCGAATCTCCCGATCCCTCGAGGAGGCCGGGTGGGAGCGAAGGAAGTGGGCCACGCCGATGGACAAGGGGCATGACGGAACGACGCAGACGGTCCTGCACGGTCAGGTGGAGCGAATTACCTACGCGGACGACGCCGGTGGCTACGTGGTGGTCAAGGTGCGCGTGAAGGGCCGCTCGGACCTGGTGACGGTGGTGGGAGCGTTCCCCTGCCCCCAGCCGGGGGAGACGGTACGCTTCGCTGGAACATGGCAATCCCATGCGAAGTACGGGGAGCAGTTTCGAGCGGACCACATGGAGACCACCGCTCCCGCCACCGTCACGGGAATGGAGAAGTACCTCGGTTCCGGCCTCGTCAAGGGCATCGGTCCGGTGATGGCGGGGCGGATCGTGCACGCCTTCGGCATGGACACGCTGGATGTCATCGAGGGAACTCCGGAACGGCTCCTCGACATCGAGGGGATTGGGGAGAAGCGGCTTGCCCGCATCACCGGGGCCTGGGCGGAGCAGAAGGAGATCCGGAACGTCATGCTCTTTCTCCAGTCCCACGGAGTGAGCGCGGGGTTCGCCGTGAAGATCTTCCGCCAGTATGGCAGCGCGGCTCTGAAACTCCTGCGGGAGAACCCCTATCGCCTCGCCACGGATATCTGGGGGATCGGTTTTCTCACGGCGGACCGTATCGCCTCCCGCCTGGGGTTTCTCGAGAATTCGCCGCTGCGCCTGGAGGCGGGGGTGCTGCACGTGCTGCACACGCTCGCCGACGAAGGACACGTCTATTGTCCCCGGGACGTGCTGGTGAAGACCTGCTTGGACGTGCTGGGAGAGAAGCGCCGCAAGGACGAGGGCGTCGCGGGAGCGCCGGAGTCGTCCAAGTCCGGCACCGGCCCGGACGGGAGCGCGGCGGGGTTTGCGGAAGGGGCGTCCGCGAAGAGGGCGGAAGGCATGGACGGCACGAACTCCGTCTCCGGAGAGGCGACGGCGGAGGACATCCTTCGGGCCATCGCCTCCGCGACCGCGGCGAACCGGCTTGTGGTGGACGCGCATACTCCGGGAAGAGGTACGCCGAAGGTGGGGACTCTTTCCAAAGAGGAATCCTTTCCGCAGGAACTTTCCGCCGACGGCGGGGAGGAGTTTGCGCCCGCGGTGTATCTCGCCAAGTACCATACCTGCGAGGAGGGCATTGCCTCGGGGCTGCTCGGCCTCTGTCGGTGCGGTGCGTCGCCGGCGCGGGAGTTTTCCCCCGCCGCCGTGGAGGCGGTGCTGCGGCGTCTGCCCATCACCCTGGCGGAGGCGCAGCGCGATGCCCTCCGGATGGCCCTCGGCTCTCGGGTCTCCATTATCACCGGAGGCCCAGGAACGGGAAAGACCACCATCCTCAAGGTTCTTCTCGAACTCTTCGCCGTCCGGGGGCGGACCGTCCTGCTGGCGGCCCCCACGGGGCGTGCGGCGAAGCGGATGGCCGAGGCCACGGGGCGTGCGGCGAAGACCATCCACCGGATCCTCGAATACGCGCCTTCCCGGGGAGCCTTTTCCCGGAACGCCTCCCGGCCGTTGGAGTGTGACCTGCTCGTGGTGGACGAGGCGTCCATGATCGACACAGTGCTCATGTACCACCTGGTCATGGCTGTGCCTCCCGGGGCGTCCCTGCTGCTTGTGGGGGACATTCACCAGCTTCCCTCCGTGGGGGCGGGAAACGTTCTGTCCGATCTCATCCGGAGCGGGGCCTTTCCCGTGACCACCCTCACGGAGATCTTCCGCCAGGCCCGGGAGAGTCGCATCGTCCTGAACGCCCACCGTATCAACGCGGGGAAAATGCCACGGACGGAGAGCGCCGGGGAGGAGCTGACGGACTTCTATTTCATCGAAAAAGAGGAGCCCGAACGGGTGGTGGACATCATTGTGGCCCTCGTGCGGAATCGGATTCCCCGGCGCTTTGGCCTCGATCCCGTGGAGGATGTCCAGGTGCTCACGCCCATGCACCGGGGGATTGTGGGGGCGGGCAACCTCAACCTGGTGCTCCAAAAGGCACTGAATCCCCGCTCCCTCGACGCCGAGGCGGGGTTTCTCCGGGGAGGGCGCGTCTTCGCCGAGGGAGACAAGGTGATGCAGATCCGGAACAACTACGACAAGGAGGTCTTCAACGGCGACCTGGGGCGCATCGTCCGGGTGGACCGGGAGGAGCAGACTGTGATGGTTCGCGTGGAGGGGCGGGATGTGTCCTACGATTTCTCCGAGATGGACGAGCTGGTGCACGCCTACGCTGTGTCGGTGCACAAATCCCAGGGATCGGAGTATCCCGCGGTGGTCATTCCGCTGCTCACCCAGCACTACATGTTACTCCAGCGAAACCTTCTCTACACGGCGGTGACACGAGGGAAAAAGCTCGTCGTCCTCGTGGGCACCCGGAAGGCTCTGGCCATCGCGGTGGGGAACGACCGCCGGGAGAAGCGCTATTCCCTGCTGGCGGAGCGAATCATGGCCGCCCGAGGCGAAGCGGCGCTGCCCGCTCCGCCGCCGGGTCGATGACGGAGGTCTCACTGTCGGATCCGCAGAGGCTGTCCCGAAGGAGGCTGCCTCGCTCTGCAGCGCTTGCAGGGGCCTGGACAGCGTAGGAGCGTCCGCGGCGCGCTCCTACGTCCAAGGGACGCCCGCCCGTTTTTTCGGGTCCTCGCCCATCTCCAGGAGAAAGGCGTCGATGAGGCGCCGGGAGATGCTCGGCGGAGGCGGAAGGTCCGGAAGCTCCTCCGGAGAGAACCACCGGGCGTCCTCGATCTCCTTTTCGTCGATGCGGATCTCCCCTGATTCCCAGAGGGCGGTGAAGCCCACCATGAGGGAGTGGGGAAAGGGCCAGGGCTGACTGGCGACGTAGCGGACGTCCTTCACGGAGATGCGGACTTCCTCGAAGATCTCCCGCGCCACGGCTTCCTCCAGATTCTCCCCCGGTTCGACGAATCCCGCGAGGACGCTGTAGCGCCCCTTGGGGAAGTGGGGGCTTCGGCCCATAAGCAGTCGGTTCTCCCTGCGCACTGCCACGATGATTGCCGGGGAGACCGGAGGATAGGTCACGAAGGAGCAGGCCGGGCACTCCCGGGCGCGTTCCTTCGCGGAGTTTCGCATTGGGCCTCCGCAGCGTCCGCAGTAGAGGGTGTTCCGGGTCCAGTTCATGAGCTGAAAGGCCGTTCCCGCCAAAGAGAAAGCCCTCTCTCCGAGCAGTGTCCAGAGAGAACGAAGGTCCTTTTGGAAAAAATCCACGGGGACAGTGCAGTCCGGAGGAAGTTCTCCCCAGGCGAGGCGCTTTCCATCCGGGGGGCCGAAGTGTCCTGACCGAAGGAGTTCCCGGGCGAGGGGCGGTTCCTCGCCGAAGGGAAGCGCGGGCATTTCTCCGGAGCGAAGGAGAATGTCGTTGCCCCGGAAGAGAAACCAGGTGGTTCCGGCGGCGGCGCCGTCGCTTCCGCCGTCGGGGTGTGCCGGATTTCGGTCGTTGTCGTGCGTGTCGTCTGCTGTCATGAAAAATTCCTCCGCAACGGGTCGGGCCGGTGCCGCCTTTTCCGTCCTGTCCGGTTATCCGGTCCGCCCCTGAACGTTTGTGTGTCAAAAGACGAGTCTCATTCTACTCCTTTTCCGGTCCTTTGCCGGGGAGAACTCGAAGAAGAGCCATTCGTGCAGAGGAGGACAAACCGGAACGGAGCAGGGGCGCGAAGGAGTGCAGTGGCACGGAGACGACATTGTTCCGGGTTCGGCAGCGAGGGGGCGGAGTTTTCCTGGACGTGGTGGCGCGGGAGCGGAACTTTTTACGGGCGGCACGGGGGGAACTTTTCTGGGCGCCGGAGGTGGATTTTTGTCAGGTGTAGTGGCGCGGCGCGCCTGTTCTGGATGTTGCGGCGCGGAGTGTGTGGCTGGGTCCGTTTTTTCGGAGGAGGTGCGCATGACGGGGACGGCGGAAAAACCGGAAGCAGCGGCGGAGAGACGACGGAACGCCCTCTCCGGGGGTGTGCCGGAGGAAGGGCGGGGACGGATTTCCCAGTACAGGTGCGTTCGCGCCCGTTTTTATGCGCTGGTGTCCCTCGTGCTGGGACTCGTGTTCGCCCTTCTGCCCGGGGCCTTCGGAGAGGCGGATTCCTTTGCCGTGGCGTTGCGAACGGCACTCCTGGAGCGGAAGACTTTTTTCCGTTACGAGGAAGGCGGTGCCTCCTTCGACCGGCGGAGCGTCGAAGCCGCCCGGGAAGAGGTGCTGCGCGAGGTACCCGAATTCGACTATCTGGTGGAGCGGTGGACCTTTCGGATTGTCCGGGGCGGCGGAAAGAGCGCGGTTGAGGTTCGTATCGACTACTGGGAGAATCCGGAGCAGCGCGCCTTCGTGGCGCGCCGGGTCGGGGAGATCCTCGCGGAGCTCGTCACCCCGGAGATGGACGACTACGAGCGCATCGCCGCGGTGCACGACTTTATTGTCGCCACCGTGGACTACGACCGGACGCTGCGGCGCTTCACCGCCTATGATGCGCTCCAGGGGAAGGCGGTCTGTCACGGCTATGCTCTACTCGCCTTTGAAATGTATCGTGCTCTTGGCTACGAGGTGCGGATCATCTCCGGGGGCGACCACGCCTGGAACCTGATCCGGGTGGGCGAGAACTGGTACCACGTGGACACCACCTTCGACGATCCCACCTACGACTTTCAGGGGCATTTCACCCCCGAGGAAAAGCGGCGCATCGCCGGAGAGATCCGGAGGAACTACCTGTTGCAGGACGACGCGACCATGTGGCGGAGCGGCCATGTCTGGGATCGGAGTGCCTTTCCCCCCGCTCCCGTTCCGTTCCCCGGTCCGTGAAGAAAGACGAAAAAGCAAAACGGAAACGAAAAGAGGAAGAAGGAAAAAGAACGACCAGAAGGACAGAGCGCGGCATGGCGCCGGAGAGGGTAACTCTTTCCGCCCCAAGGATTTTCTCCCCGGGAGAGCAGAAAGTGTTGCAAAAAGGGGGGATGCGAAATAGATATTTTTTGAAAAAAACGGTCTATTTCGTAAATTATTCCTTACTGGCTCAGAGACATGTTTCTCCACGGGAACGTTTAACTCTCTTGAGATGTTTTCCGGTTCGCCTATGCTATACTGCGTGTGCAGAGGTTCCGCGTCGCGACACGCGGCGCCCGCACCCTGAGGGAGGTGGACTTGTGGCCTATTCCTTCTTTGGCGGAAAGGAATCGAGAACAGCCCTCTCGATCGAGGGGGATGGCTTGCGCTATCTCGAGATCGAGAGGCGAGGCGGAGTCTTTCGCGTTCTGTCGAACCTGATTCAGCCGCTCCCTCCGGGAACAGTGCAGCAGGAACTGTTGGGAGATCCGACGAAACTGCTTTCCGCCTTGGAGGAGCTGCGTGCCCGAAGAGGGCGCGGTTTCATTCTTCCCGTTTACGTTGGGCTTCCCTCCCGGGATGTGATGCTCCGGGTGGTGGAGCTGCCCAGGATGAATCCCGAGGACGCCCGGGAGGCCTTCCGGTGGGAGTTCGACAAGTATTTCCCTTTCTCTGTGACCGAGGCGGTGTACGATACGTGTCCCGTGGAGCATCCCGAGGAGGGGAGCGGCGAGAACATGAGGCTCCTCGTTGCCGCCGCTCGGTTGCGTCTGGTGGAGCTGCTCCTGGAGGCCTGCGAGAATGCGGGCATGTCCGTCGCGGGGTTGGAGCCCGCTCTCGCGGGGCTGTTGAGGACCTTCTCTGGGCCGATTCCCTCCGCTGAGGGGGGCTTTTTGTGTCTTTCCGTCGGACGGCTGAGCAGCCACGTCGTCGTGGGTTACCGGACCTCGGGCCTTCTCTTTCGAACGCTTCTCGTGGGGGCCGAGAGTTCCATGGGGTTCGACGAGGCGCTCCGCTCTCTCGCCCGGGAGGTGGGATCCACCATCACCTTCGCGACGGGACAGTTCCGGAATCTCGTCGTGGATCGGGTGCTTGTATGCAGTACCGCCGTGACCCGGGAGAATTCCCTGGCGTTTCTCGCGGAATCACTTCCGCAGGTGGCCGTTCACCCCTTTTCCCTCTGGGATACATGGGGTCTTGAAGAGGTGCCCGAGGAGGCCAGCGGTTGGGAGACCGCCTTCGGCCTCGCGGTGAAGGATTTTGCATGAGTGTCCGTTTCGATCTGAGGCCGGAGAAATATCGAAGCAAAGCCCAGAAGCGGCAGTCGGGCCGGCCCGGGCTGATGCTCGCCGCCCTTTTCGCGGTGTATCTTTCGCTCTCCCTCGGAAACACACTGCTTGGCTCTTTCCGGCTGGAGTCCCTCAGGAATGAGGCGGCCTCCGTCTCGGAACGGATGTTTTCTCTGGAGCGACAGGCGAAAGAACTCGATAGGGAGTTGCAGCGACTGCAGCAGCAGGAAAAACTCCACGCGGAGGTGCTCTCCATGGTGCGCGAGGACATTCCCTCCCTGGAATTTCTGGCGGCCCTCGAGGCATCCCTTCCCGGAACGGTGTGGGTGGATCGGATCTCCATCCGCCCCGGTCGTGCGGATGCCGAGGGATACGCCTATTCCGAGGGGGACGTGGTGGTCTTCGGCAATGCCCTGGCCAGAGCGACGGTGGTGCGGGAGGTAAGTCTTCCCGTCACCAGCGGTGTTGTCCGGGACGGGCGGCGGTGCGTGCGTTTCAGTCTGTCCTGTTCGCTCGCCGACCTCGCCTCGCTGGGCGATTCCGCCGGAGGGGAATGAAATGACAGAAAGGAAAAGACGGTTCTCCGCCGGTTTCGGTGTTTTTTCGCTTCTGCTGATGCTCTTCCTGGTGGTCGTGGTGGTGGGGGGCGTTCTCCTGAACCAGCATCTCCGCGCCCGTTGCGCGGAGGAGGAAAGGAGGCTTCTCGACCTGCGACGTGAAACGGCCGCGATGGAGCGGCATCTGGAACGCACCTCCGCCCTTCTCGAACTTTACAAGAGCGCTCTCTCCCGCCTGGACGCATACGTGCTGCAGTTTCCCCGCGACCGGGTGGGATTCTTCTCGGCGGTGGAGAGCGAGCTGACCAAATACAATGTGGAAGTGAAGCGCATCGCCCCCGCTTCGGCCATGGTTTCCGGGCGGACCGCCGTGACCGTGGAGTTCGAGGGCCCCTACTACACGATTCTCAAGGCCATGGCGGACTGGCGGGCCATGCCCGTGATGGTGCGCATGGGTTCCCTGTCCCTCTCCTTCTCCGACAACAAGGGGCACGTGACGGGATCGACCTTGCTGGAGACGGTGCTGGAAGGAGAGGGAGAACGATGAATTTCGCCGGTGAAGAATCTCCCTTCGAAGCACTGTCGGAGCTACTCCAGGGGGAATCCCCGGGCACGAGGGGACTGCGGATCCTGCTGTTTGCTCTCTTTCTCGGACTTGCCCTTTTCGAGGGAATGGGCCTGTGGCGCCTCCTGGCTCGGAGCGACATCGTCCCGGAATCTTCCGGGGAGATCGTTCTGGTGGAGGACCGCGCCCGACTGGAAGGAATGGTGAAGGACTTTTCCGCCACCATGCTTTCCCGGCAAACCAGCCGCCAGCTCGTGGCGCTCACCGTCGCCGCGGACCGGCGCCCCTTCGCCCCCTCCGGAGCCGTGGCCCAGGCGGTCACGGTGGAGGTGGCGGCGTCGGCGCAGCCTGCCCGGACGGTGCAGGAGATTATCCCCCCCTACATGGTGCTCCGGGCGGTGTTCCTCATGGGAGAAAGGCGCAGCGCCGTGCTCGACGTGGAGGGGGAGTCATCGGAACTCCTGGTGGAACCGGGAACGCGATTCGGTGGAGGGTTGGGCAGGGTGCTTTCCATTTCCGAGAAGAAGGTGGTCGTCTCATGGGCGGGCAGGCGTATGGAACTTCGGATGGAGGAATGACGGTGAATCCCAGGAGCGAACGCCGCGGCGGGGCGCTTGTCTGGACGTGTCGCCTTCTCCGCGATCTTCTCTGGGGTCTGGGAATGCTTTGGGGTGTTTTGACCGCCGTCCCGGCTTCGGCGTCGATTGTTCTTCCGGTCTTCGAGGGAATCGAGGCGAATCAGGGGGGTAACATGCTCATCCTCGAGGTGAAGGGAACGGCACTTCCCCTTCCGGTGGTGCGCGGCGAGGAATCGGGGCGCATCACGCTCTTCTGGCCCGGGGTCTCCCTTCCCGCCGGAGGATGGGAACGTGTCTACAGCCTCCCCATGCTGGACCGGATCTCCCTCTTGCAGGAAGAACGGGGCCTGCGGATGGACGTGGAGTCTCCGCTGCCGCTGTCGCTCAAAGCGCCCGAGGGGGTTCCTCCGCTGCGCCGGGTTTCCCTCTTCTTCTCCCCCGCCTCCTATCGCCCCCAGGGACCGTCGCCAACACCTCCCCCTCCTGCTCCCGCCGCAGGGGATCCCCTCCAGCGGACCACTCCCGTGACGATCGACGTGCGGGACATGGAGCTGCGGAGCGTCTTCCTCATGCTCGGAAGGATGACGAAGTGCAACATCGTCTGCGATCCCTCCCTTCCCACGGAGTCCGTGACGCTCAGCCTGAAGGATGTCCCCTTCAACCAGGCCATGAACTACCTGCTTCGCATGTACGACATCCGCTACGCCCTGGTGGGGAACACCATTCTGGTGGGCAAGCGGGAGAATCTGGCCCGGACCCTTGGGCGGGAGACCACCCGTGTCTTCCGGATCGGCTACGGGGATCCGAAGACGCTTCCCGCGCTGGTCCAGGGGCTTGTGGACGTGCAGAAGGTGGTGGTGGACGAGCGGCTCCGGGAGCTCTACGTCACGGCCTCGCCGGAAATCCTCGATGAGGTGGCGCGCTTCCTCGAGCGCATCGACCATCCGGGGAGGCAGGTCATGGTCCAGGCCAGAATCATCCAGGTCGCCAAGAGCGACAGCGACGAGGTGGAGGCTTCCCTCTCCGCGGTGTACAAGCACTGGTACTTCACCTACGGGCCCGGAGGCGGCGTGATCGGCTACATCGACTCCAACAAACCCGATAGGTACGACCCCGACTACGACGACGACGAGCTTCTCCGGCCCCCCGAGGGCATCGAGCCGGAGAACATCATGAAGAACACCATGCGCATGCTCGACGGAGGGCTCCGGGCCGTCACCGCCAAGGGGAACTCCAACGTGCTCGCCCAGCCGACGGTCATCGCCGTGGACGGCGAGAAGGCAGTGGTACGCCTCACCCAGCAGATCAAGTACGTCTCCGGGAGGGACGACGCGGGAAACCCCACCTACGGCGACGTGGAGGCGGGCCCCACCCTGGAGATCGTCCCCATCATCGGCCGTGAGGGGATGATCACCCTTGCCATGAAGCTCGCCACGGGAGACGTAACCTTTAAGGAAAGTTCCAACTTCCAGGTTCCCGAGTCGAACAAGCAGGAGGTGGAAACCCGGGTGCGGGTCCGCAACGGCGAGCCCTTCGTGGTGGGCGGTCTTTTCGACACCCGTCGCAGCGAGAACGTGTCGAAGATTCCCATTCTGGGGGACCTACCCCTGCTGGGAACGCTCTTTCGCACCACGAGCAAATCCGAAAGGACCACCGAGGTGATCATGGTCATTGTTCCCTACATCCTGGACATTCCCGAGGGCGGGATCGAGAGCACGGAAATCCGACGTTCGAGCACTCCCTGACCGCTCCGATTCATCCGGGGGGAAAAACCGCATTTCCCGGCTTGGCAAGGATCATGCTATCGGGTAATCTGTTTCTTTGACGAACCGTCGTAGAACGGACGGACGTTTGGAATTTGCTCCGCACTGTCGGAAGGATCGGGAGGGTGCGTCCATGGCGCAGGTAGTCGATACCAGTGATTTTTACAACGGGTTGAAGTTCAAGTGGCAGGACAGCGTGTGGGAAGTGCTCGATTTTCAGCATCACAAGATGGGGCGGGGCGGGGCGACGGTGAAGACCAAGGTGAAGAACCTCTTCACGGGATCCATCGTGGAGACGTCCTTTCGTTCCGGCGAGCGGTTCGAGCGGATCATCTTCGACGAGAAACCCGCCCAGTATCTGTACCAGGAGGGAGACGGCTACGTCTTCATGGATCTGGACAGCTACGATCAGATTTCCCTGTCGAAGGCAATTCTGGGAGATGCGGTGCTCTTCCTCAAGGACAACCTGGACGTGAACCTGGAGATGTACGAGGGGAAGGTCATGACCATCGAACTCCCGAAGTCGGTGGAACTCAAGGTGGTGCGGACGGACCCGGGCTTCAAGGGGGACACCGTGTCGGGGAGCGGTAAGCCCGCGATCCTCGAGACGGGACTTACCATCAGCGTGCCCATGTTCATCAACGAGGGAGAGGTCGTCGTCGTCGATACCCGGACGAGTCAGTACATCGAACGGGCCAAAAAGTAGACGGCCCCGAAGAAGGGCGGAGGTGATCCGACGTGCGTGCGCGGGAGACGATAGCCTACATAAGGGGCATGCTCGATGCCAGAACCTCGCTGGAAGCAGCGGATCGGCAGGTGTACGACGCAATTGTCGCCGCTCTCGCCGCCCTGGCGGAGCAGATCGAGGAGAACGAGCGCCGTGCGGAGGACCAGCAGGAACACTTGGAGGAACTCGCCGGAGAGATCGCGGAACTTCGGGAGGATCTGGACGAGGTGGTGGAATCCTTCGACGGTCCGCAACGGGGGTCTTCCTGGTCCTTCGGCGGTTCCGACGAGGAGGACGATTCCTTTTCGGAGGAGGAGCCCCTCGACGGGGAAGAAGACGAGGATGAAGATCTCCTTGACCAGTACGAATCCTGTGTGTGCGTGCACTGCGGCCACGTGTTCTTCTTCGCTCCCGATGCCTACGAGGACGAGGAGGAACTCCAGTGTCCCCAGTGCGGTCGTATGTTCGCGCTGAGGGAGTAGGGAGGCACTGAACGGAAACAGGAACAGGCACGGAGGGGAGGTTCGGATCAGGTGGAGCAGAAAGACCGGGAGCACTTCGATCTCGAAGAGGACGCTGTTCAGGAGGACGAGATGCAGGAGGATGTCGCACCCGAGGAGTTCCGTCCTCAGGCCGACGGTGAGGTTCGTATCTCGGAGGAAGTGATTCTGCAGTTGGCGACCCAGGCCCTTAAGAATGTCCATGGGGTCAAACCCGCCGGAGCGGGGCCACTGGCTTCTCTCGGACTGGGACGGAAGACCACGAACGGCATCCGCATCGCCGTCGAGGAGGGCATGCCTCCGCGTATTCTCGTGGACGCCTACATTTCCGTGAAGTACGGCATGCGCATACCCGATGTTGCCTGGGACGTTCAGGAGTCCGTCAAGGGCCATCTCGAGACCTACACGGGCTATCACGTCAAATCCGTCAACGTCTACGTGCAGAACATCTATCTCAACGAAGCCGAACCGGAGTCGCCGCCATCGCCTCCCGTTTCCCAGGGGCACGGCGGACCGCAGGCAGACACGACGCCCCAGACGCCGGGTTTCGTCGTGTCGGGAGATCCCCATCGCCCCGAGGAGGAGCCGGAGAAAGATCAGGAAAACTCCTGATCGTGGGCTGATCGTGAAGGAGCCGGTCTTTCGCGGGGCCGGCTCCTGTTCTGTGAGGTGAGGCCCGTGTTCTTGTACTGGAAATCGTCACCGCAAGGGAAACTCTGGATCTCCGAGAGCGGCGTGAGGACGCTGTTGAACGAAAAACTGCCCGAGGGGTTCCAGTGCAAAGACGTAGCGCTCTGGGACGAGAAGGGACTGCTCGTCCCGCGCATCGGCTTCCCCGAGGGGAGTGACGCGGCGGACAGGGAGCGGCTCCGGTCCGCCGAGGAACTGGTTCGGCGGCTTTTGGTCCCTCTGGGTTTCGAGGCCGTGGAGGTCATGTGGCTCGCCGCGGAGAAACCCTCCGAGAGCGGCTCCCTGGAGAAGATACTCCACGACCCCCGTGCCTGGGGAGGTGCCGCCGCCCTGCTCGTGGGGCTTGCGCACATGGGTGTTCCCGGTCTCGTGCGGGCGCTTGTCGCCGGAGGAATCGCTTTCGGTGTAGCGTGGTTCGTCCTCGACCTGCGGGGACGGATGATGGTTCGAAACATTCTGCGACGTCTGCGAGGGTGAAGAGTGGAAAGACATTTGCTGCCCCAGAGAAGACGCAGATCCAGGGAGATCGCCCTGCAGCTTCTCTACACGCTGGATCTGCGCCCGGATGAACTGCCCGCATCGGTGCTGGAAACGTTTCCCATGGATTCGGAGGATCCGGAGGTCGTCCGGTACGCGAAGGAGCTCGTTTTCGGAGTCTGGTCCGAACGGGTCGCCATCGACACTCTGATTCGCACCTACATCGTGAACTGGCGCCCCGAACGCATGGTCGTCGTGGACCGCGTGGCGGTCCGGATGGCTCTGTACGAGGGTTTCATTGCGAAGACGACGCCCCTCGCCGTGGCGATCTCCGAGGCGGTGGAGCTGGTCAAGGTCTTCGGCACCGAGGAATCGGGACGTTTCGTGAACGGCGTGCTGGGGCGCATCGTCCGTGCCCTGGAGGGACTCGGCGACGAAGGGGAGAGAAAGAAACGAGATGAGGGAGTTCCAGAAGACATTTCTCACGGTGAGTGAGGTCAACGCCCGGGTCGAGGGACTGCTCGGGGCGGACTCCCTTCTGCAGAACTGCGTCGTCCGCGGCGAAATCCTGGAACTCAAGCGGCACACCAGCGGACACGTCTATTTCACCGTGGGCGACGCGGGAAGCCGCCTCGCTGCGGTGCTCTTCCGGGGCGACGCCGTGCATGTGCCCCAGTGGCCTCAGGTGGGGGACGACGTCCTCGTGGAGGGGCGCATCGGCGTTTACGCCGCACGCGGCACCTATCAGCTCTATGCCCGCCGCCTCGTCCCCGCGGGCTCGGGCGCCCAGGCCCGGGCCAAGGCGGAGCTGCAGGAACGCCTTGCTCGGGAAGGCCTCTTCGATCCGCGCCATAAACGTCCTCTGCCGCCCTGGCCGATGCGGGTGGCCCTGGTGACATCCCCCACGGGGGCGGCGGTCCGGGACGTTCTCAAGGTCTCTCGGAAGCGTTTTCCCGCCTGCGCCATTCTGGTTGTTCCCGCGGTCGTCCAGGGGTTCGAGGCTCCGGAGAGCGTCGCTCGTGCCCTCGGCATCGCCGGAAGCTCCTTCGGCGTGGAGGCGGTACTCCTCGTCCGTGGAGGCGGCTCGCGGGACGATCTCGCCGCCTTCGACGACGAGCGGATCATCCGGGCCCTCCGTTCCTGTCCCGTTCCCGTGGTGACCGGCGTGGGACACGAGGTGGACCAATCCCTGGCGGATCTTGCGGCGGATGCGGCTTGCCCGACCCCCTCGGCGGCGGCGGAGCGGGTGTTTCCCGACAGACACGCCCTGCTCGCTCAGCTCGCGCTCCAGCGGCGCCACCTGTACCGCAGCGCGGAACGCCGGATCGGGAGCCGGGAGCAGCATCTGGCCCAGCTCCGGCACCGCATGACCGTGGCGATTTTCCGAGGGCCTCTCGCGGAGGCGGAGACTCGGATCGCCCGGACCTTCCAGGAGCTTTATGGGCGGATATCCCAGGGAATCATGCGTGCCGAGGCCCGCCTTGGCGGGCTTGCTGCCGCGCTGGATGTCCTTTCCCCCCTGAGCGTGCTGTCCCGGGGCTTCATCTCCTGCGAGGACGAAGGCGGGCATCCCGTCGTCTCCGGCGCAGCGCTGCGCCGGGGGGATGGAGTGCGCCTCTGTTTCGCCGACGGAAAAATCGGCGCGGAGGTCACGGAGGAAATGACACTCCACGCGCCCGAACCGGGGAAGGAGTGAGGACATGTTACCCGAGACGCTGCAATGGAGAGACGATGCCCTGGTCCTCCTCGACCAACGGGTGCTTCCTGGAGACGTGCGCTATCTCGTCTGCCGCGACGTGGAGACCGTGGCTGTCGCCATCGAGACGCTCGCCGTGCGGGGCGCGCCCGCCATCGGCATCGCCGCGGCCTACGGTATGGTTCTCGCCGCCCGTGTGGGAGGACGGAATGCCCTCGCCAGCGCGGAGGAACGCCTTGCCAGGACTCGCCCCACCGCAGTGAACCTCTTCTGGGCGCTGGAGCGCATGCTCGCAAAGAGCCGCTCCGTGGGCGACGCGACTCTCGCGGAAGGCCTGCTCGACGAGGCAGTGCGGATCCACGAGGAGGACGTCGCCATGAATCGCGCCATGGGGGCGAACGGAGCGACCCTGCTTCCGCAGCGGTGCGCCGTTCTCACCCATTGCAACGCCGGTGCTCTGGCGACGGGAGGATACGGCACGGCCCTAGGGGTTGTCCGCGCTGCCATCCGGATGGGAAAGGACGTGCGGGTCTACGCGGATGAAACCCGCCCGGTGCTCCAGGGTGCGCGCCTCACCGCCTGGGAACTCCGGGAGGAGGCCATCCCCGTGACGCTCATCTGTGACGGCATGGCGGGAGCGCTTATGGCCTCGGGGCGGGTGGACGCAGTGATCGTGGGAGCGGACCGCATCGCTGCCAACGGCGATGTGGCGAACAAGATCGGAACCTACGGCGTGGCTGTCCTGGCCCGTCACCACGGCATTCCCTTTTACGTTGCGGCTCCGACGAGCACCTTCGACCCATCTCTGCCGCACGGTGCGGCCATCCCCATCGAGGAGCGAAACGGCGAGGAAGTTCGTTCCTTCGGTGGCGTGCGCACAGCCCCCGAGGGCATTCCCGTGTGGAACCCAGCCTTCGACGTCACCCCAGGGGCGCTTATCACGGCCATCATCAGCGAGGAGTCCGTGACGTTTCCTCCCTATCGTTTCGGGGCGGCGGAAAAGGACGTAGGAAAGCTCTGATTAAGAAGGAATCGCCCTCTTTCGATCGCAGCATCGAGTTTTTCCGAGGCGGGCGCGGCATTGTTCAGAGGTTACGTAGAGCGGAGAATATCTTCTCCATGCCCTCTCCCAAGGAGCCCGATGGTGTAATGCGCCAAGGCGGAACCGACGCACGGGTTTGCTCTTGAGGAATATGTCGTTTTTTCTGCATCCATCGACGTGTTCTCTGTGGAAGGCGCGGCGAGTTGGAGGAAGTGCGTGTCCTTTGCAGACGTTGCCGGAGACGGAGGAGCGGCGTTGTTTTCGAGTTCTTCGGGGATGGAAGGGGGTTGCTTTTTCCGCGGTGAGACATGGAGAATGCGTGTCGTTTTTGGTTTCTCCCGGAGGCGGAGGAGAGATGCCACTCCGTTTCCGAAGCGCCCGCACGCGGTAGCGGAGCTGCAACGGAAGAGATGCGTCGTCCAGTCCCTCGAGAACACCGCACAGGCTGAGCACGTCACAGTACACAGATAAGGAGATGGAACCGGTGAGAACAGCACGGAATGTCCTTTGCGTTTTTTTCTTCGCACTCCTTTGTACTTTCGGCGTCTGGGCCGTTGCCACGGCGGCGGAGATCACCTTCACGCCGGTGAGCCCCACGAACAACCAGACGGATTTTCCCGTCACGGGAAGTCTTCGTTGGTCCATCGCCGTCACAAGCGGCGATGAGGAGATCCCCTCGGATGCATTCACCTACGAAGTCTTCCTGGGGGCCACGAGTCAGACGATGACGCGCCGGGCGGGTCCCGGATATACGGCCACGCTCTACACTCCAGGGGATCTTCAGGTGGGGAGAACCTACTACTGGTATGTCCGGGCGACAAACGGCGAGGTGACGGCCACCTCCGACGTGTGGGCCTTTACGACCGTCGCCGAGGGCTATCCCAGCGCACCCCATTCTCCCGACCCCGCCGACGGCGCCACGGAGGTGGCGGGGGACATCTCGCTCCGCTGGAGCCCTAGCGAGGGAGCGGGGAGCGAGGGCGTCACCTACACGGTGTACTTCGGAACCACCTCGCAGAACATGACCGTTCCCTCGGACGGAGCGGAGATCACCGTTCCGCATCTCACGCCGCCCCAGCCGCTGAAGGGGAAAACTCTCTACTTCTGGCGGGTGGAGGCGACGAACGAGCGGGGGAACACCACTTCTTCGGTGGTTTGGTCCTTCCGGACGATGGAGATCGACGAGTCCCTGAGCAGCGGAGGATGCGTTCTGGGCGGCGCGTCTCCCTGGACGATCCTGCCGCTTCTGGCGGGACTTTCTCTGGCCGCCCGTTTCCGGAGGCGCCGTGGCGGGAACTGACGAATTTCGTCGGAAGGCGCCCGCCGGAGCGGAAACGCATGTTGCGTCTCCGTCTCGCTTTTCCTTTTTTGAAGAGACCTCCGCTGCTGGAGTCATCTGTGGAATCTACGACGTCCGAAAGCGGTGGCGGAACGCTTGAAGGACCTGCTGAAGCTCTTGTAACACTTTTGTGAAGCCGTTGCGAAAGCCATGAACGCATTCAAGGAGGAAACGCCATGACGACAAGCCGTATCGCCGATCCTTCCCTCGCTCCCTCCGGGGCGAACAAGATCCGCTGGGCCTGGCAATACATGCCGGTCCTTTCGCTGCTAGCGAAGAAATACCGGGACGAGAAACCCCTTGTGGGATGTCGCCTCGTTGCCTGTCTCCACCTGGAGGCCAAGACGGCCTGCCTGCTCCGGACCCTGAAGGAGCTGGGTGCGGAGGTGGTCGCTGCGGGAAGCAATCCTCTCTCCACCCAGGACGACGTGTGCGCTGCCCTGGTGGAGGAGGGTGTGCACGTGTTCAGCAGGCGGGGCATGACTTCCGAGGAGTATTTCGATTCCCTTCGGGATGCGTTGCGCGGCGGCGCGGACGTGCTCATCGACGACGGGTGCGACCTGGTCGCCATGGTTCACGAGGAGTTTCCCGAGCTGATCCCCCGTATCCGGGGCGGCTGCGAGGAGACCACCACGGGGGTGAAGCGCCTGCGCGCTCTGGATCGGGAGGGACGTCTCCAGTTTCCCATGATCGCCGTGAACGACGCCTACAGCAAATATCTTTTCGACAACCGGTACGGAACGGGGCAGTCCGTTCTCGACGCGCTGCTGCGTACCACGAATCTGCTCATTGCGGGCCGTACCGTGGTTGTTGCGGGGTACGGTTGGTGCGGCAAGGGTGTCGCCACGAGAGCCCGGGGGATGGGCGCCACGGTGGTGGTGGTGGAAGTGGATCCCCACCGTGCTCTGGAGGCCCTCATGGATGGACATCACGTTGCTCCCATGATGGAGGCGGCTCGCCTGGGGGATGTCTTCGTCACCGTCACGGGGAACACCCGGGTGATTCGGGGTGAGCACATGGCGGTCATGAAGGACGGCGCGATTCTGGCCAACGCGGGGCACTTCGATGTGGAGATCTCCATTCCCGATCTGGAGGGACTGTCGGAGAGGTGGGAGAGCTTTCGCCCCAACGTGCGGACCTATGTGCTCAAGGATGGACGGCACCTCCACCTGCTCGGCGAGGGACGGCTGGTGAATCTCGCCGCCGGCGATGGCCACCCCGTGGAGATCATGGATCTCAGCTTCGCCGTGCAGCTCCTGTCTGCGCTCTATATCTGGACCACCCGACTCGCCCCGGGGGTGAGCAATGTGCCGGAGGAGCTGGATCTGCAGGTGGGCCGGCTCAAGCTGGAGAGCCTTGGCATTGCTCTGGACGAGCTGACGGAGGAGCAGCGACTCTACCTCGACAGCTGGAAGGAAGACTAGGCGGCGCGCGTTCGGGCTTTCTGCGCCCGAACGCGCGCCCGCACCGCGACCGGAAGGAGCGGTTCCGAGGGAAGGTCACCTTGCGTCGGAAGCGATGCCAGAGGCGGGAACTCCCGGAGCGCTTCGGGAATGAGTCGTGTGCATTCTCTTTCGAGAAGAGGCGGGAGAGCGTTTGCGAAGGGTGTTGCCGGTGCCGTGCCGCAAGAGGCCGCGATGCTCTCGAAGAAAGCGGGCATTCCCTGGGAAATTTCCCCAGGGCCTGAGGAGGCCCGGAAGCCGGAGAGGAAAGGTGGTCGTTCGTCATGGGTCTGTTGCTGCGTCACGTGGTTGTTCTCGATGGTGAAAGCGAGAGAGCCCGTTTCGCCGACGTGGCCGTCGAGGGCGGCCGTATCGCGGCGGTCCTTCCTGCGGGGAAGGGGACAGGAGAGAACGTGGTGGAATGCTACGGAAAGACCGCGATCATCCCCGGCCTGGTGAATGCCCATACCCACGCGGTGATGGTGCTCCTGCGCGGCCTTGGCGAGGAAAAGCCCCTTATGGACTGGCTGCAGAAATCCATCTGGCCCGTGGAGGCCAGGCTCCGTCGGGAGCACTTTGCCTGGGGGACGAAACAGGCGCTTCTCGAAATGGTTTCCGGAGGTGTCACTTGCTTCGGAGACATGTACTTCGAGATGGAACAGACCGCCCAGGCGGCCCTCGATGCGGGAGTCCGAGCGGGGCTCTGCCGGGGCATCATCTCCGCCGGGGAGGAAGGCATCGGAGATCGCCTGGAGAACGCCTGTGATCTCGTCCGGAACTGGCACGGCAGGGAAGGGCTCATCTCCGTTCAGCTCGGCCCCCACGCGCCTTACACGCTCTCTCCGGAACAGCTCCGGGTCGTCACCGACGCCGCCCGGGAACTCGGGGTGGGCGTGCACATCCACTGGCTTGAAACGGAATGGGAAAAGGGATACATTCTTGAGCAACTGAAACGGGATCCCGTGGACTTGCTGGAGGAGACGGGCATCCTCGACGCTCCCTTCGCGGTCCTCGCCCACGGCGTGTGGTTCGACCCCGAGGCGCTTCCCCGCATCGCCCGGAACAATCTCACGGTGGTGCACAACCCTTCGAGCAACCTCAAGTTGGGCAGCGGCATCGCCCCCGTTCCGGAGATGCTCCGGGCGGGCGTCCACGTGGCCCTCGGGACGGACGGCGCGGCGAGCAACAACCGTCTCGACGTGTGGGGAGAGATGCGCATGACGGCGCTCCTCCACAAGGGATGTCGGCGAGACTGCACGGCCATTCCCGCCCGGGACGTGCTCCGCATGGCCACCCTTGAAGGAGCCCGGGCCCTCGGCTTCAGCGACGTGGGACTCATCCGGGAGGGGTGGCAGGCGGATCTGGTGCTGGTGGATCTGGACGCACCCCACTACGTGGGATGGAACGAGGGCAACCTCGTCCAGTATCTCGTCTACGCGGGAAGCGCCATGGATGTGACGGGCACCATGGTGGCGGGGAAATGGGTCTACCAGAACGGCTGTTTCCCCACCCTGGACGCGGAGGAAATCCTCGCGGCCTCGCGGAGCGCCCGGCGGGAACTGCTTGAGATTTAAGGCGGCAAGGGGCTCTTCGCGGAAGAAGGGGTCGTGGAGGACACCGCGACAAAACGGCGAGGAGAGGTAACGGAAGACACAACGACAGAACTTTCGGAAGAGGTGACAAAACCATGCAGTGGAGAAAGGGACGAGACTTGCGCGAACTGTTCCTCGCCTATTTCGAGGAGAAGAATTCCGTGCGCTACCCGAGCTTTTCCCTCATTCCCGAGGATCCGACGATCCTCTTCACCATCGCGGGAATGGTTCCGTTCAAGCCCTTTTTCCTGGGCATACGACGACCGGAGGTGCTCCGGGCCACCACGAGCCAGAAATGCATCCGTACCAACGACATCGACAATGTGGGGCGCACGGCGCGGCACCACACCTTCTTCGAGATGCTCGGCAACTTCAGCTTTGGAGACTACTTCAAGAAGGAGATCATCCCCTGGTCGTGGGAGTTTCTCACCGAGCGGGTCGGGCTCGATCCGAACCGCCTTTACGCCACGATCTACCTGGACGATGACGAGGCCTTCCATTTCTGGCATACCTCGGTGGGACTCTCCAAGGACCGGATCGTCCGCCTCGGCGAGGATGACAACTTTTGGGCCGTGGGTCCCGTGGGTCCCTGTGGTCCCTGCTCGGAAATCATCTACGACCAGGGACCGGAGTTCTCCTGCGGTAGGCCGGATTGCGCCGTGGGATGCAGCTGTGACCGCTATCTGGAGATCTGGAACCTCGTCTTCATGCAGTTCAACCGGAACGAGGCGGGAGAGCTGATCCCCCTGCCGAAGCAGAACATTGACACGGGAATGGGGCTGGAGCGCCTCTCCTCGGTGGTGCAGCGGGTGAAGAGCGATTTCGAGACCGACCTGTTCAAACCCCTCATCGACAAGGCCTGCGCCATCTCGGGAACGTCCTACGGCGCCACTCCCCGGGGCGATCTTGCCGTGCGGGTCATCTCCGACCATGTGCGCGCCCTCGCCTTCATGATCGCCGACGGCATCCTTCCCGCCAACGAGGGACGGGGGTACGTGCTCCGGCGTCTTCTCCGGCGGGCGGTGCGCTTCGGACGTCTCCTCGGCGTAGATCGACCCTTCCTGCTTGATCTGCTGCCCACGGTGATGGAACTCATGGCCGATCCCTACGGGGAGCTTTTGGCGAACCGGGCCACCATCGAGTCGGTGATCTCCCTGGAGGAACAGAAGTTCGGTCGCACCCTGGAACAGGGAAGTATTCTCCTCGAGACGGAGGTTCGCTCCAGGAAGGCCCGGGGCGAGACGGCCCTGCCGGGCGGAGTGGCCTTCGAGCTGTACGATACCTACGGCTTTCCCTTCGAACTCACCCAGGAGATTTGCTCCGAACAGGGCGTTTCCGTGGACGAGGGGGAGTTCCGGGAAGAAATGCGCAAGCAGAAGGAGCGCGCCCGGGCGGCGAGCAAGCAGCTCGCCTCCACCCTGTCGGGGACGCTCTACACGGAGCTGTCGGAAACGCTCGGCAGCACCGTCTTCGATGGCTATGACCGGACTGAGGCAACCTCGGAGGTGAAGGCTCTCGTCATCGAGGGCGCCGCCGTGACGAGCGTCGAGGAGGGAGACGTCGTTGAGGTGGTGCTCGCCCGGACACCCTTCTACGGCGAGCGGGGCGGTCAGGTGGGCGACCGGGGTGTGCTGGAAGGCCCCTCGGGGCGGATCGTCGTGGAGGACACGGTGATCGCCGCGGGAACGCTCACGGTCCACAGGGGTCGGGTTGTCTCCGGGACCGTCTCCGTAGGGGACTCCGTGACGGCGCGGATCGACGTGGAGCGCCGCACCGCGATCCGGCGTCATCACACGGCGACTCACCTGCTCCACGAGGCTCTGATTCGCGTGCTCGGTGAACATGTCCGCCAGGCGGGTTCTCTCGTCTCGCCGGAGCTGCTCCGCTTCGACTTCACCCACTTCGCTCCGGTAACTCTACGGGAACTCGAACGGGTGGAGCGGATCGTGAACGCCCAGATCCTGGAGAACGAGGATCTCCGGGTGGCTCACACCACCCTGGACGAGGCGAAAAAACAGGGCGCCAAGGCGCTCTTCGACGAGAAGTACGGCGAGGAGGTGCGGGTGATCTCTATTCCCGGCTTCTCCACGGAACTCTGCGGTGGTGTCCACGTGGATGCCACAGGGGATATCGGCTTCTTCAAGATTCTGCGCGAGGAGGGTATCGGTGCTGGAGTGCGCCGCATCACCGCCGTGGCGGGAATGCCCGCAGTGGAGCAGGCCCTCGACACGGCCCGCGTGGTGTCCGAGCTGGAGCTGCGTCTCGGCGGCGATCCGGACCAGTTCGTCGCGAAGGTGGAGGCTCTTCAGGACGAGGTGAAGCACCTCCAGAAAGCCCTGGCGGAGGAGCGTCTCCGAGTGCATCTCGCTCGGGTGGAGAGTCTGGTGGCCGCCAGAAGGGACGTGGCGGGGATCTCCGTCGTAACGGGACTCTTCCGGAATGTGGACGATCAGTTGCTCCGCTCCGTGGGTGACCGGATCAAGGCCGCGCTCTCCCCGGTGCTCGTGGTCTTCGCGGGCGTGACGGAGGAAAAGGTCCTTTTCGTGGCCATGGCGGATGACGCGGCGGTGCAGAAGGGCGTCCACGCGGGGAACGTGGTGCGGGACATCTCCCGGATCGCCGGCGGTGGTGGCGGCGGGCGCGCACAAACCGCCCAGGCGGGCGGCAAGGATCCCGCCAAGGCGGAAGAGGCGTTGGCGGCAGTCCAGGCTGTGGTGGAAAAGCTCGTCTCCGGAAAATGAAACGCATTCTCGCACTCGATGTCGGGACCGTCCGTATCGGAGTTGCCGTGAGCGACCCCCTGGGCAGCTTTGCCCAGGGGATCGCCGTCTTCGCCGCGGGGGGGGACTGGCTCACCGAACTCGACAAGACCGTGGCGGCCTATGGGGTGCAGGTCATCGTCCTGGGGCTTCCTGTGCGCACCACCGGCGAGGAAGGTCCCGAGGCGAAGCGGATTCACACTCTGGCAAAGAAGCTGCGCCGCCGCTATCCCGACTTGGAGATCGCCACCTGGGACGAGCGCTTCACCACTGTGACGGCCTCTCAGGTGCTGCTGGAGGCGGACGTCTCCCGGGAGAAGCGGAAGGGGCATGTGGACAAGATCGCCGCGACGGTGCTGCTGCAGGGGTATCTGGACCGGCTCCGGGAGCGCGGGGGTGCCCCATGAGGAACGGAAACGCCGAGGACTGCGACGGGGCGGGGCGTGATACGACACCTGCGGAAGAAGAGGGTTTCGTGACGGTGCGGAACGGAACGGAATGCGGAGAAGGTTCCTCTCTCCTGCGGGAGCTGTCTGCGTTGTCGGACGCTCCGAGCGGGGGGAAGATCCCCGTCCTTCCCCCGGACATCAAGCGCACTCCCATGCTGGAACAGTATCTCTTCTGGAAGGAGCGCTATCCCGGCTGCCTTCTCTTCTTCCGCATGGGGGACTTCTTCGAACTCTTCTTCGACGACGCGAGGACCGCCTCGGCGGTGCTGGACATCACTCTCACCGCCCGGGACCCGGAGAAGAAGATTCCCATGGCGGGCGTTCCCTTCCACGCCGTGGAGAGCTACCTGAGCAAGCTCGTCCGGGAGGGATTCTCCGTTGCGCTCTGTGACCAGGTGACGGAGCCGGATGGGCGTACCCTGGTGGAGCGGAGCGTCGTCCGGGTGGTGACTCCAGGAACTTACGTTCCCGAGGACCCCTCCGGAGAGGGGCGCCTCGCCGCGCTCGCTCCTGCGGGGGACGGGGGCATTGCCCTGGCGCTGCTTGCGCCGGGAACAGGCTCTCTCGAAGCGGGAACGGTGTCGGAGAATGAAGCAGCATCCCTTCTGGCAACCTTCGTTCCCCAGGAGATCCTGCTGCCGAGGGGAACACTGGAGCGTCTTCCCGGGCGCATTCGCGAGCAGATTGCCCGAGTACCCCAGCGCCTTCTGGCGCGGAACCACTTTGACCCCGCCGCGGGAGAGGAGCGCCTCGCCGCCCGTTTTGCCGTGGCGAGCCTCGCCGCCCACGGCGTTCTCCCCGGCGACGCCGCCGCGGGATGCGCCCGGGTAGTCCTGGACTACCTGGAAGAGACCCACTTCAGTGCCGCCCGGCACGTGTGGCGCCTCCGCCCCCTTCACTCGGGACTTTTTCTCCATTTGGACGTCACCACTGTGCGGAACCTCGATCTTGTGGAAGGGGACGGGCTCTCCCTCTTCGCCGTCCTGAATCGCTGCAGTACACCTATGGGAAAGCGCTGTCTCCGGGAGTGGATCCTGCGCCCTTTGCGCTCTGTGGAGGAAATCCGGAAACGGCAGGACGCCGTGGCCTCCTTGACGGAGGACCCGGCGCTCCTCCGGGCCGTCCGGGATGTCCTGGGAGCATGCCGCGACGTGGAGCGCGCCCTTGGGCGGCTGAGCCTCCGGGTGGGTACGCCCCGGGACCTGGCGGCCATCCGGGACACCCTGGCGGCCTTTCCCGGCCTGGTGGCCCTCTGCGCGGCCCGGGAGGTGGGAAAACTCCTGCGGGCCGTTCCGGACCTCGCACCGCTGGCGGAGACACTGAAAACTCTGGCGGACGATCCGCCCCGACTGGTGCACGCCGGAGGCGTCATCCGGGACGGGGCCGATCCGGAGCTGGACGAGTGGCGGTGTGTTGCCCGGGGCGGTGAGGAATGGCTCCGGGACTACGCCGCCCGGGAGCGGGAACTCCGGGGGATCAAGTCCCTGAAAGTGGGGTACAACAAGGTCTTCGGGTATTACATCGAGATCAGCCGGGCGAACCTGGAGAACATTCCCCCCGAGTACAGCCGGAAACAGACCCTCGTGGGGGGCGAGCGGTTCGTCACGGAGGAACTTGCCGTCTTCGAGGAGCGGATGCGCAGTTCCTCCGAGCGGATTGCCGCCCGGGAGAGCGCCCTCTATGAGGAACTGATCCGGGTCACCCTGGAGGCTGGATCGTGTGTGCAGGAGCTGGGGCGTGCTCTGGCGGCCCTGGACGCCACGGCTTCCCTTGCGGACGTGGCCTGGGAGCGGGGGTACGTGCGTCCCCTCGTGACGGAAGGAACGCGCCTTGCCCTGCACGGAGCGCGCCATCCCGTGGTGGAGGTGGCTCTGGGAAATCGCTCCTTCACCCCTAACGACGTGCTCCTCGACGGCGACGGCGTGCGCATTGCCGTGGTCACGGGACCGAACATGGCGGGCAAGTCAACCTACCTCCGCATGGCGGCACTGCTTATCCTCATGGCCCAGATGGGGAGCTTCGTTCCCGCGGAAAGGGCAGAGGTGGGGCTTACGGACCGGATTTTTACCCGCATTGGCGCTCGGGACGAGTTGGACCGGGGGCTCTCCACCTTCATGGTGGAGATGGTGGAGACCGCGGGCATTCTCCACAACGTGACGGACCGGAGCTTCGTCGTCCTGGACGAGATCGGTCGGGGGACCTCCACCTACGACGGCATGAGTATCGCCTGGGCCGTGCTGGAATATCTCCTCACCCCCTGCGGTGCAAGGCCAAAGGTGCTTTTCGCCACTCATTTCCACGAACTCACCGCGCTCGCGGAGCGGCACAGGGAGATCACGAACTGCAGCATGGCCGTGGAGGAGACGGCGGAGGGTGTGACCTTCCTCCATCGGGTAGTGCCCCGCCCGGCGGATCGTTCCTACGGCATCGAGGTGGCCCGTCTCGCGGGCATTCCCGAGACGGTGCTCCGTCGCTCCCGGGAGCTGCTCCGGGAGTTCGAGACCCGTCGGGTCGTTCCCGGCGGTGAGGGCTGGGCCGGAGCGTTTCCGGACGGAGCCGCCTGGCCGGAAGCGTCGCGGGCTGCCCTCGGACAGGGGCGCGGGCGGATGCGTCAGCTCTCGCTCCTGGACGCCGCAAAGGACGCCGTGCTCGAGGAGTTGGCCCTCCTCGATCCGGATTCCATGACGCCCCTCCAGGCCCTGGAGGTGCTCTACCGGCTCCGAGAGAAGAGCCGCTCTGCTCTGGAGGAGGGTGCTCCATGAGGGTCGCGATTCGCAGACTGGAGGCGCTGGTGGCCTCCAGGGTCGCCGCGGGAGAGGTCATCGAACGCCCCGCCTCGGCGGTGAAGGAGCTTCTCGAAAACGCTCTCGATGCAGCGGCGACGCGGATTGCCGTCTTTCTTGAGGAGGGAGGGCGGCGCTCCCTCGTGGTGGAGGACGATGGTCTGGGCATTCCCCGGGAGGAACTTCCTCTCGCGGTGGAGCGCTACGCCACGAGCAAGCTCACCACCGTGGACGACCTGGAGCGCATTGCCACCCTTGGCTACCGGGGAGAAGCTCTGGCCAGTCTGGCTGCGGTGGCGCGGCTGGAGATCCGGAGCCGCGAGCGCGGCCGATCCGGAGAGGGGGGTATTCTCCGTATCGCCGAGGGAAAGATCCTCTTCGAGGGAGAGGTATCCTGCCCCGAGGGAACACGGGTGCAGGTGGAGGATCTTTTCTTCAATCTCCCCGCCCGGCGCAAGTTTCTCAAGAGCGCTGCGGGAGAGGTCCGCCGGGTCGCCACGGTCCTTCGGGAGTACGCCCTCGCCTATCCCGGCGTGTCGTTCCTTCTCTTCTCCGACGGACGGCGCCTCTTCGCCTCCTCCGGAGACGGGCGGCGGGATCTTCTGCTCGGACAGATCTGGGGTCCCTCGCCGCCGCTGCGGATGCGCCGTCTCCGCATGGATTCCTCCGCGGCGGAGCTGTGGTTCCAGCCCCTGCCGGGAGCTTCCCGGGCGGAGGTGATTTCCTTCGTGAACGGGCGCCGCTTTGCCGACAGAGCCGTCCGGGCCGCCCTCGCCCAAGGGGGTGGCGGTAACTGGCTGGTTCTTCTGTCATTACCTCCGGAAGAGGTGGACGTGAACATCCATCCCGCGAAGACGGAGGTGCGCTTCCGCAATGCCGGGCAGGTATTCCGCCTGCTCCGGAGCGCTGCCGAGGGTTTCCGATTCGCTCCGGAGGTTCCCCTCGACGGTGGGGCGGAATGGGTTTCGGGGACGAACGCGGAAAGGGCTTTTCCCAAAAGCTCGACGGCGGATGTGTTCCGAAAGGGACTCCGAAACGAGGATGGTGCGACGCACTCCCCGTGGCGGTGGTACGACGACCCCTATTCCGGCTTTGGCCAGGGAGAAGGTGTGAGACGTTCCGACAGGGAGGTCCCGGAGCGGTTCCGGGTGGCTTCGCCCGTTGCGGGCCATCTCCTTTCCCTTCCGGTGGAGTCCGCCCCGGGTCTTTTCCCGGAGCGGAAGCCGGAGTTGGAAGAACCGGAAGGGCATTGGGCGGAGCAATCCGAATCGAAAAAGCCCAGTTCCCTTCCTCCGGCGGAGGCGGGGCGGTTTTCCCTTCTGGGGCGTATGCGGGCCGGGTACGTGCTGGTGGAGGACCAGGATGGGCTTTTGCTGGTGGACCCCCACGCCGCACAGGAGCGGGTTCACTACGAAAAGATCCGCCGTCTCGCCCGGGCGGGAACCCGGCGGCAGCCCCTGGCCCTGCCGCCCGCGCTGCCGCCGTCGCTGGCGCTGCGGGCTGAGGAGCACCGGGAAGCCCTGGAGGAGCTGGGGTTTGCCTTTCTGCACGACGAGGGAGTGCTACTGCTCGCGGAGGTGCCCTTCTGCCTCGGGGACGAGGGAGTGCCGCCGGTTCCACTGCTTCGGGGGACGCTGGAGGCCCTGGACGCGGCGGAGGAAGACGGAGGGGGGGGAGATCCGTGCTCGCCCCTGTGGCGCGTCTGGGCCACCATGGCCTGCAAACGCTCGGTCACGCTCGGTGATGTCCTGGACGAACGGGAACTCTTCGCCCTGCTCGATGCGCTTTTTGCCTGCGAAGAGCCCGAGACATGTCCCCACGGACGCCCCACCCTGCTGCGCCTCTCCCGTTTCGCTCTGGAGCGCTTTTTCGGAAGGGCGTGATGTTCTCCGGGATCCTGGGGCGGGAACGTTCCTTCCCGGTGATCCGGGAGGTGGGGGCGGAAGCCCCTTCGAGATCCGGAGAGAGGGCTCCCCGTGCGGTGTGTCGCGTGAAACGACACTGGTGTTCGTAGCCGCTGCGCGGCTTTCGAAATGCTTTGGAGTTCGGGAGCACGCCTGACGACGATGCCACTGCACGAAGGGGTTCTGCTGCCATGCTTGGGAGCCGGGAGAAGAGTCCAGCCCGGAGAAGGTGCTCTCCGGCTCCGGCGTGTTCGGGAGTGCGGGACGGATTTCCGGGTTCAGATGATCTTTTTGTTCCTACCGACGGCGCGGATTTCGTAGAGCCCCGTCTCGGAAAAAATCTCCACGGTGCGTCCGAAACTGCCCCCCGTGTCCTCCGCACGAAGAGGAATTCCCAGGTTTTGAAGTGTCCTCTTGCAGGCCTCCACGTTTCTCGACCCAATGCGCACCGAATTCTCCTTGTCGGAGAAGTTGAACATCTGCGCTCCTCCGGCGATCTTCGCCGTGAGGCGTCGCCCGAGCGCTCCGGCCCGGAGCATCATCTCCAGCAACTGGGGGATGCCCGAGTCGGCGAATTTGGCGCGGTTGAACTCTGCCCCTTTTGCCAGATCCATGGAGGGGAGCATGATGTGCACCAGTCCGGCGATTCGCTTTGTCTCGTCGTAGATGGCCACGCCGACGCAGGAGCCGAGGCCGAGGGTGGTCACCGAATCGGGGAAGCGGGCTACGGCAAGTTCCGCGATGCCGACCTTAATCTTTGCCATGGTCCGCGACTCCAAGGGCGATGAAGATCGTCTCGAACGATTCGGGATCGGGGAGGAGGAAGATGCGGCTCGTCCGCTCCTCGCTGGGAGGGGCGTCCTCCGTACCCAGGCCGGCGTCGATCATGATGGCCGTGTCGGAGGTCCGGCCGATCTCCATGAGGCTGAAGCTGAGGATGGCCCCCGCCATGTCTACCGCGAGGGATGGCACGGTGGGGCGCAGCTCCATTCCGAGGAAATCCGAGAGCGCCGTCAGGTAGGAGCCGATGAGGATGTTACCGATCTCCTGGATCACCGAGCAGGCCAGAGGAGAGAACCCCTCCTGTTCCGTTCCCGTGAGGGCGAGAATCAGGTGCCTGGCTTCCTGTTCGTCCGCGGCGAAGAGCACGTTGCCCGACAGGGAGCCCTCGAAGCGGGCAAACACGGCGGCGACGATGTTCTCGGCGCCGCCGGCGTATTCCACGATGTCGTTGAAGGGCAGGGCAAGCACCCGGAGGATGCGCATGTCCACGCGACGGTTCATGAGTTTGGACAGGGCGGTGGCGGCATTTCCCGCGCCGATGTTGCAGATCTCCCGAAGCACGTCCGTCCGGAACGCGTCGCGTTGGCCCGCGTCGGTCTTGTCGTTCATGGCCGTTCCCTCCCGCCTCAGCGGATAAATCGTGCGATCCGCCGATCCTTGACGCTGATGTGCTCCAGCGTCCATCGGACCAGCATGTCCCGCAGCTCGGTGATGCGCTCTGGAGAGAGTGCTCCCTCCACCAGGTTCCGGTGAACCCGGCCGACCTCCTTGATGAACCAGCTGTGCTCATCCCGGTGCGCGTCGAACTCGTCGTAGCAATTGCGGATCATGAGCAGTTCCTCCGCGCCGAAGTGTTGGATGGCGTAGCCGACGAGGTAGTTCACGGTCTCGTCGATCTGGTCCACCTCCTTCCGCTCCACCGCCTCGGAAAAGGCGGCGATGCGCTCGATCAACTTCCGGTGCTGATCGTCGATGATGCCGATGCCGATGGCGAGATCGTCGCTCCATGCGACTCCCATGGTTCATTCCTCCTCTTTGCTTCCCTGCGTTCTCTCTCCGTCGAATTTTCCGCGTTTTCGCCCTGGATTGGTCCGGAACTCCCCGGAACGGCCTATTTGTTCGGATCGCTACGGTGGGGTATCTTCCGGGGAACGGGCTGTCGCACGTCCCTCGCATATCCACGCACGGCCGTGAAAAGACACGATGTGCGACAGGCGAACCGTTTTCCCGGAGAAGGTTGTTTTACCTTTTCAGTTTAGCACAAGTCGGGGCACCGCAGCGGAAAGCCACTGGAGGAAAGGGAGCCTTCGGAGGACGGCGACTCTGTCTCCGAGAAGAGCGCATACGTGCTCCCGGAGCCGTCGTGTGCGTTATGCCCTGTGAAAAGATCGTTCCGGTGTTCGGCATTTCCGAGGGGTGCTTTGCCAGCTTTTCGGAGGAGCGGAGGTATCTGAGAAAGGCGGTCCGGTGGAGGGGTTTCGGATGGTACAATACAGTGTCACCGGGAAGGCTGCGCCTTTGCCGTGCCTCTCGGAATGGAAGCGAGGAGACGCGTCATGACGGAAAAGACGAAAAAAACATTCGGGGATCGCTTCGGCATCGACACGGTGTCGCTGGTGGCGATCATCGGCCCCACCGCAGTGGGCAAGACCGAGTTCAGCTTCCGCCTTGCGGAGGACCTGGGTGCGGAGATTCTCTCCGTGGACTCCCGGCAGGTCTACCGCTACATGGATGTGGGAACCGACAAGGCGTCGCCGGAGATGCGCCGCCGCATCGTGCACCACCTCCTCGACGTGGCGGACCCGGACGAGCCTTATTCTGCGGCGGAGTTCGCCGCGGCGGCGGGGGCGGCGATCTCCCGTCTCCGGGCTCGGGGACGGGTCCCTTTGCTGGTGGGAGGCACGCCCTTCTACTACAGGGCGCTCCTGGACAGCATTCTCACGGAGGATTTGCCCAGGAGCTGGGAAGTGCGGCGGCGCTTGGAGGACGAGGCGGCCCGGATCGGGAGAGAGGCGCTGCACCGGCACCTCGCGGAGCTGGATCCCCCGTCGGCGGCGCGGATCCACCCCAGGGATCTGCGGCGAGTCGTCCGCGCCCTGGAACTCTTCGAGCTGACCGGGCGCCCTGCCACGGAGACCTACCGGAAGGGAGCGCTTTCCGCCGCGCCCTACGCGGTGCTCTACATTGGTCTGCTCCGCTCCCGGGAGGAGCTGTACCGGCGGATCAACGAGCGGGTGCGCAGACAGTTCTCCTCGGGATTTCCGGAGGAGGTGGCGTGGCTCCTCGAACACGGCTTCGACGAGAGCATGCCCGCCCTGCAGGGATTCGGCTACCGGGAACTGGTGGCGTACCACCGGGGGGAGTGCACGTTCGAGGAGGCGATGAACGGAGACGCTGCGGCGACCCGGGCTTTTTCACGAAGACAGATGACGTGGTTCCGCAAATTTTCACCGGTCTTGTGGTATGATGCATCGCATGTTTTGGAGGAATCTTCTTATGCTACAATTCTGGAATCCTGTGGAAGACATCTCGCGGGGCATTCCGGAAAAAACGCCGGAGGAGATCCCGGCGCAGTTCGGGAGGGCGCATGAAGGTTGTCGTTGCAAACCCTACCGGTCTTTGCTTCGGTGTGCGCAGGGCCGTGGAGGAGCTTGAGAACGCGCTGCGGGACGGTGGCCGGGTCTTCGCCTTGGGCAGTCCCATCCATAATCCGCAGGAGATCGCGCGCTTGGAGGCGGTGGGGCTCGTGGTGGTGGAGGATCCCGACACCATCCCCGAGGGGGCGACGGTGTTCATCCGCGCTCACGGCGTGTCTCCCCGGGTCTTCGAGACGGCGCGCAAACGGGCTGGACGGATCGTGGACGGCACCTGCCCCTTCGTGCGCAACGCCCAGGAACGGGCGGAACTGCTCTCCCGGGAGGGATATTTCGTGGTGATCGTCGGAGACGAGGATCACCCCGAGGTGCAGGGCATCCGGGGCTATGTCACAGGCGAGGCGGAAGTGCTGAACGACATGAAAGAATTCTCCCTGCCGCCGCGGCGTGACAAAATCGGCATCGTCTGTCAGACTACACAGAAGGAGACCACCCTGGCGGGTGTTGTGGCCCGGGTGGTGCCCCAGGCGCGGGAGATCAGGGTGTTCAATACCATCTGCGGAGCCACCGTGGCGCGGCAGGATTCGGTGCGTCGCTTGGCAGCGGAAGTGGATGGTATTATCATTATTGGTGGACGAAACAGCGCCAACACGAAAAAGCTCTTCGAGATCGCCCAGGGCGCGGGGGCACCCGTGCTCTGGATCGAACATGCTCAGGAACTCGATCGGGGGTGGTTGTCGGACAAGGCCATCATCGGCGTAGCCGCCGGGGCGAGCACTCCGGACTGGCTCATTCACCAGCTTATATCAATGCTCGCGACAGAAAGGTCGTCAAGGGGGATGGATGGTAATGGTGGAGCACGAGAACAACGTTGAAGGAATGGATCCGGTCATCGAGAGCGGAAGCACCACGATGGAGGACATGCTGGCGGAGTACGAGGCCCAGGAGATCCATCGGGGAAAACTGGTGGACGGCGTCATCGTCGAGGCGAGCGAGGATGGATGGCTCGTCGACGTGGGCTACAAGTGCGAGGGTTTCCTTCCCCGTCGGGAGTGGACCCATCGCGCTCTGGTCGAGGATGTACCCGAGCCCTCCGTGGGAGACACGATTCGCGTTCAGGTGATCAACATCATTCAGAACGAGGAATCCCAGCTTGTGGTGAGCCGCTGGCGCTCGGCCTTCGACGACCGGTGGAACGCCGTCGAAGAGGCTCTGGGCAAGAGCGATGTCGTCACGGTGCGGGGTCTCCGGAAGGTCAAGGGCGGTCTCATCGTGGATTGCTGTGGCATCGAGGGCTTCATCCCCATTTCGCATCTCGCGGAAGAGGGCCGGGGTGTCAACCCCGGACGGTTCGTAGATGAGACCTTCGAGGTGAAACTCCTCGAAAAAGACAGGAAGAAACGTCGCCTGGTTTTCTCCCGGCGTTCCGTGCTGGAGGAGGAGATGAACTACCAGCGGGACGGCTTCTATTCCCAGGTCGAGGAGGGGGCCGTTCTCGAGGGCACGATCAGCAGCATCACGTCCTTCGGCGTCTTCGTGAGCCTCGGTCCTGTGGAGGGGCTTGTGCACATTTCCGAACTCTCCTGGCAGCGCAACGCGAAACCCAAGGAAATCGTCAAGAAGGGCGATTCGGTGAAGGTCAAGGTCATCGGCATCGATCGCGAGAACAACCGGATCTCCCTGAGCATGAAGCAGGTCCAGGCGGACCCCTGGGAGACCGTGGGCGAGCGGTGGGGCAAGGACGTGCTCACCACCGGTGTCGTGACGAACCTCACCGACTTCGGCGCCTTCGTGGAGATAGAGCCCGGCATCGAGGGACTGATTCATATTGGCGACCTGAGCTGGACACGGATCAAGCATCCCAAGGAAGTGCTCCGGAAGGGCGAGACCGTGGACGTGCGTATCCTCGACGTAGACTGCGAGCGCAAGCGGATCAGCCTGGGCTACAAGCAGCTGCACGACCCGTGGAACGGTGTGGGCGAACGCTACGCCGCCGGCCAGGACGTGGAGGTGAAGGTGGTCCGTCTCGCAGAGTTCGGCGCCTTTGTGGAACTGGAGAAAGGTGTGGAAGGACTCATTCACATCTCTCAACTGAGCCGTCAGCGGGTGGAGAAACCCGAGGACGTGCTGCAGGAAGGACAGGAGGTGACCGCCCGCATTCTGGAGGTCAACCCCGCGGAGCGGCGTATCCGCCTCAGCCTGAGCGCGCTGCAGCAGCCTGACGAGTCCCAGGAGCAGCAGCAACAGCAGGCGCAGCCCCGGCGGCATTCCGACGAGGAGCGTTCCGAGAGGCCGCGCCGTCGCCAGGGCGAGGGACGCCAGAAGGAGCCCGTTCTGCCCCAGGAGGATGCCTCCGTCACCATCGGAGACTATCTGGGCGGCATGTTCAACAACGGCGGCCACTAGACCCCGGGTTCGACGAGAGAAAGAACGAGACCGCCTTGCCCTCGGGCCGGGCGGTCCTTTGTCGTGTCAGGCAGGAGGGAACGGTATGGCGGTACTTCCGGTGCGCATCTATCCGGATCCGGCGCTGCGCGCTCCCGCGGAGGAGGTCACGGAGTTTGACGACGCGTTCCGGGTGTTTCTCCGAGACATGTGGGACACCATGGAGGCGAAGGACGGCGTGGGCCTCGCGGCGCCCCAAGTGGGCGTTTCCAGGCGGGTCATCGTGGTGGTCCTCAAGGGGGAACGGCACGTCCTGGTGAACCCCAGGATCCTCGAGGTCGAGGGGGAGCAGGTGGGCGAGGAGGGGTGCCTGAGCTTTCCCGAGATCTTCGAGAAGGTGACGCGTCCTCTTCGGGTGGTAGTGGAGGCCCGGGACGAGAACGGGGACCTCCGTACCATCACGGGGGAGGAGTTTGCCGCCCGGGCACTTTCCCACGAGATCGACCATATCAACGGAAAACTCCTCATCGACCACGTCTCGCCCATGAAGAGGCATCTCATCAAAAGACGCCTGCAGAAACGAAAGGAATGACCATGATACCTCCGGAGGGTCGCTATTGGTTTCTCGGCTCGGGACTCTTTGCCGCGGCCTGCTTTTCCGCTCTCGCGGCGGAGATGCGCTTTACCCGGGTTGTCACCGCCCCGCCCCGACCGGCGGGACGGGGGCTTCGTCTGCGTCCTGTGCCGCTCGACGAGGCGGCGCGGCAGGCCGGCTACGAGCCGGAATACTCGGAGAAACTCTCCAGGGAGGAGCATTTCCTGAAGGCCCTGGAGGAGGAGCGTCCCGACGCGCTGCTCGTGGTGGATTTTGGCCAGCTCATCCTTCCTCCCTTTCTCGATCTTCCCCGCTTCGGTTGCTGCAACATCCATCCCTCCCTGCTCCCCGCCTACCGCGGGGCCGCTCCGATCCAGCGGGCGCTGCTCGACGGTGTCGCCGAGACGGGAGTTTCGGTGTTCCGTCTCGTCCGCGAGATGGATGCCGGGCCGATCCTCGCCCGGGAGAGCCACGCCGTGGCCCCGGAGGACGACGCGGTGGATCTGTTGCGGGTTCTCGCCCTGAAGGGTAGCCAAATGTTGCTCCGTGTCTTACAATTGTTGCAGCAGGGACATACCCTCGAAAAAAGTCAGGATTCGAGGCTCGCCACAATTGCCCCCAAAATCGCCAAAGAAGAGGCCCGGGTGGAGTGGACCACATCCGCCCTCGCCGTGCACAACCGGATTCGGGCGCTCGCACTCGCGCCCGGGGCGTTCACCTGTGTGGGAGGAAAACGCGTGAAGCTCTGGCGCAGCAGGCCTGCGGAGGGAACGGGACACCCCGGCGCACTGCTTCGACTTGCGGAGGGTGGGCCGGTCGTCGCCTGCGGCGACGGCGCGGTGGAGCTTCTGGAGGTACAGCCCGAGGGAAAGCCTCGGTGTCAGGCCCTTGCGTGGATCCGGGGTCTGCGGGAAAGCGGAGGGATTCTGTTCGAATGAGAACGGTCGATGCCCTGAAACGCCATGGTTCCGCCCTGGCGCGGAAACGTCTCATCGGTCTTCATTCCTGGGAACGCAACCTCGCTGTAGGCGGAGCCCTCGGATCGGGCAAGTCCGAGTGGCTCCTGAATCTGGCTCATACGTTTCTCCAGATGGGGGAGGGAGTCCGCATCGCCGATGTGGACATCACCAACCCCTATTTTTGTGTCCGCGAACGGGTGGAGACGCTCCGCGCCGAAGGATTTCAGGTCATCACCTCTCCGGGGGACGCCCGGTGGGGGGATGCACCGGCCCTTTCCCCGGAGGTGCCCCGCTCCATCGGGGGTACCGACAGGCTCTTCCTCGACGTGGGAGGAGACGCCCGGGGCGGCATGGCCCTCACCCAGTTCGCGCCGCTTCTCGAGAAAGAAGGCATCACGTTTCTTCTGGTCGTCAATTCCTTCCGCCCCCAGACGAACACGCTGCAGAAGATCGCCGTTCTCCACGCCGACCTCGAAATGGTAACGGGACTCCGGATCACGGGATTGCTGAGCAATGCCCATTGTCTCGGCGAGACGACCATGGAGGACGTGGCAAAGGGGATCGACCTCGCGAAAGAGGCCTCGGAAACCCTGGGGATTCCTCTGTTGTACGCGGGTGTCGCGGAAGCACTGTGGTACGCGGTTGTCGGATCTTCGGAGGAGGGGGTGACGCTCGCGGGCGTTCCTCTTTGGCCTCTGAAGCGGCGTATTCTTCTGCCATGGGAGAGAGGTGTGGTGGATGCCTAAAGGGCGAATTACGGTGATCGAGGATCGGTGCAAGAGCTGCGGCCTGTGTGTTGCGGCCTGTCCGAAGAGCGTTCTGCGCATTTCCGACAGGATCAACGACAAGGGATATCGGCCCGCGGAGCAGTTCGCCGAAGGGTGCATCGCCTGTCGCATGTGCGCGCTCACGTGCCCCGATGTGGCGATCGAAGTCTTCCGGATCGACGAGGATGCGAGGTGAACGCGACGATGAGCGAACGTGTCCTGATGAAGGGAAATGAGGCCCTGGCGGAGGCGGCGATTCGTGCTGGGTGCAGGTATTTCTTCGGCTATCCCATCACCCCCCAGAACGAGATTCCCGAGTACATGTCCAGGCGGCTTCCCGAGGTCGGTGGGGTGTATCTCCAGGCGGAGAGCGAAGTGGCGGCGATCAATATGATCTTCGGCGGCGCCGGAACGGGAGAACGGGTGATGACCTCCTCGTCGAGTCCGGGGATTTCTCTCATGTCCGAGGGAATCAGCTACATCGCCGGAGCGGAGCTGCCTTGCGTGCTCATGAACATCGTCCGGGGCGGCCCTGGGCTCGGGAGCATCCTTCCCGCCCAGTCGGACTACTTCCAGGCCACCCGCGGTGGCGGTCACGGCGACTACCGGCTCCTCGTCCTCGCCCCCAGCACCCTCCAGGAGGGGGTGGATCTCACCATGCTCGCCTTCGACCTGGCGGAAAAGTATAAAAACCCCGTGATGATCCTGGGCGACGGCTTCATGGGGCAGATGATGGAAGCGGTGGAGTTCCGCACCCCCGAACCCATGGAGCTTCCCGACAAGAGGGATTGGGCCGTGGGTTACATGGAGCGGCGCGGAACCCGGGCGTTGGTGAAGAGCCTCTACCTCGATCCGGAGGAGCTGGAGCGGCACAACATGAAGCTCCAGGCCAAGTACCGCGAGATGGAGAAGAACGAGGTACGTTACGAGAGCTACAGGACGGACGACGCGGAGATCGTGCTCGCCGCCTACGGTACCACGGCACGCATCGCCCGGTCCGCCATCAACGAACTCCGCAAGGAGGGGCTCCGAGTGGGAATGATCCGCCCCATTTCGGTCTATCCCTTCCCCTACGCGCCCTTCGAGAATCTCCCCCGGAGCGTGAAGGACGTGCTGGTGGTGGAGATGAGCTGCGGTCAGATGATCGACGACGTCAGGATCGGCGTCGGCAGGACCGTTCCCGTGCATTTCTGCGGACGCGTGGGCGGCATCGCGCCCTCGGTGGACGAGATCGAGGCCCGGATCCGCGAGATCACGGGCAAGTAGGCCGGGAGGGGACGTCATGAAAGAGACCAAGATTTTCGAGCGCCCGAAATCCATGTCGGATGTGCCAACCCACTACTGCCCGGGGTGTACTCACGGCATCGCCCACAGACTGGTGGCGGAGGTCATCGACGAACTCGGCATTCAGAAGAAAACCTTCGGAGTCGCTCCCGTGGGGTGCTCTGTGTTCCTCTACAACTACATCGATACCGACATGTACGAGGCCGCCCATGGCAGGGCTCCGGCGGTGGCCTCGGCGGTGAAGCGCATCCGTCCCGACATGGTGGGGTTCACCTATCAGGGGGACGGCGACCTGGCCTCCATCGGCATGGCGGAGATCGTCCACGCCGCCAACCGGGGAGAGCTCATCACGGTGATCTTCATCAACAATGCCATCTACGGCATGACAGGAGGGCAAATGGCCCCCACCACGCTTTTGCAGCAGAAGGCCACCACCTGCCCTCTGGGACGCGACCCCGGCGTGAACGGCTACCCCATGCGCGTGGCGGAATTGCTCGCCACCCTCGCGGCCCCAGCCTACATCACCCGGGTCTCCGTGGCCAAGCCTAAGTACGTGGGCAAGGCTGCGGCGGCGGTGAAGCGGGCCTTTCAGACCCAGATCGACCGGAAGGGCTTTTCCTTCGTGGAGATGCTCTCCACCTGTCCCACCAACTGGGGCATGCGCCCCGCCGACGCAGCGAACTGGGTGGAAGAGAAGATGATCCCCTACTATCCCCTCGGGGACATCAAGGTACCGGAGTAAGGAGGCGATCCGCATCATGGCAGAATTCTTCAGGAGCCTTCTCGCCGCCGGGTTCGGCGGGCAGGGAGTGCTCACGCTGGGGCAGCTCGTGGCCTACACGGCCATGTACGAAGGACGCCACGTCACGTGGATCCCTTCCTACGGGCCGGAGATGCGCGGCGGCACCGCCAACTGCAGTGTCATGGTGAGCGACGAGGAGATCGCCTCTCCCGTGGTGAGCAGGGCGGACTACGTGGTCATCATGAACCAGCCCTCCCTCGCGAAGTTCGAACCAACGGTGAAACCGGGAGGCATTCTTCTGTACAATGAGGACCTGGTGTCCTACAGGAACCCCCGGACGGACATCACCGTCGTCGCCGTTCCGGCCAACTCCTTGGCCATGGAGCTTGGGAGCGAGAAGGTCGCCAACGTGGTCGTCCTGGGCGCACTGGTGGAGGCTGGGGATATCGTGGGAGCCGACGCGTGTCTCGCAACCATCAAGGACAAGCTCGGCAAGAAGAAGGCTCAGATGATGGAGATGAACATCACCGCCTTCGAGAAGGGCCGGGAGATCGCGCGAAAGGGTGTTTCCCGCTGACGGAAGAGGGCGAAAAGACACAAGGAGGCACCATGGGTATCGTGGAGGAGTTCGCAAGGAGATCCCGGGAGCAGGACGCGGCGACGCTGATGGAAGGTCGGAACGGAAGGGACGACGGAAAGGCACGGATCGTCGTGGGAAACAGCGTCGATCCTGCCCTCGTCGAGACCAAGCTCTCGGGGATCACGCTCTACCGCGGGCGGATATTGAACCTGCGCGTCGACGGCGTGCGGCTTCCGAGCGGCAAGCGGACGAACCGCGAGGTGGTGGAGCATGCCCCCGCGGTGGGCATTCTCGCCGAGAACGACCAGGGGGAGATACTACTCGTCGAGCAGTATCGCTATCCCGTGGGTGAGGTGCTCCTGGAGGTGCCCGCTGGGATCATGGAGCCTGACGAGCTGCCTCTGGAGACAGCGCGGAGGGAGCTGCAGGAGGAGATCGGTTTCGACGCGGAGCATTTTGACGAGATGTGCCGTTTCTACACCGCTCCGGGATTCAGCGACGAAGTGCTCATTCTCTTTCACGCCACGGGTCTCTTCCCCTCAGCTCTGGCGCCCGACTTCGACGAGACGATCCGGGTCGTTCCCGTGTCCGTCCGGGAGCTTCCCGACCTGCTCTGCCAGGGGCGGATCAAGGATGGCAAGACCCTTGTTGCGCTGTGCCGCTTCCTCTGTCGGAAGATGACATGTCAGACGGAGGCGGGAACGGAGTGCTGAATCGTTTCGCGCCGGGGAACCCGCGGCATGCCGTAGGGCTCCCCGGCACTTTTTTCGGGCCGGCGGTACTTCGCCGCGAGGGAGGGCGGATTGCCGGGCTGCGGGGGGTGAAGGAGATATGGACGAAGAGGCCGGGCGCTTGCGGGATGCTCCGGACGGAGCGGAGGCGTCGGACGGGCAGAACGGGTCTGGCGAGCCTCTGCGGCGCGGGAGTCTTCGGGGCGGTCGCCTCTCCCGGAAGCGGCCGATGGAGGGGAATCCGCTCCGGGAGGGGCACCTGCGAAGCGGTACGGCGGGCACAGGTGCAGTGCATGCCGGAGCCGGAGGGCCGGACGAATCGGGCGCAGGGTGCGGGCCTGACGACGCGGCGGAGGACGAAACGCTTCCGGGAGGCGGGAAGGACACCGCGGAGGAGCAGTGCGCCGCTTTTCTCGACTTTCTCCTGTTGGAGCGCGGCGCGAGCGAGAACACCGTCCTCGCCTACGGAAGGGACCTCCGGGACTGGACCGCCTTCTGCCGGAAAAGGCATGTCGCCTCCTTTCCTCCCGAGCCGGAAGGCCTCGGGGCCTATCTCAAGGCCCTGACCTTCCAGGGTAAGAGCAAGGCCACCATACAGCGGCGGGCTGCGGCGATCCGGTCGTGCATGCGCTTTCTCGTCCTGGAGGGGTGGTTTCCCGGCGGTGACGCCGCGATTCCCCTGCCGGACAAAGGGCGCAAACTTCCTCAGATCCTGAGCGAGGGGGAAGTTGAGCGACTGCTCGCCTCCTGCGCGGGTGCGGCTCCTCTGGACCTGCGCGACCGGGCGATCCTGGAGACCGCCTACGGCTGCGGCCTCCGGGCGTCGGAGCTGGTGACGCTGCGGCTGCGGGATCTGGACTTCTCCGGAGGGCGGCTTCGGGCCATCGGCAAGGGGGACAAGGAACGGACAGTGCCCCTGCTCGGAGAAGTGCGGGAGATGCTGCGGCGCTACATACATCAGGGGCGCCCCGCTCTCGACGCGGCGGCCCGGGAGGAGGTCTTTCTGAGCCGCACCGGTGGCCCCCTGGGCAGGGAGGACGTGTGGCGTATCATTCGCCGACGAGGCAAGGGGGCTGGAATCGCCGCATCTCGACTCCATCCCCACGTGTTGCGTCATTCCTTCGGAACGCACCTGCTGCGCCGGGGGATGGACCTGCGGACCCTTCAGGAACTCCTCGGACACTCTTCCATCACCACCACGGAGCGGTATACTCATTTCGACGCGGAGCTGCGGGACGTGTACGACTCCTGCCATCCCAGGGCGTAGCGGGCGCAGTTCCCCGGCCACCCCGAAAAGGGCGGGTGTTCGGATGCCCCCGAGGGTGCGACCGGCGACACGCATCCTGTATGCCGATATTTTCGCGGCGCCTCGGGCTGTCAGCTGATTTCCGACGGCGACGACGGCAGACGTTCTTCGAGGAGGTTCTCTTTATGTCCAAGGAACGGAGTGCGGAATACAGACAGCATGTGGAAGAGGCGACGGTCTTTGTCTCCCGCAGTGTGGGCTTTGTTCCTCGGGCTGCGGTGGTGCTGGGCTCGGGGCTCGGCAGTGTGGCCGAGGCCATCGAGAATCCCGTGGTGATCCCCTACGGAGAGATTCCCCACTGGCCGCTCTCCACCGCGCCGGGGCACAAAGGGCGCCTCGTGGCGGGGTACCTGAAGGGCGTGCCCGTGGTGGCCATGCAGGGGCGGCTGCACTACTACGAAGGCTATTCCATGCGGGAGATCACCTTTCCCGTGCGGGTCTTCGGCGGCTGGGGCACGGAGGTCTTCTTCGCCACCAACGCCTCGGGGGGCGTTCACTACGGCCTCCTTCCCGGCGATCTGGTGCTCGTGGTGGACCACATCAACCTCATGGGAGCAAACCCCCTCTTCGGTCCCAACGAGGACGACTGGGGCCCCCGTTTTCCCGACATGACCCTCGCCTACGACAAAAAGCTCATGGCTCTGGCGGAAGAGGTGGCTCTACGGGAGTCGGTGAACCTGAAGCGGGGCGTCTACATCGCCTTTGCCGGGCCGTCCTTCGAGACCTCCGCGGAGATCCGCATGGCCCGGGTGTTGGGGGCGGATCTGGTGGGCATGTCCACCGTGCCGGAGATCATCGTGGCGCGGCACATGGGCATGCGCATCCTCGCCGTCTCCTGCGTGGCCAACTACGCGGCGGGCATGACCGAATCGCCCCTCACGCACCAGGAAGTGCTGGATGAGATGGGACGCGCCGCGGACAGGCTCACGCGCCTTGTTGTGGGCATCGTTGCGTCCCTCGGAGAAGAAGGGAGGTAGACGCGCCTCATGAATCCCCTGGCCTTTATCGAAACGAAGCGCGACGGAGGGTGCCATACGTCGGAGGAACTACGGCAGTTCGTCCTCGCCTTCCAGAAGGGAGAGTTCCGGGACTACCAGGTCGCCGCGTGGCTCATGGCGGTGTACTTTCGGGGACTTGCGCCGGAGGAGCTGCGGGTCTTCACCCAGGCCCTCGCCGAGTCGGGGCACATGGTGCGCCTGCCGGAGGAGCTGCACGCCGTGGACAAGCACAGCACAGGCGGCGTGGGAGACAAGGGCACCCTCGTGGTGGTGCCCCTCGTCGCGGCCTGCGGTGTTCCCGTGTCAAAGCTGAGTGGTCGGGGACTGGACTTCACCGGGGGTACTCTGGACAAGCTCGAATCCATTCCGGGCTTCCGGTCGGGGTTCTCCCTAGAGGAATTTCGGGAGCTGATCCGCACCGTGGGATGTGCCGTGGTGGGACACTCCCCCCAGATCACTCCCGCGGAGGGACTCTTCTACGCGCTGCGGGACGTGACGGGTACCGTTCCCTCCCTACCCCTCATCGCCAGCAGCATTGTGAGCAAGAAACTCGCCGGAGGCGCCTCGGGCTTCGTCTTCGACGTGAAATGCGGCAGCGGGGCCTTCATGCGCACCCGTGAGGATGCTCGAAGCCTGGCCCGGCTGCTCGTGGACCTCTCCCGCGATTTGGGACGCAGGGCCAAGGCGCTCGTGACCGACATGGACGTGCCCCTGGGGCGGTGGATCGGCAACGCTGCGGAGGTGCTCGAAGCGGTGCACACTCTACAGGGCCGGGGGCCGAAGGACACGGAGGAACTCTCTCTCGCTCTCGCGGGGGCCATGCTCGTCCTCGCCGGGGCTGCGTCCTCCCGCGAAGAGGGGATCCGCAGAGCGGAGAAGGTGCTCCGCAGTGGCGAGGGGCTTGAAATGTTCCGCCGCTTCGTCGCCGCCCAGGGCGGCACTCCGAGAGTGGCGGACGATCCCGAAGGCGTGCTTGCCCTGGCGCCGTTGCGGTGGGATCTCGTCGCCCCCGAAACGGGGTGGCTCGACCGGATCGATGCCCGGAAGGTGGGCGTTGCGATGCGACTCCTTGGGGGCGGGCGGCTGCACAAGGACGATGCCATCCGTCCCGGTGTCGCCGCGGAGGTGCTGGTGCGCCCCGGAGGGGCCGTGGAGACGGGTTCCCCGGTGCTGCGGCTCCACTACGACGACGAGGCCCGGCTGGCCGAGGCGAAGGACGCCCTCCGGGACGCTCTCGTCATCGTGGAGGAGCAACCGCCCCGTCGCTCGGTGGTGCTGGAGGCCGTGGACTGAGCGGAGCGGCAGCGGAGAAGGACGACGGCTTTTCATCCGGACATGAGGGTGGTGGAGACGATGGGGCGGACACCGACCGAAGATCGGCGGGACGCAGCGGACCTGGAGAGCGTGCTCGTGGCGTTTCTTCCTTTTGTCCGCAAACAGGCGGGCATTCTTTCCGGCAACGATTCCCATCTCAAGGACGATCTCATCCAAGAGGGGCTCTTCGCGCTCTGTCGCAGCGCCGGAGCTTTCGATCCCGACCGGGGTTCCTACGCCTCCTTCGCCTGTTCCTGTGCGCGGAATGCCATGATCTCTTACCTGCGGAGGACCTTGTCCTCACGGGAGGACCTGGTGGACGAGACGGTCAGCCTGGAGGATCTCGAAATCGGGGAGGATCTCCTTGGAATCGCCGAGGACCGGGAGTTTCTGGAATATCTGCTGGACCGGCTCACCCCCGTGGAGATCGCTGCCGTGGACGCTCTCTGGGCCTGCGGCAGCGTGGGCCGCGCCGTGGGAACCCTTGGCTGGCCCTACAAGAGGGTGGAGAACGCCCTGGCCCGGGTACGGAACAAGGCCCGGCGCCTTGTGGCGGAGCGCGACCCCTCGAAAACGGAATAACTCACATCAGAATATCGCATAGCTCCAGTGCTGGACAGGACAAACCGGCACCGTTACAATGACGGAGCGACGCGGAGGCGAGTGGTGGCTGGTGCTGTCCCTGGGCTTCAAACCCAGTGTGGGGTGCTGAGCGGCGCCCCGGGTGGGTTCGATTCCCACACGCCTCCGCCAAAATACTCTCGATACTTGCAATTGCTTGCTTCGAAAAGAGCCGAAAACCGTTCGCTACACTCAGGAAACGTTTTTCCCTTTTTGCTCCACTGTCTACTCCGCCAAGGGGGAAAACGACGAAGCGAGGTGTAGTGGAGTGGTTTTCGGCTTTTCTGTCTCCTTTGACCTGGGGAAGCCCTGAATAAAGACCTTTCGCTTTCCCTTGACTCGGGTCGCATCAGGCTCTGCGAGGCGCCCTGCGGGGCTGACGTAGCCTTATTCAGAGACTCCTTATATCTGACAATATCTCTGCAATGCCCCCAAGGGGTCTTTTTTCTGTACAATAAGGGGAGTGAAAATAAAGGAGGCAAACATGGCCATGGAGAAAGTCCGACTTGGGGATCTTCTTGTCAAGGCGGGTGCCATTTCGGAATCCCAATTGCAAAGAGCGTTGGAGGAACAACGGCTGACACACAGTCGCCTTGGAGAAGTTCTCATCAAGAACGGATGGGTGACGGAGCGCCATCTTGCAGGGGCTCTGGCGCAACAGTTGAAAAAACCCCTGGTTTCGCTTGCTCGCTTCAAACCCATGCCGGAAGCGCTCCGCTTGGTTCCCGAGCAGATAGCCCGTCGCCTCGAAGTTTTTCCCATGTCGGTTTCCGGTTCCGATCTCCTTACGGTTGCCATCAGTGACCCCTTGAACGTCTTCGCCCTGGATGAACTGCGCATGCTCACGGGAATGGAAGTGGAGATAAACCTCGCGACGCCGACGGAGATCCGCCGTGCCTTGGATACGGCGTACATAGTTCAGGAGACCTTCACCGATGCGGGTATCGAGGTCATGGCTTCGCAGGGGATTGTCGAAACGGAACTCACCACCCGGATGGATGGAGTCGGGGCGGAGGAAGCGCCTGTTGTCAAGCTGGTGAACAACATGCTGGAACAGGCCGTGAGAGAAGGCGCCTCGGATCTGCATCTCGAACCGCATGAACGGTCGAGCCGAGTGCGCTTTCGCGTGGACGGTGCCCTCTTCGATGCGCTCGAATATCCCAGGGGATTGCATCCGGCAGTGGTGTCCCGGGTCAAGATCATGGCGAATATGGACATCGCCGAAAAAAGGCGCCCCCAGGACGGACGGATCATCATCAAGGTACTGGAACATCGGATCGACCTTCGTGTTTCCTCCCTCCCCACCGTCTACGGAGAAAAGATTGTCATCCGCGTTCTCGACCAGAGCAATACCATGGTCGGTCTGGACCGTATCGGTTTCGAATGCGACGACAAGGAACTCATCGAAGAACTGCTGAACGTTCCCCACGGTATTCTCCTCGTGACGGGCCCTACGGGGAGCGGAAAGAGCACGACCCTCTACTCGATGCTGGAGCGTCTGAACAAACCGGAGGTGAATATTGTCACCATTGAGGACCCTGTGGAGTACACCATCTCGGGTATCAATCAAGTACATGTGAACGAGAAGACGGGGCTTTCCTTTGCGGAATGTCTTCGTGCCATTCTGCGGCAGGACCCCGACAAGATCATGGTGGGAGAGATCCGGGATCTCGTAACCGCCCAGATGGCCATACGGGCCGCACTGACAGGACACATGGTTCTCTCGACGCTGCACACGAACGATGCACCCAGCAGTATTGTGCGCTTGGTGGATATGGGTATCGCGCCGTTTCTCGTGGCATCTTCTCTCATTGCGGCGATCGCGCAGCGTCTCGTCCGTAAGCTATGCCCGGAGTGCAAAGAACGCTATGCACTTTCGGAATCCCTTGCGGCAAGCCTCGGCCTGGTCGCGGATGTTCCTGTGTGGCGGGCCGTGGGATGCCCTTCCTGCCGGGGAACGGGATACAGGGGGCGAACGGCGATTTTCGAAATTATGGTCATGGATGACACAATGAAGAGGAGCGTCGTTTCGGGAGAGTCGGCGGTGGCTCTGCGCAAAAAAGCACTGGAAGGAGGCATGCGGACTCTTCGGGAGCAGGGACTGCGGAAAGCTCTTCAGGGAGAAACGAGCCTGGAGGAGGTTCTCCAGGTTTCCATGGCGTGATCGCTTCCGGGGAATGAGGACGAGAAGAAGGGACGACAGCGCATGCAATCTTCCATCGCAACACTTCTGTCTGAAATGGCCCGTAAGAACGCCAGCGACCTCCACCTCGGTGTCGGTTTTCCTCCCGCCTTTCGCCTCGATGGCCAACTTCATTTTGCGGCTCATGTTTCTCCCCTCACTGTGGAGGATATTTGGCGTTTCGCTGGGGAATTGCTTTCGCGAGTGCAGATCGATCACCTTAAAAAAACGAAGGAGTTGGATTTCAGTTTTTCCTTTGACGCACCGGCGGAACCTGTTCGGTTTCGAGGAAATTGCTACTTTGAGAAGGGAAACGTCACGATAGCCTTGCGCCTCATCACGAGCAGTATCCGCAGCCTCAAGCAGTTGCAGCTTCCGGAGTGCCTGGATGGCATAACAAGGCGACTCCGCGGACTTTTTCTCGTTACCGGTCCCACAGGAAGTGGAAAGAGTACGACCCTTGCCGCGATGGTACAGCAGATTAATATGACTCGTCGCTGTCACATCGTGACTATTGAGGATCCGGTTGAATATCTTTTCGTGTCCGAACGGGCCATGGTCCATCAAAGAGAAGTGGGCACCGATACGGAAAGTTTCGGAGAGGCTCTCCGTCGCGCTTTGCGGCAGGATCCCGATGTGATTCTCATCGGAGAACTGCGTGACCTGGAAACGATGGCCGCAGCCGTTACCGCCGCCGAGACAGGACATCTTGTCCTTGCCACTCTCCATACTCCCGATGCCGCCCAGACCGTGGATCGGATCATTGATGTTTTCCCTCCCCATCAACAGCAACAGGTTCGTTTACAAGTGAGTAACGTCCTTGTGGGAGTCTGTTCGCAGCAGCTCATTGCCTTACCGGGTGGCGGTCGTATGGCTGCCACGGAGATTCTTCTCGCAAATCCTGCCGTTCGGAACTGCATTCGCGAAGGCAAGACAGGACAGCTCAAAAGTATTCTCCAGACGAGTGCGGCTTTGGGAATGCACAGTATGGACCAGGATCTCGCTCGCCTTGTCCGAGAGGGAAAACTCCACCTCGAACAGGCGATGTCGCACGCATATGAACCCAAAGACCTCGAACGTCTTGTATTCGATGCTATATAAAGAAATGTTAGGAAAAATGAAACTCAAGACCTATTGTAACCCTTAAACTCTTCGACTAGAATCAGAGTAAATAATAAATTGGAAATACCGCTATGGCGATGAAGGAGGCAGTGTCATTCTCTACAGTTATCGAGCCCGCTCGGAAATGGGAGAGGTTGTTGAAGGGACTCGTCAGGCATTGGATGAGGCGAATCTTGTGGCGTGGCTAAGATCACAGGGCTTGCTCCCCATTTCCGTATCGAAAACCGTCGGTGGCGAGACTGTTTCCACGGAGAAGGGAAGCCTGTCAAAGACTCTCCTTGCTTGGAAATCCAGGCTTGCGTTGGTTACTACCGTGGCTACGAAGGACAAGGCTATTTTCGTTCGTCAGCTTGCCACTATGGTAGGATCCGGAATGACTCTCTCTGCTTCGCTGGATATTCTCAAGGATCAGACATCGAACAGACGCCTTGCTGTCTCCATAGGTCAGGTAAAAAAACTGCTTGACGGAGGATGGTCGCTTTCGGCGGCAATGAAGACTCGCAAAGAATTTTCTCCGCTCATGGTGGCTATGGTTCAAGCGGGGGAGGAGGGGGGGCTTCTCGACACGACGTTGAGCCGCCTCGCACTGTTTCTCGAAAAACAGGAGGCTCTTCGTCGAAAGGTCACCTCGGCTGTCACTTATCCGTCAGTCGTGCTTTTCTTTGCCGTTCTTGTTCTCTACGTACTTGTGACGTTTATTGTTCCCAAGTTCGAGGTGGTTTTTTCTCAGATGGGAGGAGAATTGCCCGCTCTGACTCATGTTGTGTTTACTTTGTCCAGTTTGATGAAACAAAAATGGTATATGTGTGCAGGTGCCGTCTTTCTTTTGTTCTTTTTGGGGTTTCTTCTCAATCGATTTCCGAAAACACGTCCCTACGTGGACAGATTGAAGCTGCGTCTTCCCATCACTGGAGATATTCTCCAGAAAGCAATTATGGCTCGTTCGATGAGGACTCTCGCGTCGCTGGTGCAGGCGGGGGTTCCTATTCTTTCCGGTTTGACGATGACCGCCGAGGTCGCCGACAACACCCGTGTCGCCTCGGCCTTCCTCAATATTCGCGAGGCTGCACGGAAAGGCGCACCTCTTGGTGAAACTGCAAAAAAAGAGAAGATTTTTCCGCTCATGGTGGCGCACATGATTACCGTCGGTGAGCAGACCGGGCACTTGGAGGAAATGCTGAACAAAATCGCGGACTGGTTTGAAATGGAATTGGACGAGAAGGTGTCGAAACTCACCTCGGTTCTGGAGCCGGTACTCATCCTTTTTGTAGGTGGTATCGTCGCCATTGTGGCACTGTCTATTTTTCTTCCTATCATCGGTGCAATTCAAACGATGCTTTAGCAGGTGCAAGAAGGAGGCGGTGGAGAAAAGGAGAAGAGATTCTTTTATTAACTATTCTAAAGGGTATTTTGGGGACGGAGATGCGTAATCAGGTATTTTTAGAAAATAAAACCATCAAGACATTGTTGGAGGCAGAGCGAAAATGGGGAAAAATAGAATAAAATCCGAACGACTCAGGAAAGCTCCTGGTTTCACTCTGGTTGAATTGCTCATTGTTATTGTCATTATCGGTGTTCTTGCGGGAAGTATGATGCTTCTCATGGGCGGTGGTGCCGCAAAAGCGAAGGCAACACAGATCATTTCCGACTTGCGGACCATGAAAGCCGGTGCCATGATGCTTTGGAGCGATGGGAAAGCGGCGACATTGGACAATTTGAAGACCTATTTGGATAAGGAATTGGTGAATACGAAATATGGCATCGTCAGTGATGACAGCAACGGGATATTCGTTTGTGTTGCTGTGACCGAGAGCGATGTGCAGGGGAAACTCGGAGAAATTGTTAAAAATGAAGGGCTTCAGATTTGGGGAGCGAACAGTTGCGCGGTTGTGAGCGGAGACACCTATTACGACCGCGCTTCCCAAAAAGGCTGGGCGGTTCAAAAAGCGAGATAATGTCGGCAAACCGATGGCAGATTGCATGATGAAATGAGAGTGCGATCGAAAAGTGCAAAAGAGATCTTCTTCCTCGACAATGCTTTTTTATGACGCTTTCCGAGTTGAGGCGAAGCGTGCCTGTCGAGGATTCTCTCTTGTCGAAACGCTTCTTGCCGTGCTTCTTCTGGCGGTGGGGTTGTTTGCTATGGCTGCAATACCTGTGATGACGACGAAGCTTACGGTACAGAGTCTCCATCGTGGACAGGCATTACTCCTGGCCTTGATGAAACTGGAAGAACTCGAGGGGGCCACGTCCGTCTCTTCCGTCACGGAGCAGGCGGACCGGACAAATCCGCGGTACGCTCTTTCCTGGAATAAAATCGAGGGTTTGGGAGGCGCGGCGGACGTGCTTCGTGTCATCGTTTTCTGGGACGATGTGCGAGGTGTCCGCCGGGAATTGATGGTGGAGAGAGCGGTGAGTTCGTTCGCCGCGGAGACGGCCAGGGATGACAAATGAAGCGTATCGCGAGAGGAAGGCGCGACGTTTTCCGGATAATTCGTCTCGGACAGGAGAGCACGAAACAGAAGCGAGGCTTCACCCTTGTGGAGGTTCTCGTCTCTCTTCTCGTTGGTGGTATTGCTGTGTCAACCGCGCTTTTCGCCCTCTATGCCTTTTTCAGCACTGTCGAACACAATACGGAGTATGCCGAAGCTCAGCAAAATGCCGAAATGGCTCTTGCATTCCTTGAACCGTACGTTTTGCTTGCAGGTTTGGGCATGCCCAACAGTGACGATCCGGGGAAGGAAAACCGTTTTTCCACGTGTTGGCCTTCAAGAAGCGGGAGCAGCGCAAGCTTGCCTCCCTGGAGGCGCTCGCCGTATTTTTGGACGAGCGCCGTGAGTTGTGTCGGCGAGGGAAACAGTGAATTGCGCCTTGTGTCTGCCGTGCCGAGAAAATGCGCCGCACTGGAAGGACGCATTCTGGACGCGGAAGGAGATATTCTCCGGGTTTCGGAAGTGCCTCCGGAAGTCCTGGAACGGTGGATCGTCTTCCCTTCCTCCTCAATTCCTTTCTTCGTACAAGCTGTGGGAGCGGACTCTTTGACTCTTCGAGCGGTGCGAAACGCGCCGGTGAATCTCTATGACCAGCTTCACGAAGTCAAAGCGTTGCGTTTTTTCGTTCAAGGCGAGCAACTGTATACGGATGATTTTTCCTCAGTGCAACCCAGAATCAAGGGTATCGTGGGTTTTCACGCGGAGTTCGCGGATTCTCTTCTCACGGTCACGGTTCTTTCGCGTGCGTCGAAGCGACATTCCGCGCCGGTGCAGCACCATATTTTCGGCTGGGATGAACAGAACGAAGGATGGCGCCCTGTCAGAGCGAACTTGGACCTGCACTATCGTTATGTGGCGGTCACGAGAAGCTGGAGGATCCGAAATTGAGGCCCTTTCCGACAAAACTTTCCTGTCATTCCTTCCGAGGCATGTCCCGTGGATTCGGTCTGGTAACGGTTCTCATTGTGCTCCTTCTCGGAGGTGCGCTGGTGGGAGCGGCGTTGTACGTCGCTGAAAACACTGCACTGACGGGACGCATGGCAGCAGAGTACGGAGAAATGTTCAACGCTGCCCAATATGGTCTGGAGGTCGGGAAAAACTGGATTGCTACCAGGATCAAGGACGCGAGGCTCCATGGACGTCCGCTTCCGAGGTGGAGCGCCTCCGACGATGTCCTTGTTTGGGAGGCTTCCGGCGGACATCGAGAGAAATTGCTCGCGTTCTATTCCTACGATGTTGCCGGTGTTTTTCCGACGAAGCCGGTGTTCAGCGAGGACATTGTTTTCGAGAGTGGTTATGTTCCTCGCCTGGAAGGTGTCTTTTCACTCCACGTGGCGGTTTTCGACGTTCGCTATGAAGTCCGGTCCGATTTTTCCTACGACCCTCTCGTACCGGTTCGTCTGACCATTCGGACGAATAAGGAAAGCGTTCGCAAAAAGCAATCCTATAGCGAGGAGGACCGAGAAATCGGTGCCTATGTGGTGCGCAGTACGCTTTTCAAGGACGGCGTGAAACGAAAGGTGCTGGAGCAGGCGTTTATCGAGGCCAGATGAGGATGTGATGCCGCATGTTTTCGAGACGAAATTCCCTTGGCCACTGGCATGAGAGCCCGTATGAAAAGAAACTGCCGTTTTCGTGCCGGAAAGGGACAGTTTCGGTTCTTCGCCTTTCGCTCCTCCTTTTTCTTCTCTTCCAGTCAGGTTTTGCTGGTGCTCAAGTCGGCGATGGGGATCGGCTTCCTTCGGTTTCTTTCCCGAAATCCTCCTTTGATTTAGGGGCGGAATTCGAGCTGTTTTCTTCAGACCCACCGAACATTCTCCTCTTTCTCGACACGAGCGGGCGCATGCTCTGGACAAGCGAAGGAAATCCTCCGGGAAAATATCCGTACGACCCTTATCTCGACCTGGATCTTGACCATTGCACCTATGGCGATGGATCCCGTCCCTGGCGCTACGACGGCAGAGATCAGGAAAGATGGGGAAGGGATCTCGACTCGGAGAACAATCTCACGCCCGAAATCGCTCTGGACGAAACGCGACGCGAAGCTTTCCTCGAGGAGAATTACCACCCGAATCTGCTTTGGAAAAACAACGGCAACACGCCTCCGTCGGGATATCCGTCACATTTCTCCGATGCAGATCTTGCCCCCAACGACAGTCGCATGTACAAGGCGAAGATGATTCTTACGAGAATCCTTTCCGATCCGAGTCTGGTTCGGGAGACGAACATCGCTTTCGCCACCTACAAACAGCAGCGCATTACGGCCTGGGCGGATTTTTACCTGAGACCCCCGTACCGTTTGGGGAGCTGGATCACCAATCCGTATTCGACGGTACGCAACGACAGCGAATATGTGCGGTGGGGGGTTTTGCACACGGATCAGCGAAGTGACAACGAAGCCTACCGGCGGGCCATGCTTCGCAGTGAGTTTCTTCCGGTGGGAAAGAACGACGACCCATCGGTGAAATTGGCGCCTCTTCTCACCCTCATTGACGGCATCGAAAACACCGGCGACGACGAAATCAAAGCGGACGGTGCCTGTCCACTGGCCGGTTCCATCGCTGGAAGCGCCTATACCGCAAGAGACTCGGACTCGAACAATCTTCCCACTGGCACCATCGAACAATTTTTCAAGCGCAAGGCTGCCATTGCCTCGAGGTGTCAGGCGAACTGGCTCGTTCTTTTTGTCTACGGGCAGGATACATCCAGAAACGGTGATCCGGTGGTCGCCGTGGAAGCACTCTCTCGCGACACGGCGGTTTTGGGAACACGTGTCATGGAAAAGGGTGTGCGCACCATGGTGGTGGGGTTTCTTGATCCCGAGGCACAGCCCGAACTTGCAGCCACCCTCGATGCCATGGCGAAGAAAGGGAACCCGGAAGCTTCCAACGCGCATGCGTATTTAAGCGACAACGTGTCGGAACTTCTCAAGGCATTCAGAATCGTCTTTCGCTCCATCAAGGACGTGAGCGGTGCCAATTCGGCTCCTGTGGTCCGCCCTCCTCTCAAAGGAGAGAGAGAGGGGCACTATTTTATCGCTGCGTACACGACGAAACAGAACGACCAATGGGAGGGGCATCTCTATCGACACGCCATCAGCATCGATGTTTCGGGTAAGGTCCTGATCGGTGAAGTGCCGCTCTGGGATGCGGGGGAACGCCTTGATCGCCAGAAAGGCGATACGAGAAGGGTGTACACGGTGGACTGGGATTTCTCTCAGAGCAGTGCGGCGGGGGGTGCTCTTTCGGGGAGCAACATGGTTGCCTTCGACACGGGCAATGCGTCGGTTCTTCGGGACGAAATGGGGCTTTCTACCGCGAGGGCACGGCAGCTCACTTCCTGGGTTCGTGGCACCGACGTGTGGAATCCTGACGCCGGAGGTGTCGAGCGCTGGAAGCTGGCGGACATGTTCGGATCGGACATCGTTGTGGTCGGTCCTCCCCGAGGAACCTACCCGGATCGCCACTACAAAACGTTCGCCGTCACCCACAGAAACAGGAAATCTCAGGTGTACGTACAATCCAACGGAGGTCTGCTGCACGCCTTCGATTTCGAGACTGGTGATGAAGCATGGGCTTTTATCCCCCCGAATGTGCTCCGCTTCAATCGCCTCGTCGGCCTTGTCAGTGACGATCTTTCCGGTTGGCCTTCCGGTACGGGGACAAACCGTTCCATTTCCCGTTTTTTACTCGATGGTCCTCTCGTCGTGGAGGACATGAAGATCGGCGGGGAATACCGGACGGTTCTTTTGGGTTCGCTCGGCAGGGGGGGATATGGAGTTTACGCGTTGGATGTCACGGAGGCGGACACGCCGAGGTTTCTCTGGGCCACGGAATACAACGGATACGCGTCGAGAACTCCTCCTTTTCCGGCTGCGGCGGTGAACAAAGCCACGCACTACATGTCCCTTTGGCGAGGAAAGGACGCTTTGTCGGGAGAGGCAGGAAGTGACTACCGGCGTATCGACCTCGACCGGATCGCAGGAAGAAATTCGCCTCCCGTAGATCTTTCGCTCACGCCGGAGGAGGCGGGTTTCGATTATCGCGATCTCCGGTTTCCCGTGGGAGCCCCTGTCCTTGGAAGCGTCCGCTGTGACAGTTCTTGGAACAATCGCGATGCGGGGATCTGTTGGATCGGTCTTCTTGCCAGCGGTGCGGCTTCCGCTTCCGAGGTCTCTGGCGCCTCCGGCGCAGTGTACGTGATGGACATGACGGACGGACGTATTGTAGGTGTTCCCATGAGGACCGAGGGGATGGCTTATGCCCCTCCCTCGGCCTATACGTTTCGCAACGACAACGTGCTCGAAGGGTTTTTCCTTGGCACAAGCGAAGGGGTGATCCATCGGGGTGTTTTCGACGGTTCGTTGCCCAGGGCGACGTCCTTGGAAAAGGTTTTCGTGCTGGAATTACCGGGGAAGGATGGCGTGCTCCGCCGGGTGGGTGTCCCTTTCGCTTTGGAAGTGACGTTGCGGAACGACGAAGACATCTGGCTCTTCGGAGGAACTCGTGACGTTCCCGCCGCTTCGGGAACCCTCGACAACGACGGACAGTGTTTTTTCGCCGTCAATACGGGAGGCGCCTCCTCCTTCCCGATCCGAACCGCCGAACTGGCAGCATTGGACCCGGACGCGACCGCATTTTCCTCGAACAATGCGGGATGGTACATCCCGCTGTATCGTTCGGCAACAACGGAAGAGTACGTGACGGACATGCCGAAGATCGCCGGAGGGGTTCTTTTTGTCTCTACCTTTACTCCTGATCCGAACGTTTCCGCCGCGAATTGCAGTGTCACGGGGTCATCCCGAATTTTCATCGTGGATGCCTTTTCCGGCAAGGGGCTTTGGAATGCCGCCGGAAAAAAATCTCTCCGTCTCGACGGCGTCAAAGTGACGGGTGTTCAGGTGGCTTCCACGCAGACGGCGGAGGGAGAGAAACATCAAGTGTATCTTGGTGTGACGAACCTCGAGAAAAAGCCTTTTTCCGATCCAGCTTTACAGGGACTGAATCTTCAAGAAAATCCTGGAGTTTTGGTCTTCGATGTCCCTGAGGAGGCACGGAAAGTGATGGATGCAAACCGACGTTATGTGCCGGGAGTTCCTGTGATTCAGTATTGGCGGGATGTTTTCAATCGTTGACCTTCGGTAGCGTGGATATCTGCTCTGGGCAGCTGCGATGTCGTGACGTTCTCTCGAAAAATGGTGGCTGGTCATGTTCCGCTCGCTTCCCTTTGAAAAACCCCAGGAGTGGAGGGAACTCTCACTCCTGGAGGGCTTCTATTTGTAAAAACAATTCTTCCCATCGGGGCATCAGTTGCTCGAGTTCTTTCTCCAGGGACGCTCTTCGGATAAGCAGGGTTTGCACTTCCGTGGAATTTTCCAAAACATCCGGTTCGCAAAGGCGGCAGTCGATGTGGCGTTTTTCTTTTTCCACCTCGTCAAGGTGTTTTTCCACGGGGGCGAGAAGCTCCTGAAGAGCGCGCCGTTTTCGGTAGAGTTCGTTGCGACGCTCCGCAGCACCCCTGCGTCCGTCGCGGTCCTTCGACGTCGAAGAAGCAATTCCGCTTTCTTTCCCCGAAGAAAAGGAAGAATTTTGTCCTTCCGAAGCTCCTTCCGACATGATTCGAGTGCGCTTGTCGATGAAATAGGAGTAATTCCCACGATATTCCAATAACGTACCATCTCGAATTTCAAAGACTCGCGTGGCAAGGGCGTCGAGGAAGTGGCGGTCATGGGAGACGATGAGCAGTGTCCCTCCGTATTGCAGAAGCGCTTTTTGGAAAAGCTCTTTTGTTGCCATGTCCAGGTGGTTGGTAGGCTCGTCGAGAATGAGCAGGTTCGTGTCGAGCAGGAGTAGTTTGAGCAGGGCGAGGCGCGATTTTTCGCCTCCCGAGAGGACGTGTATCGGCTTGTGGATGTCGTCTCCGGAGAAAAGGAACGCTCCGAGAAGGTTTCTTTTCGCCTTTTCGTCCGTTCGGGTTCCCAAACCCTGTATTTCCTGCCAGACTGTCTTGTTGTAGTCGAGATTTTCCGCGCTTTCCTGCGAGAAGAATCCCATTTGTACCCGCAGCCCCAAATGTAATTTTCCTTCTTCGGGGGTCTCCCGCCCGCCGAGAATACGGCAGAGGGTGGATTTCCCCGAGCCATTGACCCCGACAAGGGCGATGCGCTCGCCCCGCTCCACTTCGAAGTCAAGGTTGCGAAATATCCAGAGATTCCCATAACGTTTCCCGATTTTCTCCGCTGAGAGGACTACCCGCCCGCTTCGTTCACTTTCGGGGAAAACGATGGAAATTCTCTGGGCCTCTTCTTCCATTTCGATTTCCTGATAGCGTTCAAGCATCTTGATCCTGCTCTGGACCTGGGAGGCTTTGCTCGCCTTGTAACGGAATCGCTCTACGAAATCACGAATATGCTTGATTTCCGCCTTTTGGAGTTCCATCTCCTTACGAAGCGCTTCCAGGCGGCGCTCACGCTCAAGAAGGTATGCACTATAGTTGCCTTTGTACACCGTGATCCTTCCATTCCGCAATTCCGCGATCTGCGAGGTCATTTTGTCGAGAAATCGTCGGTCGTGAGAAATGGCGATAAGCGTTCCCCTGAAGTCTTTCAGATAACCTTCGAGCCATTCCATGCTTTCTGTATCGAGATGGTTCGTCGGTTCATCGAGGAGAAGAACGTCCGGGGCGGCCAGGAGAAGTGCGGCGAGGAGGAGACGCATTTTCCATCCTCCCGAGAAGGTTCCGCAAAGAGTGCCGAGGGCATCGTCCCGAAAACCCAATCCTTTGAGTACTTTCCCCGCCAGGGAGGGAAAGACGTACCCATTGCGAAGAGTGAATTCCTTGACGGCATGGTCGTGTCGCTCCAGGAGAATTCGCCTCTCCTCCTCGGCATCGGCGGGGAGATGAGAGATGTGATCTTCGAGCGTGGAGAGATGTTTCTCTATCTGGGTGATGCCCGCACGCTCCTTCAGAAAATCGAGTACGCTCCCTTCTCCCAGCTCGACCATGTCTTGTGGAAGATACCCCAGGGAGAGTCCCTTGGTGATCTCCACAGTTCCGTCATCAGGCGAGACGAGACCGAGTATGCAGCGAAGAAGTGTGGTTTTTCCGGCTCCGTTGTCGCCGACAAGACCGAAGCGGCTTCCCGAGGGAATCGCCCAATTGAGTCCCGCGAAGACGCGGTGCTCGCGAAAGGACAGAGAAAGAGTGGAGATGCGGATCATGGGATGCCTCCATTCTGTCGAATGCGTCGAATCAGGGGAAAGACCGATTAAGAATTTCTGTCCGGAAGTCCTTTCTTCGCCTTTTTTCGAGGACAGTCCGTATTGTAGTTGGGAAGGCGTTTTTTTACCATGCCCGGGAAACGATCCATGTCGACGGAATCGAGTTTATGCTACACTCCCTTTGCGGTTTGTTCGAGAGGTTTGACCGGGAACATCGGCGAAAAGAAGTGTTCGGCATGCCGCCGGGGGGGAGGTTCTACATCCACAGAGGAAACAGCACATGGTGATGACATGATTGGCTTGTTTTGCCCGACAGGGGAAAGAAAAGCTCACGAGGAGGTATCAGTGCCAATGGTACGCAAACAAGTCGTTTACGGACTTCTCGACAAACCACCCTTTCAGATCCTGATCCTTGCGGGAGCGCAACATGTTTTGACCCTCTTTGGGGCTACCACGCTCGTTCCTCTCATTTTCGGGCCTGCGATGGGGATGGATACGGTACAGATCGGTTTCTTTATTTCCTGCGTCTATTTCGCCATGGGGATCGCCACGCTCGTTCAGACGCACCCCAAGCTGGGAACAGGTCTCCCCATCGTTCAGGGTTCCAGCTTTAGCTTCATTCCTCCCGTCATGACCATTGTTGGGATCTACAAGGCTATGGGACCCGAGGTGATCATGCAGTATCTGGGAGGGGCTCTCATCGTCGGAGGTGTGGTCCTCTCTATCATCGGCTACAGTGGTCTCGTCGGAATTATCCGGAAGGTCATCACTCCGGTGGTCATCGGCCCTACCATCATGGCCATAGGCTTTTCCCTGTACGATGTGGCGGTGAAGTTCAACGCGGCGAATTACTGGCCGGTATCTCTCCTGGTCGTGGCAGGAGTTTTCTTCTTCGGTCTCATGAGCAGGAACAAGTATTTCAATATTTTTTCCGTCCTTTCCTCCATTGTCCTTGCCTACCTGGTCTGTTTCATTGGAAGCTCCACTGGGTTTTTCCCCGAGGGACATCCGGCGCATGTGACCATGGCGAGTGTCGCTGCCGCGCCCTGGTTCAAATTCACTGGGTTTCTGCCCTGGGGTGCGCCGAAGTTCAGCGTTGTTGCCATCGGTGCCATCGTGGCGGGGTTTTTCGCGGTCATGATTGAATCCATAGGTGACTATCATTCCTGTTCCTACGCATCAGGACTCGAGGATCCCACGCCGGAGATGATCAGTCGCGGTATCGGCGCGGAGGGAATGAACTGTGCCCTTGCAGGAGCCTTGGGTGCTGTGGGAACGACCTCCTACACGGAAAACATCGGACTCATCAGTCTCACCGGGGTGGCATCCCGATGGGTGGTGCGGACCGGTGCTGTCCTTCTCATTCTCATGAGCATGGTCGGCAAACTGGGAGCCCTCATCGCCACAGTTCCAAACCCCGTCATTGGCGGTGCCTACATCGCTCTTTTCGGTACCATCGGTGCTCTGGGGATACAGGTGCTCATGCGCGCCGATATGGGCAGCCAGAGAAACGTGCTCATCGTCGGATTCGCTTTTCTCATGGCGCTCGGTCTTCCGGGCTGGGTAATGGAGAAACAGGAACTGTTCTTCAGTTTCGGCATTGCGGGACAGGTGCTTTGGGCGATCATGAAGACGCCCATGGCGGTTGCGGGAATCTGCGCAGCCTTCTGGGATTCCATCGTTCCGGGCACGCCGGAGGAACGCGGTATTGGCACTCGGCTGTAATTCGTCTGCGAAAACTCTTTTCTCCGGCTACCCGTAAAAGTGAATAAAAGTGAATTAAGGAAGCTTTTCTCCATGTATTCCGGAGAAGAGCTTCCTTGAGTAGGGTAGAGGGTTTTTTGTCGCGTAGTCTCCGCTTTTTCAAATTGCGCTGGGCCGGTTTTCGCTGGAGGGATCCCGTCTTCAGGCGGATTGTTCCTGAACGGCGAGTCCCTGGAAAGTGGGGTGGTAAAACAAGTGAAGTCCTCCCCATGCTTTGTCGATGCGAGCCGCCATGCCTTTGATCGTTACCTCCACGCCGGGACTTGCGGTGCCACTTACCGAGAGGGATGCGTCCCCGCGAAGATGGAGGAGGAGGTCGTGAAGTTCCAGCAATCTTGCCTGAGTATCTCCGAGGACGTCGAGGAGTCTCCGGTACATGTCGAAGGGGAGTTCAGGCTGTGTCTGTTGCGTGGTTTCCAGGGAATTGCGGATCGTTTCGCTCATGCGTAGAAGCTTCCTCTGGAGACAGCGTATCCTGTGGGGAAGGAGGTCGTACTCGGAAAAGAGAGCGCTCCTGGACACACCGAGAAGATCGATTCTGGTGTCTCCCCTAGAGAGCACACGAATGTTGTTGGCGTTGACGTGTGCCTTTGCGGTTACCGAGGAAGCTGCGATCAGTCCTTTCTTGCCGGCGACCTTGACACCGTTCCGAGCGGTCACGATGGATCTGGAAATGTACTCGTTGACGACCACGGTTCGACCCTCGAGAATGGCCTCATCCACATATCCGGCGCGGATCTCTTCTGCCGCACGGATATATCCGCCGCCTTTCCCGAGGATGCCCCAGAGGATGGAAACGCTTCCTTCCAGACTGGAGACATCGGCTCTGCCGACGCTGCCCCGGATTTCCACGTTACCCCGCGCTTCGACCACGGCTCCGTCCCGAACGTGTCCCTCCACAAGGAGATGTGCATCGATGGTTATGGATTGGCCTGGTTGCACATCCTCGGTAACGATGTGCAGCGGTTCGATGGAGAGGACACCGCCTTTCCAGAGAAGGCACCCGTCTCGGGTCGCCACAAGTTCCCTGCCGCGGAAGGCGAGTCCCTTGCCCACATAACCGATGGCTTTTCTTCCCGGGCGCGGCAGGACGAGCTCGCCGCGAACAGTTTTTCCGGCGGTTCCGGGAGTGGGGTCGAGAAGAGTCGCCACACGTTCGTTCTCTCGGACAGGGACGATGGAGTAAAGAAGGTAGTTTTCGATTTTTCCACGGTCTCCGGGAACAGCTTTCCCATCCGGGCGAGGGATTTCCAGAGCGAGAGCCCCATCTTTGCCCGCAATCGGAGGTGTGCCGAAGGCGATGGGGAGATGTTGCACGGAAAGGCCGGAGCAGCTTGTCTTCAGGGCTTCCCGCACTGCGGAAAGTCGGAGCCCGTGTACAATGCCCCGTTCGGCGCAGAGAACGAGAACCTGTTGCAGGTTGGACCATCCTGCCGGCAGAGAGAGCGAGCAGAGCATTCCGTCGGGAGAAATGTCGAGTGTTGCGGGGGGCATGTGCTTTTTTGGCGCCGTCTGTCGTTCTTGCGCCTGTGAGGTGTGCTCCGGAGTTTGCGTCTGGCTCGGCAACGACGCACCCTCTTCTTGGCGAGAGGCAAAGGTGCCGATACGCACAGGGTAGATCATTTCGTTTTTCAGAGCGAGGAGAAGCGCCTTCACGTTCACCTCGCAGGAGGGCAGGTGCTCGCGAAGGGTCTCGAGGATCTTCTTCGAAGAAGGACTTCCTTTGCGCAGGAGAAACACTCCGTTGTCCTTCGAAAGAAGGGAAAACTCTTTTTCCTGCAGGATCGTCTCAAAGGTCATCCCGTTCCCCCCTTTGGTTGACACCCCCGCCGTGCGATGTGCAAGGATGCGTCACTTCCGTGTGCTTTTCCGGGTGGGAAGTGTTCTCTTCCGCATCATACTGCAAAATGGTTCATTCTGAGAATACTCTGGAGCCGTCTATTCTATAAAGTGAGGCACTTTCCCCTAACGGTTTCGGCTGTTGCATGTCCAAGGGAAAACGGAATGCCGTATAATGGACTCGACGTGGTCGCGCCGTTTCTGTCGTGTTGCGCGAGCCTCCGTCGAGAAAGGGGTGTTGTTATGTCCGAGTGGGAATTTTACGAACCGTCCCGGGAAGAGCCGTCGGGGCCGAAGCACCGCATTCCCCGCATGTTCCAGTCCGGCAAGATGGTCACGCTGCTCCTTTTCGTTCTTCTGGCCGGAGTTGCTGCCTACAGCTCGTACTACATCGTTCCCGCAGGTACCAGAGGAGTCGTTTTTCGTCTGGGAAAGGTTCATACGGTGGCGGACCAGGGACTGCACTTCAAGGTCCCCTTTTTGGATTCGGTGATACAGGTCAACACTGAACGGATACGCCGCTACGAGTTCGGCTACCGCACGGTGAACGTGGGACCGCCTGCGCAGTATCGGGATGTTCCCGCCGAATCGAAAATGCTCACCAGCGACAACAAGATCGTCGAGATCGACTGGGTGCTTCAGTTCCAGATCTCCGATCCGGCTGTCTTCGTCGTGCACGTTCCTTCCGGAGAGGACCGGTGGGAAAAGCTTGTCCGGGATCTCGGGGAGTCGAGCCTGCGGAAGATTGTCGCCTCCAGGGATCTAGACACGGTGCTCACCGTCGGCAAAGAGGAGATCCAGACAGAGACTCGGGTGGCTTTCCAGAAACTCCTGGAGGAGCTGGAAACGGGCATTCGCATCGTCGCCGTACAGCTTCAGGACGTCACGCCTCCTGTTGCGGTACAGGCATCCTTCAGTGAGGTTAACAGCGCCAGGGCGGAGAAGGAGCGCCTCCAACTGGAGGCGGAGCAGTTTGCCAATGAACTCATTCCCCAGGCCCAGGGAGAGGCGCAACGCCTTCTGAACGAGTCGGAGGGGTACAAATTCCGTCGGGTTCAGGTCGCCCAAGGAGAGGCGGCGCGCATCGAAGCGCTTCGGGAGGCTTACATGCGGAATCCGAATCTTCTCCTCCAGTCTCTGTGGATCGAGAACATGCGGGAACTCTGGCCCAAGCTCAAAACCGTCATCGTGGAGGACTTCGGAAACGGTGTCATGCTCTTTCCGCTGGACAAGCTTCTCGACACCGGAAGGGGAGGGGAAGGGCGATGAACGTGCAGGGTTTGGGTCAGGCAGTGCGAAATGCGGTTCTCCTGGTACTTCTCGTTGCCCTGGTCGCGGTCGGGATCGGTTCTTTCTACGTGATCCGGGCGGACCAGCAGGCGGTGGTCCTCCGGTTCGGCAAGGTCGTCCGGTCGGTGAGGGACCCGGGACTCTATCTGAAGATGCCCTTTGCCGACGTGGTGGAACGGTTCACCAAGCGTCTTATCGAGTATGACGCGGACCCCGTCGCAGTGGTCACGTCCGACAAGAAAAACCTTGTCTTCGACAGTATTGCGGTGTTCCGCATCGCAGATCCCGATGCGTTCTATCGACGTATTCGCACCGTGGAAGGAGCGCAGCAACGCCTGGACGATTCGGTCTACGCCGCAGTGCGTATCGTCGCAGGCAAATCCACTTTTGACGAACTGATCTTCTCCCGAAGGGGAGATTCTCTCGTCGAGGCCACCAGAATCACCAACGACCAGACCTCCGCCTATGGCGTGGAGGTGCTCAAAGTGGCTTTCAAAAGAGTTTTTCTTCCTCAGGAGAACGAGGAAGCGGTGTATCGCAGCATGATTGCCGAACGAAGCCGTATTGCGGCCCAACTTCGTGCGGAGGGGCGGTCGATAGCGGCGCGCCTGCGCTCCAAAGCGCAGCGTGACTATACGGAGATCCTTGCGGCGGCGCAGAAACAGGCCGAGGAAACCAGAGGGCAGGGAGATGCGGAGGCCCAGCGCATCATCGCCGACGCGGCGGGGCAGAACCCGGACCTGTACCTTTTTCTCCGCACTCTGGAGTTCTACAAGGAAAATCTTCCTGAAACGCCGGTGTTCCTGAAGCCTGGGGAGGGAATACTTCGGTATCTCAAGGGTGCCGAGTAGGGGGCGCTGCGGAATCTGTAGGCAAGGATGACTCAAGAAGGGATACGCATCGTGTGCGTATCCCTTCTTTGACTTGTCCGCTGGAGGGCGCCAGCGGTGCCACCCTCTTCCATGACTGGTTCCAGAGCGTACCGTTTCTGCTCTCTCTAGGGGAAATCCGTCGTTACAATTTACGTTTCCACCTCGTGCCTTCAGATGTATCTTCGAGGATAATGCCCTTCGTTTCCAGTTCAGCCCGGATTGCGTCTGCGCGGGAGAAATCCTTCCGTTTTCGTGCGGCCCTGCGCTCCGCCACGAGAGCGTCGATTGCCGCGTCGTCCTCCGAAGGGCGCTCCATGTCGTCAATCCCCAGAACACCCATGATGCTTTCCACGAGGCGGAAGAAGCGCTCCGCTTCGGCAAGACCTTCCACGTCAGCGGCAGTGCGCTCCTTCAGGTGGGTGTTCACCGCTTTTACGACGGAGAAGACCACTCCCAATGCACCGGCGGTGTTGAAATCATCGTCCAATTCTTTCCGGAATTGCTCTTCCGCGACGCGTACCGTTTCGCGCAACGTTTCATCGGGATTCGTTCCGCGCTCTCCAGCGGTAACGTTCTCCATGAGATCTCGCCAGCAATTCCGAAGTCGTTCCACTCCCGCCGTGGCCTGAACGAGGGCATCCTCGGAAAAGCTGATGGGAGAGCGATAGTGGGCGCTCAGCATGAAAAGACGGATGGCCAGGGGATGAAAGCGCTTTCTCGCCTCGCGGGCGGTGAGAAAGTTTCCCAGAGACTTAGACATCTTCTCCTGGTCGATAAGAAGATAGCCATTGTGAATCCAGAAACGGACGAAGGGTTTTCCCGTTGCCGCCTCTGCCTGGGCGATTTCGTTCTCGTGGTGGGGAAAGACGAGGTCGCTTCCTCCGGAGTGAATGTCCGCGGTCTCTCCCAGATACTTGATGGCCATAGCGCTGCATTCGATGTGCCACCCCGGGCGTCCGGGTCCCCAGGGACTGTCCCAGGCTGGTTCTTCCGGTTTTTGGGCTTTCCACAGGGCGAAGTCCAGCGGGTGTTTCTTTCTCGGATCGATCTCTACCCGCGCTCCCGAGAGCAGTTCATCCAGATCCTGTCGGAGCAGTTTCCCGTAGGCGGGGAAACTTTGCACGTCGAAATAGACGTCTCCATCCATGACATATCCATGTCCCTTTTCAAGGATGTCCTCAATAAGGCGAATGATTTCCGCCACATGTTCCGTGGCGAGGGGGTGCACTGTGGCCGGGCGGATTCCTAGCGCCGCCGCGTCCTCCCGATAAGCCTCGATGAAGCGTTTCGCCAACTCGGGAACGGAGATGCCCAGTTCTCTGGCCCGGGTGATCATCTTGTCGTCGATATCCGTGAAGTTCTGCACGAACGTGACGTCATATCCGCAGTGCTCCAGGTAACGCCGGAGCACGTCGAAGACGATGAAGGGGCGGGCGTTTCCGATGTGAAAATAGTCATAGACGGTTGGGCCGCAGGCGTAGAAACCGACCTTGCCTGGATGAAGCGGAACGAAAGGTTCTTTTGTCCGGGTGAGATCGTTGTACAATGTCAATGCCATGACAGGCACCTCCTCGATTGCTCTTCATGTTATCCTATACCGTCACAAGGGAAAGGAAAAGCCTGTCGAAGCAAACCACGCTGCTTGACAGGTGAAACGCGACAGCGACATTTCGAAAATTTCCCCGGAAGAATGGAGCAAGCGGCATGGAAAGGGAGAAACTGCTCGAACGAATAAGGACATTTCCGGATCGTCCCGGAGTCTATCTCATGCACGACGCAGCGGGAAATGTTCTTTATGTGGGAAAGGCCAAGTCTTTGCGGAAGCGAGTGGCTTCCTATTTCCGGCGCACGGGATATGCCTCGCCCCGATTGCGCAAACTTGTGGATTCGGTATCCGACATTTCCACGATCCGTACAGAATCCGAGGCGGAGGCGCTCATCACCGAGGCGAAGCTCATCAAAAAGTATCAACCCTTTTTCAACGTGGAACTGAAAATGGGCGAGCGCTATCCCTACGTCAAGATAACCAGGGAACGTTTTCCGCGAATTGTGATCACCAGGCACCGGGAGGAGGATGGTGGAACCTACCTTGGCCCTTTTACCAGGGTAACGGAAATCCGCCGTCTCTTGCGCTTGGTGGAGCGCTATTTCCCTCTCCGGAGCTGCTCCCGCAATCTGGACGAGGGGCCATACGAGACACGTCCCTGCATGAGGCATGCTTTGGGACGTTGTCTCGCTCCCTGCGCGGGGCGTTGCTCCGAAAGTGAATACGGAGAGCGGATTGCGGACATTCTGCTTTTGTTGAAAGGAAACACCTCGCATCTCGTGGAGCGTCTCCGTTCCCGCATGGAGCGGGCGTCCCAGACTCTTGCTTTTGAAGAAGCGGCTCGTTATCGTGACACGATTCGTGCTCTTTGGATCTATCGAGGGCAGCGGAACAACGCGTCGGAACAGGGAGACCTCGACTGGTCGACCTGGAGCGTTCTCCGGAGAGTACAGGAGGTGTTGCACCTCGACACGATTCCGTGGAGAATCGACGGCTTCGACATCTCGCATTTCTCCGGAAAGGAGACCGTGGGTGTCGTGGTGGTCTTCGAGCAGGGAGTTCCCAATCCTTCGCTCTATCGGCGATTTTCCGTGAAGAGCGTGGAAGGGATCGACGATTTCCGTTCCATCGAGGAAGTGGTGGGACGGAGATACGGACGGGTTCTGGAGGGACAGGAGCCTATGCCGCAGCTCATTCTCATCGACGGAGGACCGCAGCAATTGGTGTTTGCGAAACAGGCTCTCGAAGCGCATCATGTGGAGGATGTTCCGCTGGTCGCGTTGGCGAAGAGGGAGGAAGAACTCTATCTTCCCGGGGAAATGTCGCCGTTGCGTCTCGAGCGGAACGATCCAGCACTGCTGCTGCTGCAGAGAGTTCGGGATGAGGCGCACCGTTTTGCCGTGACGTCTCACAGGGGAAAACGGAACATCCGCTTGCGCCGGTCTGCTCTGGAAGAGATCCCGGGATTGGGCAAAAAACGGGCCGCCGCTCTGCTCGCCGTCTTCGGCAGTGTGCGCAGACTGAGCACCGCCGACGAGGAGGCCCTTGGCAGTGTGCCGGGGATCGGTCCCGCTCTGGCGAGAAAAATACGGAACGCGTTGAGGGAGATGGATGATGGGAATGGCGTCCCAGGTGATGCTTGACCAGTACTACATGCGTATGGCGCTTTCTCTGGCTGCGCGCGGTACGGGATGCGTCTCCCCGAATCCGCGGGTGGGATGCGTCCTTGTCCGGGATGGACACGTGGTCGGCAAGGGGTTTCACCAATGTTGCGGCGGTCCCCATGCGGAGGTGGAGGCACTGGCGAGAGCCGGAGAATCAGCCCAGAACTCCACTGCCTATGTCACACTCGAGCCCTGTTCCCACTACGGAAAGACTCCTCCCTGTGCGCCTCGTCTCGTTGAGGCGGGCATTACGAGGGTCGTGATCGGCACGGACGATCCGAACCCCGAAGTGAACGGGAAAGGAATCGCCCTTCTCAAAGAAGCGGGAGTCGAAGTTGTTCGTGGAGTGCTCGAGACGGAGTGTCGGTGGATGAACAGAGGATTTTTCCGAGTCATGACCCTTGGAAGGCCCTGGATTACCGTGAAGGCCGCGGCATCTTTGGATGGAGCCATCGCCTTGGTGAACGGAGAGAGTCGATGGATTACCTGTGCCGCGTCGAGGCGAGCCGGGCACTTGCTCCGGTCGGAACACGACGCGATACTGACGGGAAAGGGGACGGTTCTCGCGGATGATCCGGAGCTTTCCGTTCGCGCCGTTCCCGGTTTTTCACCCCGGGTTGTCGTCCTCGACAGTTTCCTTGAAATTCCTCCTCATGCCAAGGTGTTGCGACGTCCCGGCACGATCCTTGCCTGCACGGAAAAAGCTCCGGTGTCCAGGGAGAGGGTTCTGTGCGATGGAGGAGCGGAGGTCCTGCGTCTTCCTGCGATCAATGGCCGAGTGGATCTCGTGTCTCTCTTTTTCGAGCTGGCCCGAAGGGGGATTCTTTCCGTTCTTGTCGAGGCAGGCGGAGAGGTGGTCGCCTCCTGTTTTCGCCAAAAACTCGCGGACCATGTCTCGCTTTTTCTCGCTCCCCGGATCATGGGAGTTGGAAAACGTTTCTCCGGTTCCCTGCATTTTACAACCATGGAAGGACTCTTCTCCCTGGAAGCTGTTACAATACGCACCGTGGGCAATGATTACTGGCTGGAGGGGAGACCTGCATGTTCACCGGTCTTGTAGAAACCGTGGGAACCATTGCGGAGGTCCGTTCGTTCGGAGAGGTGACGCGCCTCGTGATCGAATCGCGGAGACTGGCACCGGCCCTCGTCTTTGGTCAGTCCGTCTGCGTTTCCGGAGCGTGTCTCAGCGTAGTGGATGTTCGGGAAACTCTTTTCGAGGCGGAAATGATGCCGGAAACCAGGGATCGTACGACGCTGGGGCAGCGCCGCAAAGGGGACCGCGTAAACCTGGAGCGGGCCCTGACGATGGGAGCGAGACTCGACGGTCATTTCGTCTCGGGGCATGTTGACGGTATGGGGGATGTGCTTCGCCTCTCCGGGGAGGGCAGGACGAAACTCCTGGAGATTTCTGTGGAGGAGGCATTGCTCCGTGAGATCGTTCCCAAGGGGTCCATCGCCGTGGATGGTGTGAGCCTTACCGTGATCGACGTGTTGCCGAAGTCTTTCAGCGTCGGTCTCATTCCGACGACATTGGGAGAAACGACCTTGGCAGCCCTCCGCTCCGGAGACTGGGTGAACCTTGAGACGGACATGCTGGGAAAGTATGTCCGGCGGACCCTGGAGGGCTTTCTCACCGGAAATGGTGAGGAGAAACGGAGACAGACAGAAGGAATCACCTGGGACAGATTGCGCGAGTATGGATGGACGTGAACGCCAAGACTCGCATTGCAAAGGGAACGCGATGTAGAGGAAGGGAGAGCGTCGTGGAGGAAATCCGGTTTTGCGAAGTGGAAGAGGCGCTTGAGGACATCAGAAACGGAAAGATGGTCATCGTCGTGGACGACGAGGACAGGGAGAACGAAGGTGATCTTGTCGCCGCAGCGGAGAAGGTGACTCCGGAGATTATCAATTTCATGGTGACCTTCGGAAAGGGGCTCGTCTGTGTTCCCTTATCGGAAGAACGCGTGGAGGCACTTCAGTTGCAGATGATGGTCGAGGAGAATTCCGACCTTCACGGAACGGCCTTCACCGTTTCCGTCGATGCCCACGAGGGGACTACGACGGGAATCTCCGCGTTCGAGCGTGCGCTGACGGTGCGCCTTCTGGCGGATCCCTCGTCGGGTTCGAAGGACTTCCGAAAGCCTGGTCATGTGTTTCCCCTCAAGGCACGCAAAGGAGGTGTCCTGAAACGGGCGGGGCACACTGAGGCTGCGGTCGATCTGGCCCGTCTCGCGGGACTCCGGCCTGCCGGGGCAATCTGCGAAATCATGAACGAAGATGGCTCCATGGCGAGGCTCGGCGATCTCCAGGAATTTGCCCGGAGGCATGCATTGAAGATCCTCACCATCAAACAGCTCATTCGTTACCGTCATCTCCGGGATAAGCTCGTGGAACGCCTTTCCACGATACGGCTCCCCACTTCCTACGGGACCTTTGTCGCCCACGCCTACAGATCTCTTTTGGAAGATTCCCTGGATCGCCCTCACTTGGCTCTTGTAAAGGGGGATGTCCGGAACAAGGACGATGTTCTCGTTCGGGTCCATTCGGAATGCCTCACGGGAGACGTTTTCGGCTCCTTGCGTTGTGATTGCGGTTCTCAACTCCATACGGCCATGACGCTCATCGAAAAGGAGGGGCAGGGTGTCCTCCTCTATATGCGTCAGGAGGGGCGGGGCATCGGCCTTCTGCCGAAACTCAAGGCCTACGAGTTGCAGGAGCAGGGACTGGACACGGTGGAGGCGAACGTTGCCCTCGGTTTCGACCCGGATCTGCGCGATTACGGCATTGGAGCGCAGATTCTGGCCGATCTGGGGTTGCGGAAGATCCGCCTCATCACGAACAATCCCAGAAAAATCGTCGGTCTCGAAGGATACGGTCTCGAGGTGACGGAACGAGTCGCCCTGGAAGTGGAGCCGAATCCGTACAACGAGTACTACCTGGAGACGAAACGTGAGAAGATGGGGCACATCCTTCATTTGCGGGATGTGGTGAAATGAAGTGCCCCGGTGAGGGGTGAACGAGGATTGGAGGAATGACCATGCAGACGTTTCAGGGAAAGCTGGTGGGAGCGGGACAACGTTTTGCTCTCGTGGTGTCGCGGTTCAACGAACTGATCACGTCCCGCCTCCTCGAGGGCGCGAAGGACGCGCTCCTTCGCCATGGGATACGTCATCAGGACATGGATGTCTTCTGGGCTCCCGGAGCCTGGGAGATTCCCCTTGTCGTCAAGGAAATTGCTCTGTCCGGGAAATATGACGCGGTGATCGCCCTCGGCGCGGTCATTCGAGGGGATACGCCTCATTTCGACTATGTCGCGGCGGAGGTTTCCAAAGGACTGGCACACATTGCACTCGATCAGCGGACCCCTGTTTCCTTCGGTGTACTGACCTGTGACAACCTCGACCAGGCTCTCGCCAGAGCAGGCAGTAAGGCGGGAAACAAGGGAGTCGAGGCCGCCCTGGCGGCTCTGGAGATGACGGACCTGCTGCGGGAAATTCGACACACCAAGGGGGAATGACCCATGCTCGACATACGGTGGATACGGGAAAACGAGGCACTCGTACGAACCATGCTCGAAAATCGACATTACGAGTACCCCTTGGAGCAGCTTCTCGACCTCGATGACCGGCGACGGAAGATACTGGTGGACGTAGAACGTATCAAAGCCACCCGTAACGAGGGATCGAAAAAGGTGGGAGAGGCGAAGCGCCGCGGAGAGAACCCAGCGTCTCTCATGGAAGAGATGCGCCGCCTGGGCGAGGAGGTCAAAGAGCTTGAGATCCAGCTCGATGCCTCCGAGACGGAGATAGAGCAACTTCTGTTGCGCATTCCGAACGTTCCCCACGAGTCCGTTCCTGTAGGTGCCTCGGAAGAGGACAACAGTGTCGTTCGTGTCTGGGGAGAACCGAAGGTGTTCGATTTTTCGCCGAAGCCGCACTGGGAGCTAGGCGAAGCCCTGAAAATCCTTGATTTCGAGAGAGGGGTGAAACTCGCGGAGAGTCGCTTTACCCTCATGCGGGGTATGGGGGCTCGTCTTGAGAGGGCGCTCATCAACTTCATGCTCGATCTTCACGTGCAACGGCACGGTTACACGGAGTTCGTACCGCCCTTCATGGTGAATAGTTCAACCATGCAGGGGACGGGGCAGCTCCCAAAATTCGCGGAGGATCTCTATAAGATTCACGAAGAAGACCTCTGGTTGATCCCCACGGCGGAGGTGCCTCTCACCAACATTCATGCTGGGGAGATCCTTTCCGAGGACGACCTTCCGCTCAGCTATACCGCCTACACCCCCTGTTTTCGCAGGGAGGCAGGGGCCTATGGAAAAGATGTCCGGGGATTTCTCCGGCAGCACCAGTTCGACAAGGTGGAGTTGGTGAAGATCTGTCATCCCGACCACAGTTACGAAGCGCTGGAGCAACTTACGGAGAATGCGGAGCAGGTCCTCCGGTTGCTGGAAATTCCCTACCGCGTCGTGTGTCTTTGCACGGGCGATATGGGATTCGGGGCGACGAAAACCTACGACTTGGAAGTGTGGCTTCCCTCACAGAACAAATATCGGGAGATCAGTTCCTGCAGCAACTGTGGAGATTTTCAAGCCCGGCGCATGAACGCGAAATTCCGCCCGAGAGAGGGTGGGAAACTTCGTTTCGTACATACCCTCAACGGGTCGGGTGTCGCCGTGGGACGAGGTCTCATCGCTATCTTGGAGAACAACCAGTGCGAGGACGGTTCCATCACGATACCCCACGCACTCGTCCCCTATCTTGGAGGTGTGATGGAACTTCGGCCCTGATCGTCTTCGCTGCGGTGGAGTTTTTCATCCGAAGAGAGCGGGTGGAAACGTTTCGATGGGCAGGCGAGTGTCGGGGAGAAAATTCTCGACATGGCGAATATTGGTGTGCTCCTTGCTTGGAAAGACGGGCTTTTTCGACCTCCGATATGTATGGTAAAATTATCTGACTTATGAAGTGGTCTTTTCTGTGCGGACCACTTAAAAAATGTGGTGTTATGTTCAGACGGAATGCCGAAGTACAGCCCGTGCGAAAAACCGCAGGAGGAAGCTTTCAATGGAGACGATGGCCTCGCCGGTATTCGCTTTCTCGATACTGCTGATTATCATGAGCGCCTTTTTTCTAGCCCAGCGCTTTCTGCGGGTCTTTCTCGACCGTGACCAGTATGACTATCTTCGGGATGTCATGCTCATCTGCGGATGGATTCTCGTCGCGCTCTGGAGTGGGAGTTCCGGAGCGCGACATGTCGTTCTTGCGGGGGCTGCGGCGGCATTGCTGGGACTGTATCAACGGTTTTCCGGAAAAGATGTCCGTCCGTTTTTCTTTCTTCTCGGGGCCGTTTTGGCTCTGATTGGTCCCCAGATCAGCTTCATCGCGCTTCCCGACGGCAGGTACCATTATCTTTCCTTCCTGGGTTCCATTGCTGCTACAGCCTTCTGGGTTGGCCTTTTCCCGCTGCTCATGCAGGAACTCGACCATATTTCCGGCCTGACAGGGTATCTCCTGGCTCTGGCCTGGAGCATCATGTGCGGTGTCACCCTTTTCTCCGGGCAATTCCTTGAGGAATCCCTCTTCATGTGCACGGGGGGACTTGCGTTGCTTGCCGTGTTCTGGAGCAGGCACGGACACATGTATCGACGCTTGGGGCAGCCTCTCGCGGCGTTTTGGGGCGTCCTCGTCGCAGGTACGTCCATGATGGGAGTGAATAAGGGGGTTACATTTTCGACCTTGCTCCTGCTTCCCCTCGGACTCTTTGCCGTTCCTCTCATGGAAGCCTCGGTGAACGCCATAAGCAGGGCCTTTCGGAACGAAAAGGAGAGGGGAGGAACCATGTTCCTCTATCGGAAGCTTGTGAACAAAGGTGTTGATCACCCGAGCGCCGTCCGGGCCGTGGCGGTGGTCTGTGCGTCTTTGGGATTTTCCGCTGCCGCGTATCAGCTCAGTCCGGAGGGGCCTGGCATGCTGGTGGCTTTTTTTGCACTTTGCGGGGCCGGTCTGTATGTGTGGAGCGTGCTCTATAGTGTGAAAGAACATAAGCCGGAGCGCAGGCCGGAGATTTGGGGAGTGCCTGTGGACAACGTTTCCACTCAGTATGCTCTCGGAAAGGTGCGCATGTGGATCAACGAGGAGGGCCGATTTGCTTCCATCGTCACACCCAATGCGCTCGCTGTCTATGAATGCAGGAAAAACAAGGAGCTGTTCAAAGTTTTCCGAGAGGCTGACCTGGCGATCGCCGATGGCATGGGGCTTTTCTGGGGAATGAATTTCCTGGGCCATCCCGTGCAGGAACGGATTCCCGGTGTCGACTTCATGGAGCAACTCTGCCGGCTTGCGGCGGGGGAGGGGTGGCCTGTTTTCTTTCTCGGAGGAAAACCGGGGATTGCTGAAAAGGCATCGCACTGCCTCGTGGAAAAATATCCGAAACTTCTCGTTGCCGGAGTGGAGGATGGTTTTTTTGATGAGGCGGCTTCCTTGGAGATCTGTGAAAGGATTTCGGCTTCCAAGGCGAAGTTGCTTTTTGTCGCTCTCGGATCACCTCGCCAGGAACTGTGGATTTCAGAGCACCGGGATGCCTTGGGCTCCCTCGTTGCCATGGGAGTGGGAGGCAGCTTCGATATTTTTGCAGGATGCCTCAGGCGTGCCCCTGAAAGGTGGCAACGCGCCGGTTGCGAATGGCTCTTTCGTCTTCTTCAGGAACCTTGGCGGTGGAAACGGATAGTGAAGCTCCCCCTTTATGCTCTCGCCGTCCTTTTAACGAGGTTCGGCTTGCTTGGAAAGGTGCGAAACGAAGAATGAATACCCCCGCAGCAGCGTTCATGGTGCGAGATTTGACGGCGATTGCCGAGGACGACTCCGTGTTGGAAGCGGTTCGTGTCATGTATTCTCAGCGTATTTCCGGCATCCCTGTGGTACGGGACAATTGGTATCTGGTGGGATATCTTTCTGAGACGGATATTCTTCGGGCTGCGGTTCCCACCTATCTGGAAGTTCTTGCACAGAGCACGTTCCTTGAGGATTCGGAGGGAAGTTTTCTCGATCGCCTCAAGGTTCTTGCTCACCGAAAGGTGAGCGATTTCATGTCCGTGAACCTCATTGCCGTGGAACCCACAACGAGTCTCATGACTGTGGCGGATCTCATGCTCCGAAAGCGGATCAAGCGCCTTCCCGTTTCGGAGAATGGTAAACTCGTGGGGATCATTGACAGAGGGGCGTTCTGTGAATTCATGATGGAAGCGGAGACATTCGATGAAAGAACAGGAAACAAGCGCTGAAAATCAGGAACGTATCCGTCGAGAACTGGAGAGCCTTCGCCTCGAGTATGAGGATCTTTTCCTCAGAGAGAAGGATGCCATCGAGAAAGAGCGCCTCCTCGCATTGGAAAAATTGGAGGAAATGGCGGTAAGGACACTGGAGGATATTCAAACGGAACGAACACTGTCTTTAAAAGAGGTGGAAGAGGAGGAGCGGCTTCTGCGAGAATCCGTGGAGTCCAAGATGGCACTCCTTCTTGCAACCCTCGACAAAGCGGAGATTGTGGAGACCCTTTATCGATACGCCTGGGGACGTCTCGTTCTTGAGTCGCCCGAGGAGAAATTCCCTTGATACGCCCTATGGTGCGGCTCGCCCTCTGGGGTGTCGCGAGCAGAAAAAACGAATTGGTTCGAACGCTGCATGAGATGGGGATTTTTCACCTCGTTGCTTCTCCTCGTGTGACGTCGCTGCCCGACGGAGACCTCCACAAGATGAGAGTTATCGGAGCGACGCTGTTGGGGATGTTGGAGGTTCTTTCCTGGGACGAATGGAATACCTTGGACGACGTGCAGCTCGAACGGGCTCGGGCGGGACTCGACCAACTCACTCCTGAGCTTGTCAATGAGGTTGAGCGAAGCATCGAGTCGTTCAGAGCACGACTTGGCAACCTTCTCCAGGAAAAAGAAGCCCTTGAGGAATCCCATAGAGCCCTGAGGAAATCTCACCAAATCACCTCTCATTTTTCCGGGTTTCTCAAAGAAGAGCGTGCCTCTGGAAACGAGGTGTCCCTGTGGTGGATCGTTCCGTCCCTGCAGAGTTCTCTCCTGGGGCGCGTACGAAAGATCCTCAAGAAATACACCTCTGTCAAGGAACGTGTATCACTTCGGTACCATAGCGTTCGCGTGGAAAAGGATGTGTTGCTTGCCGTGAGCGTTCCTCCGTCTGCGCTTGAAGAGGTGGAAACGCTCTTTCGGGAGAACGGCGCAGCGGCGTGGCGGGCTCCTCATGTCTTCGAGAAAAAGACGCCTTACGCATCCTTTTCGGCGGTGGAGGAGGGCTTGCAATGGTTGCCCGCCCGCCTCGACGAGATCGAAAGGGAGCTGTCGAAGACAAGGAAGGAATGGGGACCGAAGCTCGCTGCGCTCTTCATTGCTCTGGATGAACAGGCAGAGGTTGTCGAGGTAGAGAGGGGATTGACGGAGAAAGGAGAACTGTTTTTCGTCGAAGGCTGGGTTCCCGGTGATGCACTTTCTTCCGTCGTGTCACGTCTGCGCGAACGCTTTGACAGAGATGTGCTTCTTTCCTGGCGCTATCCCTCGGATGACGAATGGCACCAAGTGCCTACAGCGCTATCCAACCCAGGGCCGTTCGCTCCCTTCGAACTCTTTCTCAAGCTTCTTTCTCCGCCGAAATATTCCGGACTTGATCCTACCGTTCTCGTCGGCATCTTTTTCCCCTTTTTCTCCGGTTGCATGGTCGGCGACATCGGCTACGGTCTTTTTATCGCCCTCTTCGGTTTTCTTGCGCGGCGTTTCGGAAAATCTGTGCTTGCCTCACACATAGGAAGCATTCTCTATTTCATCGCGGGATGGAGTATCGCCTGGGGAATTGCCTACGGCGAATTCTTCGGGGATACGGGGCATCGTCTTCTGCACATGAGGCCTCTCTGGGTGGAGCGATCCGCAGCGGTCATGCCGGTACTCGTTTTCACGGTGATGTTGGGACTGGCTCACGTCTGTCTCGGTCACTTCTTGGGACTCATTGAAGGAATTCGTCACCGCCACAAACACCTCTGGATGGAAAAATTAGGCAATCTCGTCATTATGTCCGGTCTTGTCCTAGGGATTGTCATCTTCAAGGGATGGCTTCCCGACAAACTTTTTTCGGTTTCTCTCTCCGCTGTCATCGTTGGCACGGTGGTTCTTCTCATGGGAGGTGGGCTGGGAGGAATCATCGAATATCTCGGAACCGTTGGCAATGTCCTGAGTTACGTGCGAATCGGTGCCATCGGTCTTTCTTCCGCAATTCTCGCCATGGTCGCATCCTCTTTCGTGGATGTTCTCGGTATTTCTATTTTGGGAATCATGATGGCGTTGGCCATGCATCTCCTCAATTTCGTTCTGGCTCTCGCGGGGTCGGGGTTGCATGCTGCCAGGCTCCATTACGTCGAGTTTCTGGGGAAGTTTTACGTCGGGGGCGGTATTGCCTATCGACCGTTCGGGAAAAGGAGGAGTCCTTCGTGGAAAAAGCCCTGATAGCTCTTGCTGCGGCTCTCGCGGTGGGAGTTCCCGCCCTTGCCACGGCCTATGCACAGGCCAAGATCGGGAGTGCCGGTGCCGGCACCGTGGCGGAGAAGCCGGAAACCGCAGGAACGATGATCATTCTCGAGGCCATTCCGGAGACGATGGTGATTCTTGGTTTCGTTGTGGCTATCATGCTCATTCTTCGATTTGCCTGAGAACGAGACAGAAACGGGAACGGTGGTTTTCGTGTCTCAGAACGATGTGGAAACACGACTTGAGGCGTTCAAAGAGGCATTGCGCGTGGAATACGAGGCTCGAATAACCTCCGAAAGGCGTCGCATGGAAGAAGAGATCGAGGATCGCGTCGCGGAGCGTCGTCGGCAGGTTGAAAAGCAGGTCGTTCTGTTGAGACGGGAGATTGCGTCGGAAAAAGCACGTCGCCTTTGCGTGCGGAAACGATTTCTCCTTCAAGAGCTTCGGGATAGAGTGGCTTTTTGGGGAGAAGAGCTTCTGAATGCGGTGGAAGAAAAAATAGCGGCTCGCCTGAAAGAAGAGGATGCTTTCGGTTCCGGTATCTCCTCTCTTGAGCGTTTGGTAGCCGAGGCGCTTTTTGTTGCGGGAACTCCCTGCGTTGTTTGCGTTCCACCGGGTACCGCAGAGCGCCTTTCTTCCAGACCGGAGATCGTTGAGGTCAGGGAGGAGATCGACGATCCTTGGGGTGGTTGTACGGTCTACACTGCCTCGGATAAACGAATATTCGTTGAGAATACTCTCCAGACCAGATGGAGACGATGTCGCGCCGAAGTGGGGCGGGAGCTTGATCGATTCCTTATTCCTTTTTTTGAAGAAGTGGATAGGATCTCCAGAGAACTACGGTTATCTTAATGCCTCTCTAAGAGCCAGATCCACGTCGTTTCTCCGGAGTGAGCAATACGCTTCTCTCGCCAGAGGTGGGTTGCGCGGTGTGGAAGCGTTCCTTCTTGAAAGCCGGTACGCAAGAGCGTACCGGTTTGAGTTGGTGTCCACCGAAACGTCTTCCCTCAAACGTCTTGAAACGGCTCTTGCCCTGGGAGTTGCCGAGGAACTTCACTTTGTGCGATCTCTCGCTCAGGGAGAACCGGCAGCGTTGCTGTCGGTTCTCCTGACGAGGGCGGATTTGCACAACGGTCGCCTCTTGTTACGCTCTTTCGCAGTTCCTCGTCGAGATGCTTTGCTTCAGCCTCTCTGGCATGAATACGGCAGTATGTCAGGGGATCTCTACCATGAACTTTGGGAGAGCGCATCGCTTCTCGAGCTTTGCGAACGATGCAGAGCCGTTGTGCATCCTTTTGCTGGAGCCATAGGAGAAGCCGCTGCAGCGCTTGCCCGGGGACATCCTCTCGTATTGGCTGAACGCAGGTTTCTTTTGGGGATACTCGAGGCACTCCGGAGTGAAATGTCTTCCTTCACCTCCTCCAATGGCACACGTGTAAGAGAGTATCTCGGTCGTCTCATCGATCTTTGGAATATTGGAATCTGGCTCAGGCATCACACGGGCTATGAGGAAACGCCTCATCAGGAAAGCGAGTACGTGCCCGAAGGATATTCCCTGTCGCCCCGCCGTCTCGTTCTCGCCCGCTCCCTCGCGGAAGTGGTCCATGGAACAACGTGGCGTTCCTGGGTACGGAATATCGCCGAGACGACGCCTTCGGAATTTCAACGTGCTCTTCACGGCGCTTTTTTGCAGTGGCAAATAGGGCTCATGAGGAAAAACCCCCTTGGTATCGAAGTTGCCATCAGTTATGTGGCCAGGCAGATTACGGAGTGGCAGAATCTCAACACCATCGTCGTCGGCGCAGCCCTGGGACTTTCTCCCGAAGGCATCTTCGAACGGCTGATTGGAATCAAGAACTGAAAAGGCTGATGTCCGTGGACGAGAGAACCTACGAAACACTTGTTCTTGGAACGCGACTCTTCATCGATCTTTGGTCTGTGAAGGGATTTGTTCCCGTCAATTGTGAACATCCCGAGGATGTTCGCACTGTTTGGAGCAGGCTTGTGGAGGACAGGGTAGCGTTCATCCTCGTCGAGGAAGGGTGGTTTGATCGCCTTCCTCATCCTGTGAAGCAGCGGATACACCATATGGGGCGTCCCGTGTGGGTCCCTTTTCCCGATATGAAGCTCCGAGAGGATTGAGGTGACGACAATGACGCGAGTCGGCCGTGTGCGTGCGGTGGCCGGGCCGGTGATACGCGCCTCCATTGATTTTCCTGTGCGCATGTTCGAAGTCGCTCACGTTGGCGAACTCATGCTCATGGGAGAAGTGGTACGCATTCGCGGCGCTGGAGTGGATATTCAGGTCTACGAGGAGACGACGGGAGTGCGTGCAGGAGAGCCCGTATACTTTTCCGGTCGCCTCTTCGAGGTGGAGCTTGGCCCCGGGTTGCTCGGGCAGGTTTTCGATGGTATCGGACGTCCTCTTTACACGCTTGGTAAGGATTCCCTGTGGATTCAGAGAGGGGCTGACGCGGCTACGTTGGACAGGACGGCGCGGTGGGAGTTCACACCGTCCGTCACGGAGAATATTTTTCTCAAGGCTGGCGATTGCTGGGGTGTTGTCAGGGAAGGGCGGGCGATTGAGCATCGATTGATGGCACCACCCGATTTCCCCGGCGGTGTGGTTCAAAAAATCGCCTCGGAAGGGGTCTACGAGGTAGAGGCTCCTTTGTGTTTTTTTCAGGATACCCCTCCCTTCTCTATGATGCAGCGTTGGGAAGTCCGTAAAACGAGGCCTGTGGCGAAGAGGCTTTCCTTGGATGTCCCTCTGGTAACGGGACAGCGCATTCTCGATACACTGTTTCCTTTGGCATTGGGTGGTGCAGCGGTCATTCCGGGAGGGTTCGGAACTGGAAAGACCGTGACGCAGCAATCTCTTGCAAAATGGTGCAATGCCCAGGTGATCGTCTATATCGGCTGCGGCGAGCGAGGAAATGAAATGACGGAGGTCCTGGAGGAATTTCCCACGCTTGTGGATCCTCATAATGGATTTCCCTTGATGGAACGTATGGTGCTCATCGCCAACACGTCCAATATGCCCGTTGCCGCCAGGGAGGCGAGCATCTATCTCGGTATGTCCATTGCAGAATATTTTCGGGACATGGGACTCCACGTTGCGATCATGGCGGATTCCACTTCTCGCTGGGCCGAAGCACTTCGTGAAATCGGAGGACGCTTGGAAGAGATGCCCGGAGAAGAGGGGTATCCCGCCTATCTCGGTTCTCGTCTCGCTCAATATTACGAGAGGGCCGGAAAGGTCGTCTCCCTTGGTTCTCCGGAACGGCTCGGTTCGGTGAGCGTCATCAACGCCGTGTCGCCTCCAGGAGGCGATTTTTCCGAACCGGTGACCCAGGGAAGCCTGCGCCTTTCCGGAGTCTTTTGGTCTCTCGACAAAACGCTGGCGCAACAGCGGCATTTCCCGGCCATCAACTGGAAAACGAGCTATTCCCTCTACGAGGAACAGATGGACGGCTATTTCGAGAACCTTTTGGGAAAGAAATGGAAAGAGGGGAAACGGTTTCTTCGAGAGGCTCTTGCAAGGGAGAAGGAACTTCTGGAATTGGTACAGCTTGTCGGAAGGGATGGCCTCTCCGAAACCGATAAATGGGTGTTGTTTCTCTCGGAACTTCTGCGTGTGGTGTATCTGCAGCAGAATGCCTTCGACGCGGTAGACGCATTTTGTCCTCTCGCAAGGCAGAACGACCTGCTGTGTTTTCTTCGGGACACGGACCTTCTCGTGCGCAACCGCATTGACCAGGGACTTCTTTTCGAGCAGATTCCCACAGCGGGCATGCGTGTCGAGCTGATCCGACTGCGGAGTGAGGATGACGAACACTTCCCTCTGGAAATGGCCAAATGGAGCGCAAGATTTTCCAAAGTACTCGATGAGACCGAGGTGATCGCCCTGTGAGCCCTGCAATGAGACCACTCTATCGCGAAGGATATCGGACCGTTCGGGATATCGTGGGTCCTCTTCTTTTCGTCGAAGGAGTACGGAATGCGGGATACGGAGAAACGGTCACGGTGGAAAGTCCTCAGGGTATTGCCACGGGACAGATCCTGCTGGTGGAGGAATGCTATTGTGCAATTCAGCTCTTCGAGGGAACCATGGGACTCGATGCGCCTCGGAGTACGGTGTATCTCGAAAGAGATATTGTACGGATTCCCGTGGGCAAGATGCTCATGGGACGCATTCTCGACGGGCGCTTCCGACCTCTTGATGGGAAACCCGCGCCGTTGGGCGGTGAGTTGATGTCGATTCAGGGAGAGCCGCTCAATCCTACACAACGAATTGGACCAGACAAGTTCGTCGAAACGGGCATTTCCACCATCGATCTTATGAATACCCTTGTCAGGGGCCAAAAACTGCCGATCTTCTCCGGAGCCGGTCTTCCGGCAGCAAGAATTGCCGCGCAGATCGCCACCCAGGCACGTGTTCCCGGGAGTGAACAGTCTTTTCTCGTGGTTTTCGCTGCCATGGGGGTTACGCAGCAGGAAGCTCGTTATTTCATGGATGTTTTTTCTGAGGCGGGTGTCCTTGCCCATGGTGTTTTTTTTCTCAACCTTGCGAGTGATTCCCCTGTGGAGCGGCTACTTACCCCCCGTATGGCCCTTGCTGTGGCGGAATACTTTGCGTTTACCCTGGACTACGATGTTCTCGTGGTCCTCACGGACATGCTGCAATACTGCGAGGCCCTTCGGGAAATCAGTGCAGCCCGGGAGGAAATGCCAGGCCGTCGCGGTTTCCCAGGCTACATGTATTCGGACCTTTCGACGATCTACGAACGAGCTGGCAGTGTCAAGGGAAGAAGTGGAAGCATCACGCAAATTCCCATCATCACTATGCCTGATGACGACATGACCCATCCGGTGGTGGACCTTTCCGGGTATATTACCGAGGGACAGATCGTTCTTTCCAGGGATATGAATGAACGCGGTCTCTTTCCTCCCGTGAGTGTCCTTCCCAGTCTGAGTCGGCTTATGAACAAGGGTGTCGGGCGGGGGAAGACCTTTCCCGAACACAGGGCTTTGGCCGATCAACTCTACGCTTCCTACGCGAAGGGAAAAGATCTCGAACGGTTGAAACTCATTGTGGGAGAAGAAGGATTGAGTCCCGTGGAACAAAATTATCTCTCCTTTGCGAAAGTCTTTGAGGAGCGTTTTGTTCACCAGGGGAAAGAGGATCGTTCACTCGAGAGTTCCATGAGAGTAGGCATGGAGTGTCTCTCGCTTCTTCCCAGGGACGAGCTTTATCGGCTTCCCGAGGAGTCTCTGCAACGCATGGCCGAAGGAAGAGCGACCTAGACATGGCACTTTCTCCGACAAGGGAACAAATGCTTGCGCTCAGGCGCAGGACGGAAACGATCCGGTACGGAATGGGGCTTCTCCAGAAAAAAAGGGATGCTCTTGTTCTCGCGATCGAACAGGAGCGACGCCTTTTCGCTTCGCTCGGGAAAAGGTTCCGTGAGTTATGTGTGCGCATTTCCATGGTCTATGCGCTGGTTCGTATGTACGAAGGGCAACACATGTTGTCTCTTCTCCATCCGGGGCAGATTCCTCTCGTTGTGGTTATGGAACGTCATTCTCTCATGGGGTGTACCTTTGCGCAGTTTCGTCCTGCCCAATCGGAGGATGAATTGCATCCCTCTACGATGAAATACGATCCTGCACTCTCCTCTATTCATCTTGACGATCTTTTGTCGGCTCTTTCCGATGTGGACGAGATCCTCTGGCGCTATATCAATGTAAGGGCAAAACTCGTGGCCCTTGAAAAGGACCTGAGAAACACCATGAGGAAAATCAACAACCTGGAACACGCTGTTCTCCCGACGTTGCGCGCGGAATACAAACGAATTCGAGAAATTCTTGCGGAACGGGAACGACAGGACCGATACACTCTGAAGAAGATGTCCCGCAAAAGTCGTTTCATCTCCCATGAGTGCGAAAATGGGCTATTATAGAAATCCCATTGAACCGGGAACGCTTCTGGAACTGAAGAAAAAACATCCCTGTGGTTCCCGGATCTGGGAAGTGGTGCGTGTGGGAGTGCTGATACGAGTTCGTTGCCGTGTGTGTGGACGATGCTTGGATATGGAACCTCTCGCGCTTCGCAGCGCTGTCCTGGGTGAGGCGGAGAAATGAAACTCGTGATTCTTTCCGTGGGGATGCCTCGAGCTGCTTGGGCTTTCGAGGGATGTTCTCAGTATGAAAAAAGAGTTGAAAAACTTCTTCCTCTAACGTGGGAAACGGTTCCGGAAGCTCGGGGCATCAAAAATGTCGAGGCTGTGCGTAAAAAAGAGGAAGAGCGCATTCTGCAACGCATCACCGAGAGAGACTATCCGGTGCTTCTTGATGAGGCGGGAATATGTCGTTCCAGCAGGGATTTTTCGATATGGCTTTACGAGTCTCTTCAGAGCGTGCCCGGGCGTTTACTGCTCGTTGTCGGGGGAGCGCATGGTGTGGGGGAACGAATCAAGAGCCGCGCAGCGGAAAGAGTCTCTCTTTCTCCCATGACATTCCCTCACGAACTCTGTCTTGTTCTTCTTTTTGAACAACTCTATCGGGCTGTTTCCATTCGTCATGGAATGCGGTACCATCATTGATCGCATTAGCCTTTCGGAGAAGGAGTGTGGTGTGTGGTGAAGATGGATAAATTGTTCAAACAGGCTCAAAAGATGCAGACCCAAATGGTTCAGATCCAGGAACGTCTTGCGGAGGAAAAAGTGGAGGGTGCGGCCGGAGGAGGCATGGTTCGCGTTGTCGCGAACGGCCAGGGCGATATCCTTTCCGTCACGATCTCGCCCGAAGTTATCGATCCTCAGGATCCGGAGATGCTGGAGGATCTTGTTCTTGCCGCAGTGAACGAGGCATTGCGTCTCAGCAAAGAGCTGGCCAATCAGCGGATGGGCCAACTCGCTGGAGGTATGGGGCTCAACGTACCCGGGCTCTTTTAGAGAGTGCCATGTCTTTACCGGAGCCCCTGGAAAAGCTCGTTGCGCTTTTCGAGAAATTTCCCGGGATTGGGGAGAAAAGTGCCCGGAGAATGGCCTTTTTCGTTCTCCACCAGAGTCAGACCTATGCACAGGAACTTGCCGCAGCCTTGGTTGACCTCCGCTCTCGTCTGGCGCCTTGTTCCGCCTGCGGCAACATGACAGACACCGATCCCTGCTCTCTTTGTCGGGATTCCATGCGGGACAGAAAGACTCTCTGTGTTGTCGAAACAGCGGAGGATCTCATCAGCATCGAGCAGGCGGGAATCTACTTCGGTCTCTATTTTGTATTGGGGGGAAGAGTTTCTCCTTTGGATGGAGAAGAATTGTCCGTGGAGAGGTTGGATGCATTACTCTCCAGAGTGAAAAGCCTTTCGGCGGAGGAGGTCATCGTTGCCACGAATCCGAGGGTTGAAGGTGATTTGACCTATTATTCCGTTCTGGATGCATTGAAGGATTTCGAAGGAAAAATTACCCGTCTTTCCTACGGTCTTCCCGTGGGGGGGAGCATCGGTTTCGCGGACAGGGTAACGCTGCATGCGGCGCTGGAGAGCCGAAGGGAAGCATCGAAAAACGGAAACCCACAGAAGGGGAGGTGAATCGCGTTCATGGAACATGGTCTCGTTGTTATCCTCAGAGGAGTCGTTCGTACGTTGTTGTCCTTTCTCGGTGGTTTTGCGGGGTACCAATTGGCGCAGTACTTGCGCGACCAGGTCTTTCAAGAGATTCCTCTGTTCAGGAATTACTGGCCTTGGGGGAATTTTTCGGCGAATATCGCATTTCTCGGCTTCCTTATCATTTTTATGGCGGGTATAGGATATTTGGTGACACCCCTGTTTCTTCGGGCATTGCTCCGATTCGGTCTGCTCTTTGAGAGCCAGCTCCAGTCCATCAGTTGGACGGATCTCACTGTAGGCATCGTCGGGCTCATCATCGGTCTTCTTGTGGCCAATCTCCTTGCACTGCCCTTTGCGGATTTTCCCGGCGTGGGAAGTTACATTGCGGTATTGTTGAACGTCGTTTTGGGATACACCTTTGTCCGCATCTTTCTGAAACGCCGTGAGGATATCGTGAACATGGTCTCCACTGTCGGAGAATTGAAGGGCAGGATTCTGCCGAAGGTCCGGCGGATTCGGGGGGGAAAGGGAGAGAAGGAGATTACCCTCTCCAGCGATGGCATGGATGTTAAGATTCTCGACACCAGTGTGGCCATCGATGGAAGGATTCTCGACGTTGCTTCAACGGGATTTCTCGAAGGCACACTTGTTCTGCCCAGATTTGTGCTCACGGAACTCCAGGGTGTGGCGGATTCTTCGGATCCTACCCGAAGGACCAGAGGACGGAGAGGTCTCGATGTCGTCAACGAACTGCAGAAACTCGCCACCCTGCGTGTGGAAATCCTGGAAATTTCTCTCAAGGAACTGCAAGTCGATTCCGTGGATCAGGGTTTGGTTGCTCTGGCGAAGCAGATCTCGGGAAAAATCATCACGACGGACTATAATTTGAATAAAATTGCCCAGATCCAGGGGGTCCCAGTGTTAAATGTTAATGATTTGGCGAACGCGCTCAAACCCATGCTTCTTCCGGGAGAAAGCGTCACGGTCGACCTCATTCGGGAGGGGAAGGAACCGCATCAGGGTGTGGGATATCTTGATGATGGGACCATGATTGTCGTCGAGGAAGGGGACCGCTATGTAGGGCGAAGGGTTGACGTGGTAGTTACGTCCATGCTGCAGACGTCGGCGGGTCGTATGGTGTTCGGAAGATTGCGGAGGGATTCACACCTGTGATGGAGGCTTCTTTCATTATCGTTGCCTCGGGAAAAGGAACGCGCATGGGAGGGACTCCAAAACAGTTCTGTCAGCTTGGTTCCATGCCTATGTGGAACTGGAGTGCCCTCGTGGCGAACGCTCTGTTTCGTGAAGGCTTTGTCGGCGAATGCGTTCTTGTCATTCCTGATGTGGGGAAAATGGAATTGGATGTCAATTTTTTCGAGATCCCATTGCGTTTCGCCCCTGGAGGAATGGAACGAGTCGATTCGGTCCTGTCCGGCCTTCGAGAGGCCTCGGGGAAAATGGTTTTTGTGCACGATGCGGCGCGTCCCTTTGTTTCGATCGATCTCTGCAGGCGCCTTCTTCGTGCTGCTGGAGAAGGCGGAGCTATTCCTGTTCTGCCTGAGACGGACGCACTCAAACGGATATCGGAGACAGGAGAAGTGATGCCTGTCTCCAGAGAGGGGATTTTCAGAACACAGACGCCGCAAGTTTTCCCTCGGCATCTCTTGCTCAGTGTTCTTGAGCGGGCGGAGCGTGGGGTGAAGGACGAAGCAGAGGCGTGGATCGCCGCGGGCATGCCTCTTGCGACTGTCCCTGGAGAAAGAAGGAATTTCAAGATCACCTACGAAGAGGATATGGCAATGGCGCAGATGCTGGCGAAAGTACAGGCAAAAGATGTCCTTCGGACAGGTCACGGGTACGATGTGCATCCTCTCGTCCCTCACCGTCCGCTTTTTCTCGCGGGAGTTCGCATTCCCTCGTCCCTGGGGCTTCAGGGGCATTCCGATGCCGACGTGATCGCCCATTCCGTCGCCGACGCGCTGCTCGGGGCGGCAGGAGAACCTGATCTGGGAACGCTCTTTCCCGCCTCGGAAGAACGTTACCGGGATGCGGACAGCATGGTGCTTTTGGACGAGGTGTGTAGGCGTATTTTCTCTAGGGCGTGGGGCGTGGAGTGGGTGGATGTTACGCTGATAGCCCAGGTCCCTCGACTGGGAGTCTTTGTTCCGGAGATCGAGTCCGCATTGAACGCTGTCTTCAACAGAGTTTGGAAGAAAAATTCCGGTGGGAAGACGAGCCGGTGGGTGCATGTGAAGGTGAAATCCGGAGAGCATGTGGGAAGTGTCGGCAGAGGCGAGGCCATGGTGTGCCATGCAGTGGCCACGCTTCGTCGGTTCGAAAACGAGGCGGATCAGATATGACCGCACTTGCGGGAGGTCGATCTCATGGTGCCGAGCGAGAAGTTTGTTTCTTACGAGGGGTTTACATTTGACGATGTTCTCCTTGTTCCTGCCTTTAGTGAGGTACTTCCCTCCGAGGTTGATACCCGGAGTCATTTCACGGAGAACATTGTCGTGAATGTTCCTATCTGTAGCGCCGCCATGGATACCGTGACAGAAGCGAGACTGGCAATTGCAGTGGCCAGAGAGGGTGGTTTGGGAATCATTCACAGGAACATGCCTCCGGAGCAGCAGGCGGGCGAGGTAGACAAAGTCAAGCGATCGGAATCGGGTGTCATCGTGGACCCGTTTTACCTGCACCCCGAAAATCGCGTGGAGGATGCCGTATCCCTCATGTCGCACTATCACATCTCAGGTGTTCCCATTGTTGATGGGGAACTCCGCCTGGTCGGCATCATCACGAATCGGGATCTTCGTTTTGTTACCAACTACGAACAGCCGATTTCCTGTATCATGACGAAAGAGAATCTCATCACCGCATCGGAGGGTACGACTCTTGAGGATGCAAAAAGCATTCTCATGGAGCACAAGGTGGAAAAACTGCCGATAGTGGATAAAGAGGGGCATTTGAAAGGGCTCATCACTATCAAGGATATCCAGAAAGCCAAGGAATTTCCGAACGCCTGCAAAGATTCGAGAGGAAGGCTCCGTGTCGGTGCCGCTGTTGGCGTGGGAGCGGATGTTGCCCGAAGAGCGGAATTACTCGTTTCCTCCGGGGTGGACGTGCTTGTGGTGGACACCGCCCACGGGCATTCCCGAGCGGTTCTGGAGATGGTTCGGTATCTGAAGAAAACCTATCCGGGGATCGGTATTGTAGGAGGAAACATCGCAACGGGAGATGCCGCGAAAGACCTTATCGAAGCCGGGGCCGATGCAGTGAAGGTCGGTGTGGGCCCCGGATCTATTTGTACGACAAGAATTGTTGCCGGTATAGGTGTTCCTCAGATCGCCGCGGTATTTCAGGTTGCCCAGGTTGCCCACGCCCTTGGCAAGATGGTCATTGCCGATGGAGGCATCCGCTATTCCGGAGATATTGTCAAAGCTATCGCCGCAGGTGCGGACGTGGTCATGGTCGGTTCTCTTTTTGCCGGTACCGACGAAAGCCCAGGGGAGGTTGTCATTTTTCGGGGGCGCTCGTTCAAAAGCTACAGAGGGATGGGATCCCTCGAAGCCATGAAGGGTGGATGCAGCAAAGACAGATATTTTCAGGAAGGAACCAAGGAAGAAAAGCTGGTTCCGGAGGGAATCGAAGGACTTGTTCCGTACAAGGGCGGATTTGGTGCCGTCATGTATCAATTGGTGGGAGGGCTTCGCTCCGGCATGGGATATGTCGGTGCGGCGTCGATCAAGGACTTAAAAGAGAAGGGGAAGTTTGTGAAGATCACTCCTGCATCCATGAAGGAAAGTCATCCCCACGACGTGACTATCACCAAGGAGGCACCGAACTACTGGATGGAATGACAGCGAGGAGGTGCTCGTCGTGTCCCCAGGACGGTTGTTTTTCCTCGATCAGAACGAAAAACAGCGAGTATGGATGGGAAACCTCTTTCTGCCTATGCTGGAGGAGGAAGTGCTCGGAGACTCCTTGATGGAGATTCCTATCGAAGAGTCCTTCAGTGTGGGATTGGACGAATGGTGGCCGGATTTTATCGTGGGAGACTGCTTGTAGAGTCTGGGGGCACATGCTATACTCCATTCGTATAGATCGTGTGGACGGGGAGGATTGTCGAGAAGAGTGGGCTGTGCCCACTCTTCCTTTTTTGTGTCCCCTTCCGTGGAAAACGGAGGTGTCGTCGTGAAGGAGCGAGGAAAAAATGTCGCTCTCCAGAAGGACGTGGTTGTGCGTTGCGTCGAAGAGCTCGGATTCGAGTTCGTCGACCTGGAGTGGACCGTGGAGAACGAAAGGAAAATTCTGCGTGTTCTTATCGATTCTATTGGTGGCATTACCATCAAGGATTGCGAGATAGTCTCAAGGAAAATCAACGCTATTCTTGATGAAATGGATTTTTCAAATGTAAAATACTTTTTTGAGGTGAGTTCTCCGGGTGTTGAGCGTCCTCTTGTAAAATATTCCGATTTTCTGAGATTTCTCGGCAAGAAGGCGCTTGTGCGCATCTCCAAAGGAAAGGGAAAGCACCGGGATATCGTGGGGCGTCTCGCTTCAGTGTCAGAGCTGTCGGTGACTCTTGTTTTGGAAGACGCTTCCGAGGAAACGATTCCTTTCGATACAATTACTCGAGCTCATCTTGTCTTTGAGATTGAAGAAGGCGGTCAAAAACAGAAAAAAAAGAAGAGCGGGAAGGAGAAGGATCATGCAGTTAGGTCGTGATTTCCTCAAAGCACTTCGCCAGATAGAAGAAGAGAAGGGGCTCCCCATTGAAATCATTGCCTCGAGCTTGGAAGCGGCACTGGTTTCGGCGTATCGGAAACACAAGGGAGGCGACCAAAACCTCGAGGTTCATCTCGATCTGGGAAACGGAGAGATTTCTCTCTTTGAAATTCGGATGGTTGTGGAAAACGTGTCTTCGCCGGATCTCGAGTTATCTCTCGCACAGGCACATGAAATGGGCTATTCGGACGTTGTGCATGGAGACGTTATCAGAATTGAAGTTTCTCCGGAGGGATTCGGAAGAATCGCGGCACAGACCGCAAGGCAGGTCATCATCCAACGAATCAAGGATGCGGAACGACAGATCATCTTCGACGAATTCGCGAATCGTGTGGGTGATCTTGTGAATGGGATCATCTTCAAGACTGAAGGTGAGCACATCCTCGTTCGGTTGAACGACCGCACCGAGGCGATCCTTCCTCGGGAGGAACGGATTGTGGGCGAAACCTACTCCCCGAATGAACGCATGAAATTCTTTCTGCTGGATGTCCGTCGTACCACGAGAGGACCTCGTATTGTCGTGTCGAGAACCCATCCTGGCCTTCTGCGCCGTCTTTTGGAACTGGAGGTTCCGGAAATCCAGGAAGGCGTGGTGGAAATCCGGGGTATTGTCCGAGAGGCAGGAACGCGTTCGAAGATTGCCGTGGCTACGCTGGATCCAAATGTCGATCCCGTCGGAGCCTGTGTCGGGACCAAGGGGAGCCGGATCAAGTCCATCAGTTCAGAGCTGCGTGGGGAGCGCATGGACATCATCATCTGGCACAGTGATCCTTTGCAGTTTATCCGGAACGCGCTCTCTCCGGCGAAGATCCTCAAAGTGGAACCTGTGCTGGAAACAGACCGTGCTGTGCGTGTCTATGTACGTCCTGACCAATTGTCTTTGGCTATCGGCAAGGCTGGACAGAATGTTCGACTTGCGGCGCGACTCACGGGGTGGAAAATCGATATCAAGGTTCTCGAGCCGGAGAGGATGCCTACTCTTCAGGATCTCTTTGAAGATATAATCAAGGGAGGTTCTTCCGATATATGGGAAGAAAAACAGGAGTGACAAGACAGCGCCCGAGGACGTGTTCCGGATGTGGGGAGGAATCTCCCAAGCGGGACATGGTTAGGGTTGTACGTTGTCCTGATGGTCGCATTGAAATTGATACGACAGGGCGTACGCCTGGAAGGGGTGCGTATCTCTGCTTTCGGAAGGAATGTGTGCTTGCCGCAAAAAAGAGGGACACCCTTTCCCGCGCTTTGAAGAGCAAGGTTCCCGTTGAGCTTTATGACGACGTCCTCACTTTGCTCGCCGGAGAAGTTGAAGGAGAGGAGGGGCGGAATGGTGGGGGCGCGTAACGTTTCATCCCAGGACTCTCTTCGGGTGGCGTCGCTTCTCTCTTTGGCGCGGAGGGCAGGAGTCCTGTTTTTGGGACAGGATGACATCCGGAGGGCTCTGCGGAGGGGCGACCGGATTCTCGTTCTTCTCACGAGTGACAGTTCCGTCAATGTCCAGAGAGCATTGAAAGGGTATGTCGCGCGCGGTATGTGTCGGCAGCTTTTCCTGGCGGCGACACGGGAGGAGATGCACGGAATGACGGGACTCGGTTTGACTCAGATCTTCGGGCTTCCGGAGACACATGGGTTGGCGCGCAAAATTGAGGAATTTGCTGCAAAGGGGGGCGAAAGGAATGAGTAAAATAAGGGTGTATGAACTCGCCAAACTCTTGAGCAAAACAAACAAAGAGTTGATGGAAATCTTAAAAAGTCTTGATGTGGATGTGAAAACACACATGAGTTCTATTGATACGGATGTTGCGCAACTTGTCGAAGATGCTTTACGCAATGACGCGGGTGCTTCTGTTGGAATCAAGGAAGAGAAGATTTCGACGTCTGAAGAACGGGTGATTGTCGCCTACGAGTCCACCGTGGCCGAAACGGCGTCTCTTCTTGGTGTGTCTCCGGCGGATGCCGTGAAAGCTCTTGTCACTGCGGGATTGATGCTGCCTGCAAACGCAAAAGTCGACGACAAGGCACTCGGTGTGCTCGCTTCTGCCTTTGGGAAAAAACTCTCCCGTCCCGTTTCCGGAGGCGAGTTCGAAAAAACTGTGGAGAGCGCGCCGCGACCGACAGGCAAATCCGCCCCCAAAGGGGCTCATCTCGTTCCGCGCCCTCCCATCGTGACGGTCATGGGGCATGTGGACCACGGAAAGACCACACTGCTTGACTATATTCGCAAGACGAACGTTACGGAAAGCGAAGCCGGAGGTATTACGCAGCATATTGGCGCCTCCACGGTGATCCATCAGAATGAGCGCATTGTCTTTCTCGACACTCCTGGCCACGAAGCCTTCACGGCGATGAGAGCAAGGGGTGCTCAAGTCACGGACATCGCCGTTCTTGTCGTTGCAGCGGATGACGGCCTTATGCCGCAGACCATCGAGGCGATCAACCATGCAAAAGCCGCAGGAGTGCCCATCATCGTTGCGATCAACAAGATCGACAAGCCCGACGCACGGCCCGACCGGGTACGGCAACAACTTTCCGATCAAGGGCTGGTTCCCGAGGAGTGGGGCGGCGACACCATCATGGTGGATGTTTCCGCTAAGAAGGGGCTCGGGGTAGAACAGCTCCTCGAAATGATCACTCTCGTGGCCGAGTTGGGGGAACTGCGCGCAGATCCCACAGTGGACCCTGAAGGAATTGTCGTCGAGGCGAAGCTCGACAAAGGGAAAGGCCCCGTTGCGACGGTGATCGTCCAGGAAGGCACGCTCATGCGGGGGGATATCGTCTTGGCGGAGACTACCTGGGGAAGAGTGCGGGCCATGCTTGATGACCGTGGCAACTTCGTCGATACGGCGGGCCCGAGCACGCCTGTGGAAATACTAGGGCTTGATGGTGTTCCCCAGCCGGGAGAGCGTTTCCGAAAGGTTGCACATGAAAGAGAAGCTCGGGACACCATTTCTTTGCAGGCGCAGATTCGCCGCGAAGAGGACGCAACCCGTACGAAACGTCTTACCCTGGAGGAAGTCTACCAGCAGATGCAGCAGGGAGAAACGCCTCAGCTGAACCTGTTGCTCAAATGCGACGTGCAGGGGTCTCTTGAGGCATTACGAAACTCTTTGATGAAGCTTGCCACGAATGAAGTCGGCACGTTCATCGTGCACGAAGGTGTCGGGCGGATTTCCGAATCCGACGTCATGTTGGCCGCAGCATCGAATGCGATCGTCATTGGCTTCAATGTTCGTCCGGACAGCAATGCGAGCAGAATTGCCGAACGGGAAGGCGTGCAGATCCGTCTTTATCGCGTCATCTACGATGTCATTGATGATGTGAAAGCTGCACTGGAGGGAATGCTTGCGCCCAAACTGAGAGAACATATTCTCGGACAGGCGGAAATCCGTGCCGTTTTCAAGGTTCCCAAATCCGGCAAAGTCGCAGGATGTTACGTTACAGAAGGCCAAATGAAACGGAACGCCAAGGTCAGGCTCATTCGCGAGGGCGTTGTTTTCTGGGAGGGCACTCTCTCGGTACTCAAGCGGTTCAAGGACGATGTCCGCGAAGTTGCGGCAGGATACGAATGCGGAATGAGCTTTAACAATTTTCAGGACTTTCGTGAGCAGGATGTGGTGGAGGCTTACGAAATCATCGAGGAAAAGAGAAACCTCGAATAGGGTATGCTTATGGAACCATTTGTCGGACTCCTTGTCGTTGAGTTCCGCATCATGGGAGCAAAGAGCCTCAAGGATAGGCGGCGAATCGTCCGTTCGCTTCTGGACCATCTGCAAAGGAAGGGCAACGCATCGGTTCTTGATCTCGGACCTGATGGTTCGTGGAGTACGGCTGTTGTCTCCGCGGCTGTGTTGGCAGGGTCTTTCGCGCTCGCAAACGCCAGAGTCGATGTACTGGAAAAACACATCGCTCATCTCGAAAACCAGGGCGAATTTGAAGTCCAGAGAAGAAATCGAGAGGTTATGAGCTATGGCGACATTTCGTATCGAACGTATCAACAAAGAAATGCTTCGGGAGATTTCGGAGATTCTTCAGCGGAGAATCAAGGATGAGTCTGTCAAGAAAGTGATTCTGACTGGCGTGGAGTGTTCCCGCGATCTTTCTTATGCAAAGATTCATTTCATGCTTCTCGATCCTTCCGAAAAAGAGGAAGTGAATCAGGCATTGACAAATGTGGCGGGAAAGATTCGTGGAATGTTGGGGAAAATGATGCGGTTGCGTCACATTCCAGAGCTGCATTTTTTCTACGACCACAGCGAAGAGCGGGCGCGGCAGATCGATGCGCTTCTCGATCGTATTGCGGGAAAGGACGGAGGAGGGGAATCGCGTGCGTGATTTCACTGCGGTTATCTCTCTTCTTCAAAAGGCGGATACATGGATACTGATTTCACATGAAAAGCCCGATGGAGACACTTTAGGCAGTGCCGCCGCTCTTGCGGTGGTCGCAGAGGCATTAGGGAAACGTTGGAGATGGGTGGGCAAGGATCCCATTCCTTCTTCCCTCACTTTTTTGCCCTTCTCGGCCGCATATGAGACGATGAAGTCACTTCCGGAGGAAGTCCTGGAGGAGGATGGGGCGCTTTGTCTTGTTGTGGTGGACACGAGCACACCTGAGAGAGCGTTGGTGCCCCTTGCGACGTACGAAGGCAAAGCGCCTCTGATCGTTTTGGACCACCACGGAGACAATTCCGGTTACGGCGCTCTCTCCATCGTTGACTCCTCTGCGGCGGCGGTGGGAGAGATGATTCTGGATCTTTTCGAACAGGCCGTCGAATGGCCCTTTCCTTTGGATGCAGCGGAAGCTCTCTATACGGCCATTGCAACGGATACGGGAAACTTTTCCTACGAGAACACCACCGAGCGTACCTTTTTGGCGGCGGCGAAACTCGTTGCCCGTGGTGTTCTTCCGTCGAAGATCAGCGAACGTGTCCATTCGAGTAATACGGAAGAAGGGTTGCGGCTTTGGGGTCTCGCCTTGTCGCGAATCGTGTCTTTTGCGAATGGGCAGGTGGCGTGCACATTTCTTAGAGACGAGGATTTCATCGCGAGCGGCTGTGAAAGGTCAAATTTGGAAGGGCTCGTGAATGAGCTTTTTCGTATCCGCAATGTGACCTTCGCTGTCCTCCTTTCGGAGCAGGACGGTCAGACTCATGCGAGCCTCCGTTCGAGAGGAGCTGTTCCCGCTCAACCTATCGCTCGTTCCTGGGGTGGAGGAGGACATCCTCAGGCTGCTGCGTTCAGGGTCCCCGTTCCTCTGGAAGAGGTCCTTAAAAAACTTGGTTCGCAGCTGGAGGACTTGTATGAAACAGGGAATTCTCGTTTTGAATAAACCCGTCGGTATGAGAAGTACCGACTGTGTGGGGAAAATCCGAAGGCGTCTCGGAAAGGACCAGAAATTGGGTCATGCGGGCACGCTCGATTCTGGTGCTGAAGGGCTTCTGGTGCTTCTTCTCGGTAGTGCGACTCGATTGAGTCGTTACGCGATGGAGCTTCCCAAAACCTATGTTGCGACGGTTCGTTTCGGTGTTGTCACTGATACGGATGACGCCACGGGGAAGGTGATTGCCACCTCCGAGGTCCCGCCGAAAGATATTCTTCTGGAAAATGTAAGGCATTGCCTTCCCGGTTTTCTTGGCCATCGTCTTCAGCGTCCGCCCTCTATTTCCGCGGTTCACGTGGGTGGGAGACGGGCGCATGAAATGGCTCGTGCGGGCATTTCTCCGGACATTGCCGAAAAGTACGTCTATTTTCATAGGATCGACGTGGAGGCGGCGGAAGGATTGGAGGAAAGCATTCTTCGTTTTCGTATAGAATGTGGTAAGGGTACCTACATTCGTAGCTTTGCCAGGGATCTCGGTTCGTTTCTTGGCTGTGGTGCCCACGTTTCTTCGTTGCAACGAAGCCGTGTCGGTCGCCTCTCTTTGGAGGATGCCGCGCCGGGGGATGTCCTTTACGCGTCTTCCCGCGTCGAGGTGGAGTCGTGGATTCGTCCCATATCCGATCTCTTGCGACACTTTGTCACGTTCCAGGTTTTGTCCGGCCTAGAAGAGCGTCTTGCCAATGGAGGTGCCTTCTCTCTGAGGGAGTTGTCGAGAATCTGTTGGGGAAATATAGCCCGGCATTCTCCGGTGGTGGTTGAATCCTCCAGGCATGTGACATTGGGGAGAATTGTCTATGAGGGGATTCCCCGCTTTGAACCCGAGACAATCATCGTGAAAGCTTCGGAGGTTGTGTGATGATTGCTGCACTCGGTGCATTCGATGGATTTCACAAAGGGCATCAGGCACTTTTGAAAGAAGCTCGCAGATTGAGTGATTTTTCAGGGGAAAGATGGGGTGTCGTCACGTTGACTCCCCACCCGCAGCTCCTTTTCTCCCCGAAATCTCCTGCGCTTCTCTTTACCGAGCAGGAACGCCGCCGTCTCGCCCGTTTTCTTTCCGTGCCGCAGTATGTCCGCATTCCGTTTACGAGAGAGACGGCGGATCTGTCTCCCTCGGAATTTCTTGATGTGCAGTTGGCTCCCTGCGGAATTAAGGGAATTGTTGTAGGGAACGATTTTCGTTTTGGCAAGGGGCGCTCGGGAAATGTCCTCTTTCTTGAACAAGAGAGCCGACGTCGCGGGTGGTTCTTTACCGCTCTCGAACAGATACGACTGGGGGGAAAGCCCGTCAGTAGCACTCGCGTCCGTCGTGTTCTTCTGGAGGGAAACCTGACGGAAACGGCGGAATTGCTCGGGTATCCCTTTTTTGTCTCCGGCCCGGTTGTCCATGGCGATGGGCGGGGAAGAACGCTGGGGTTTCCTACGGCAAACGTGGCTGTTCCTGCGATGAAGCTTCTTCCTCCAAATGGGGTCTATGCTGGTGTCGTTTTCCTTGACGGGAAACGGCATGTCGCAGCGGTAAACATCGGGACAAATCCGACATTTCCCGGTGCGAGAGCGCGACGTTTCGAAGTTCATATTCTCGAGTGCGATGCCGATCTTTACGATCGGGTTCTTTCAGTTTTTCTCTTGCAACATTTGCGGGCGGAGCGTCACTTCTCCGGCCCCGCGGAGCTTGTCGCCAGAGTGAAGGAAGACGTTGCCATGGCAAGACATGTAATGGCACTCCTTTCACCGGAAGAGGACTCGGTATTGGAGCGCCTTTCGGGAGACAAGAACCTGCTCGTTCAGGAAAGGTGTACGGTTTCCGTCGAATGACCCCCTTCCGTTTCACCTCGATGCGAGAGGGGAAGCAATATGTTGCCTTGTCGATGGAGATCGGAAAATGACCGTATCCCCGAGTATTGGTAGATAGACGAAAGCGCGGGTTTCCCCCCCTGAGGAATCTCTGAATAAGGTTATGTCAGCCCCGCAGGGCGCCTCGCAGAGCCTGATGCGACCCGAGTCAAGGGAAAGCGAAAGATTTTTATTCAGAGCTTTTCTGAAACTTTGTTTTCGAACCCTGGTTTTCATGCGTATTCGTGAGAGCAAAACTCCGGACGGAATACATATCCAACGTGGTAAACGTTGACGCTGAAAGGGTTTCTGGGGTATATTTCTCTTCGGCTCTTTGGGAACGTTTTGGGCCCGTAGCTCAGTAGGATAGAGCGACGGCCTCCTAAGCCGTAGGTCGCCAGTTCGAATCTGGCCGGGCCCGCCAAAACGTGAACATCGCTGACGGAGCGGATCGGTGGTCGCCGAATAGGGGAGTGCCATGGAGCCGCTCTTTTTTGTTGTTCACAGAAAGAACGGAGGGGTGTGGGACTCATTGTCGAAGTGAAAAAATTTCCCTTTTCTTTTGCGTTAAGGTTAATAAAATTTCAGACAGTCACAGTCGTTGTTCTCATGTTGCTCACATGCGCCGTTCTTTTTTTCACTCCTGTTCCGTTTCTCGTCGTCACAAACGCCGACACTACTCTTCTCGCCTATCCGATTCTTCCGGGACAGTTTGTTGTGACTCGTTATATTCACTCTGTGGAATTGACTCCCGTGGAGGACGTGTTTGTGATAAGGGGAGGCGTCCTGTGGCAGTGGGAAGAGAGAGTCAAATCCCACAATGCGGGTTTGCCTGTTGCGCCTTCTCGAAACGGACGTTTTCTCACAAAAGATGGGTGGTTTGTTTTCCAGGGTGGACGAGCACGTTTTCCTATCATCCATTATCGTGTGGGCACTGCGGAACTCGGCGTCAACGAACTTTTTCTTCCACCTTCAATCGTGTTGAAGTTGTACGAAAAAGTTCCGCAGGAGAGGCTTCGTCTTTTCGTTGCAATGTCTCCGCTCGTCGGAAAGATCGGCAGGAGCTTCATTTTGAAATGACGATGAGGGGGTGCCGGACGTTCCGGTACGAAAAGAAAGTCGTCTTCATGGTGTGCCGTGTCGTGAGCGTGTCCAAGGGTGGCGATGGACCCCTGAGGGGTTCTGGTCGAAACGGATTTGAAGGGAGCGGATGTTCACTTGCCGAGTGAGAAGATGCAGGAGGATCAGGCTCCGGAAATGCGCACGGAGATCGATCTCGACGAATTGCGCAAAAAATTCGACACGGAGGCGCGCTATCGTTCTCTTTCGGGATGGCAAGCTTTGCTTGTCACTGTCGTTTCCATTGGTCTTTCACTTTTTCACCTCTGGACGGCGGGAATGGGGTTGATGCCCCAGACCATTCAGCTTTCCATTCACTTGGGGCTTATTCTTTTCATGGTGTTTCTCCTCTATCCGGGTCACAAAAAAGCATCTCGGGATCGTATTCCCTGGTACGATTTTCTTTTGGCACTCGCGGCAGCCTATGCGGTAATGTATCACGTCATCTACTATAATGAGCTTGTTTTGCGGCCAGGGTTGCCCACCACCAGGGATATCATCGTGGGTTTTACCGGCATAGCACTTTTGCTGGAAGGGACCCGACGTGTCTCCAATCCCGTGTTGCCCATCATCGCCATTTTCTTTATTCTCTATTGTTACTACGGACGGTATTTCCCGTCGATCTTCGCGCATCGAGGCTATAACACGATGCGGATCATCAACCACATGTATCTCGGCACAGAAGGCGTCTTTGGAACGCCTCTCTATGTGTCGGCCACGTTCGTGTTCATGTTCATCCTCTTCGGCACCTTTCTGGAACAAACGGGCATGGGGCGTTTCATCATCGACCTTGCGATGGCACTGGCCGGGCATTCCACAGGGGGTCCCGCCAAAGTGGCTGTCCTGAGTTCCGGGCTGATGGGTTCCATCTCCGGGTCCTCTGTGGCGAATGTGTGCACGACAGGAATGTTCACCATTCCTCTCATGAAAAGCGTAGGCTATCGCCCTGCCTTCGCAGGCGCCGTGGAAGCGGTTGCGTCAACGGGAGGACAGATCATGCCTCCCGTGATGGGTGCCGCGGCGTTCATCATGGCGACGATGATGGAAGTCCCTTATCTCGAAGTCGCGGCGGCGGCGGTTATTCCGGCCCTGCTGTACTATTTCGCCGTCATGGTCCAGGTGCATTTCGAGGCCACCCGCCTCGGACTCAAAGGACTCCCGAAGGAACAGCTTCCTTTGATCATTCCTCTGCTCAAATCCAAGGGGCATTTGCTGATCCCTCTTTTCGGGATCATCTACTTTCTCATCGCCGGGTATACGCCGCTGAAAGCGGCCTTCAACGGAATTCTGCTCACGATCGCCGTGTCGTATGTCAAAAGGGAAACACGGTTGACGCTGCCCAAATTGAAGGATGCGCTCGAAGGTGGCGCACGGGGCGCTATGGGTGTGGCTTGTGCCTGCGGCACCGTGGGTATTGTGGTGGGTACCGCAACCCTGACGGGCCTTGGACTGTCCATCGCCAATGCCATCGTTAAGCTCGCGGGAGGATATATGTTGCCGACGCTCATGCTGACCATGGTGGCCTGTATTCTTCTCGGTGCAGGGCTTCCCACGACGGCGAACTTCATTGTCACGAGCACCATGGCTGCTCCGGCGCTTTTCAAGCTCGGAGTGCCGCCCATGGCGACCTACATGTTTGTTCTCTATTTCGGAATTGCGGCGGATCTGAGTCCTCCCGTCGCCCTGGCGGCATATGCGGGCGCCGGCATTGCGGGGGCCGACCCCATGCGGACGGGGATGAACGCAGTGAAACTCGCTCTGGCGGGATTTCTCGTTCCCTACATCTACGTGTTCAATCCGATTCTTGTTCTTGTGGGAGTGGAATCCAAAACAGCACTCCTCGCTGTTTTGGTGGTGGTGGTCTTCGGTATTGCGCTTCTCTCCATCCTCAACCGGGAGAAAACACCCAGAGTGCGTATCGCTTGGGGCGCCGCCGCCGCGCTCTCCCTTGCCGTACTGGCCTATCTCATTCACGGAGGAGAAATACCGCTCCAGTTCGTTCTCGCTATTATCACGGCCCTCATCGGCGTGTTTCTTCTTGGAATGAGTACGGTGGGGTACTACAAGATTGCCATGCCTTCCTGGATGCGCGCATTGGCTCTGGGGGGTGCTCTCGGGCTTTTGGTTCCCGGCATTGTCTCGGACTCTGTGGGTATTTTTGTTCTTGCGACGATTCATCTCTTCCAGACCGCTCGGGCAAGAAAAGGCCAGATGAAACGCTAAAAAGACAAGGGAAACATGCTATAGTAGCGGTGTGGAAGCACTTTTGCCGCCTTCTGCGTTTCCGGAAGGCGGCATCCCGTATTCTTGAGGAGGTTTTTACATGTCACAGAACTTCAAGGACTCGTTACACCTTCCGAAGACCGATTTCCCCATGAAGGCGAATCTCGCGAAACGGGAACCTGAATTCCTCTCGTTTTGGAAGGAGCGGGACATTTACGGGAAACTCATGAAAGAACGGGAACGTGCCCCTCTTTTCGTGCTTCATGACGGACCTCCTTATGCGAACGGCAACATTCATATCGGGACAGCCTTCAACAAAATACTGAAGGATTTCATTCCCAAATACAAGTGGATGCGCGGCTTTCGGGCGCCCTATGTTCCCGGATGGGATACCCACGGACTTCCCATCGAGTTGCGGGTTCTGAAGGACGAGGGGCTTGCGAAGGACGACGTCTCTCCGGCAGAGCTGCGGACTCGTTGCACTTCCTACGCGATGAAGTACTTGGATGTCCAGCGCAACGAGTTCAAGCGTTTGGGTGTACTGGGTGACTGGGACGCCCCCTACGTTACGTTCGAGCCCGAATATGAAGCAGCGCAATTAGGCGTCTTCGCCGAGATGGTCGAGAAAGGATTGGTCTACAAGGGCCATAAGCCTGTCTTTTGGTGCGTGGATTGTCAGACCGCTCTTGCGGCGGCGGAAATTGAATACGAAGACGAGACATCTCCGTCTATCTTTGTGGCGTATCCTTTAAAGGATGTGGCGACGCGGTTCGGTGTGTTCGAGGGGCAAGACGTGTCCGTGGTGATCTGGACAACGACCCCCTGGACATTGCCCGCGAGCATGGCTGTGGCACTGCATCCCGAATACACCTATGTGTTCGTTCCCTCTGAAGATGGTCGAGTCTTCCTGCTCGCCAAGGAACTCGTGCCCCAATTCGTGGCGGCGACGAAACTCGCGCTGCAGGACTCCCTGCTCACGTGTACTGGGAAGGAACTCGAAGGGCTCTTCGCCGAACATCCTTTTTACGGCGAACGTTCTGTCCCCCTCGTTCTGGCCGATTACGTTCTCCTCGATCAAGGAACGGGCTGTGTGCACACTGCTCCGGGACACGGCGTGGAGGACTTTGAAACAGGTATCCGATATGGGCTGGAAATTTTCAACCCTGTGGACGACCGGGGCTTTTTCCTTGAAGAGACGCCCCTCGTGGGTGGACTCTCTCTTGAGAAGGGAGCGGAGCGGGTACTGGAGGTGCTCCGGGACAATGTGCGGCTCCTCGGTTCCGGCAAGGTGAAGCACTCCTATCCTCATTGCTGGCGGTGCAAAAATCCGGTTATTTTCCGTTCCACGAGACAATGGTTTGTCTCGGTGGCGGCCTTCAAAGAGGCGACTCTGGAGGAGATCGCACATGTTCGGTGGGTGCCTGCCTGGGGTGAGGAACGTATCACCAACATGGTCCGCGATCGCTCCGATTGGTGCATCAGTAGACAACGCATCTGGGGTGTGCCCATTCCCGCGTTTGTCTGCGAGGAGTGTGGCGAGCTGGTCGTCTCTCCGGACAGGGTCCGCAGGGTTCAGGAAAAAGTTCGCCTCATGGGAAGCAATATCTGGTGGGAAAACTCTCCCGAGGAACTCGTGGGAGATCTCGCTTTTTGTCCTTCCTGCGGGAGCAGAAAGCTCCGGAAGGAAACGGACATCATGGATGTATGGTTCGACTCTGGTGTCAGCCATCGGGCTGTTTTGGAGACGCGCCCCGAACTCCAGTGGCCCGCAGATCTCTATCTTGAAGGAAGCGATCAGCACCGGGGCTGGTTTCAGACATCGCTTCTCACTTCCGTGGCGACAAAAGGGAAGGCGCCGTACAAATCCGTTTTGACTCACGGTTTCATTGTGGACGGGGAAGGGCGAAAAATGTCCAAATCCTTGGGCAACGTCATCTTCCCTCAGGAGATCATCGACGCTTACGGTGCGGATGTGCTTCGTCTCTGGGTCGCTTCCACAGATTATCGTAATGATGTGCGCATTTCCCAGAAGATCATTGATAACCTGGTAGAATCTTACAGAAGAATCCGAAATACCGCGAGATTCCTCCTGGGTAATCTCAACGGGTTCAATCCGAAGAAACATATGGTTCCCATGGAAAAGCTCGTTTTCATGGACCGTTGGATTCTTTCCCGCCTCCAGCAGGTGATCCGGAAGGCTACGGAGGGGTTCGAAAACTATGAGTTCCATATTCCTACCTATGTAATTCATCAGTTCTGCGTGAACGAAGTGAGTTCTCTCTTCCTTGACGTGAGCAAAGACCGCCTCTATGCGGACCGAGAAGATGATCCCGGGAGGCGAAGCTGTCAGACCGTCCTCTGGGAATTGCTCCGGGGACTCACGCGACTCGTCGCGCCCATCCTGAGTTTCACCGCCGAAGAGATTTGGCAGTCCATGCGGCGATTGGATCCGGATCTTGAGGAAAGTGTTTTTCTCGCTTCCTGGCCTGAGGAATGTACGTCCTTGCAGGACGAGGCTCTTCAATCGGAATGGGATGAAATCCTCTCCGTTCGTGCCGCCGTTGTCCGTGCCTTGGAGCGTGCACGCGGTACGGGTGCCATTGGACATTCGCTGGACGCGATGGTGCGCATTTCCCCGTCGGGAGCGGGGAAGACGATTCCCCACGGAGACGAGGAGGAATTCTGGACTACACTTTGCATTGTCTCTGCGTTTTTGTGCGTCGAGGATCTTCCCGAGGATGCATTCCTCGACGAAGAGGCGGGGGTCCGGATCTCTGTGGTGCGAGCCGAAGGTGAAAAATGCCCACGCTGCTGGAAATATGCCGTTCCCCCAGACGATCGTGGACTTTGCCAGCGGTGTGCTTCTGTCCTCGACAGAGGGAACTGAAATAATTGATAAAAGTTGGGAAGCTCTGAATAAAGGCCTTTCGCTTTCCCTTGACTCGGGTCGCATCAGGCTCTGCGAGGCGCCCTGCGGGGCTGACGCAGCCTTATTCAGAGATCCCTTGGTTTGAACCGAATGCTCCGACGCATCCCGACGGCGATTCTCTCTATGTGAAGACGCCGTCGGGATGTGTTCCGCCCAAGACAAGGATGTGATCAAGTGACGGCGCGACAAAACGGAGAGTTGTCGCCTTGTGGAAATGCAGAGATTGAGCCTCACGAACTCTTAGAGAACGAGGAGGACTCTTGTGTCGTTTTTTGTATCGACGAATCTTTGTCCTTGCTTAGGCTGGATGCTTTGGTAGCACGGGAACTTGGCATTTCCAGAGCGTACGCGACGAAACTCATCCGCAAGGGGGCGGTAAGCCTTGATCCCCCGCCGAACGTGATGAAACCCTCCATCAAATGTCCTCCTGAAACATACGTGCGAGTCCGACTGCCTAAGCCGGAGGAAATGGATATTGAACCGGAGGATGTTCCCTTCGATGTACTTCACGAAGATCCTGATTTTCTGGTGATCGACAAACCCTCGGGTATCGTCGTGCACCCTGCGCCGGGAAACTGGACTGGAACGCTTGTGCACGGTTTGTTGTTTCGCTACGGAGATTTTGGCAAACTGAGCGGTGCACGCCGTCCAGGCATTGTTCACCGCCTCGACGCGGGAACCTCGGGGCTCATGGTGATTGCGAGGAATCAGTGGGCTCACGAAAGGCTTTCTCTGGCGTTCAAGAAGCGTTTTGTGGGCAAGGAGTATCTCGCGCTCGTGTGGAGATCCGTTCCCTGGGAAGTTCGGGAGGTGCGTCTCCCCATAGGGCGTGACCCCTGCAATAGAGTGCGCATGTCCGTGCATCCCGAGGGGAGGGAAGCGCATACCACATTTCACGTCCTTCGCCGTTTTCGCAAGGCTACGTTGCTCGCCTGTCGTCTGTACACGGGGAGAACACATCAGATCAGGGTTCATGCATCGGCAATCGGGCATCCTCTGGTTGGAGATGCTCTTTATGGACCGGGATATCCACCGCCTCCAGTGGAACGAATTTTTCTTCACGCGTGGAAATTGCGTTTCCCTCATCCACGAACATGGGAAGAAATCGGATTCAGGAGTTGTCTTCCTCAAGAGCTTGTTGCAATGCTTCGAGTTTTTGACGCCACGATTCGGGATTGACGCGCAGTGTTCTGAATGCCTCGTAACGAACGTGGGAAGGTCCTTTACCCGGGATGTGGCGGACATGTTTTTTCTCCGTGTAGTCCACGAGAACCGAACTATTGTGGGCGGCTTTCCCGTAGTGGGCAGCCAGGGTCGCGGCACAGAGAAGAAAATCCTCCCGCTTTTTCCCGCGTAGATTTTCCACCTTTGCCACCACATGGGCACCTGGCACTCCCTGGGCGTGAAACCAGAGATCGTCCGCACCGGCAATCTGAAACGTCACGTAGCGATTTCCCTTCACATTGAGACCGACGAAGATTATTCCTCCGGGAAGCTGGAAGATCAGATGCGGCGGCGGAGCGGGAAGCCGTTTCTTCCGTCGTTTCGGGTTCTGCGGTGTCCCGTGTTTTTCCGCGGACAACGATTCTTGGAGAAGATGCAGTTCTCTCACATCATCAAGAGCGAACAGGACGGATTCCTGTTCGATTACCTCCTCAAGGGTCTGAGAGAGCGTTTCAGCACGTGTTTCCAGGATTGTGCCGTAGCTCTTCCATTTTTTATAAATCTTGAAATAATTCTGCGCGTTATCCGAGACCGAACATTCCGGGTTCAACGGAATTTCCACGCTCCTTCCGGGATTCTCCCAGGATGTGAGTTGCACGACAGAGGAGCCTGGAGCGATGGTTTTCCCGTGGGCGAGCAGCAGCTCCCCCTTTTCTCGGAATGTCTCCGCGGCAAGAAACCGTCGTTGTTGTTCCGCGACGCCTTCAAGTTCTTTCTCAATGCGGGCTTTTTGCTTCGCCAGGTCTCCCGCGAGGTTTGCGCGACATCGGTTGAGATATCTGGCAAGAAGGCGTGCTCCCGTTACGTCCCAGGTTGCTTCCAATCCGCTTTTCCGGGGAAGCGGAACACTTTCGGGAAGAGGATTGGGAAAAACGGTCAGATAATCCCCGAGAAAGCAGGGTACGCATTCCGCAATATTGTGAGCAAGGCAACGCAATTGCTCCGGCCCGATCATGTTGGTGGAAGGAGCCCGGTGGCGCCAGAGATGCGTGAGGAGAGGTTTTCCAAAGCCACGAAGATTCAGGAAGTTTTCTCGCGTGGCGTGTTTTTCTCCGGAAAGAAGATCCGCAAGGCTCGTCCCTTTCCACGGAGGCGGGCAGACATATGGATGCCCCGGAATGAGCGTTCTGTAACGGTTGATTTCCGGATGTACATGTTTTGCACATTCCAGAATGAGACCCTCTCCGTCAGTGAGGATCAGATTACTGTAGCGCTCGGTTGCTTCAAAAAAAAGTTTTCGCTGAGAGAGGAAGCCCGAACCTACAGTGCGCTGAAAAGTCAAGGCGAGGATCCTATCTTCCTGGATTTGTTCCGCAAGTACGAGGACGCTTCCCTGAAGGTGCGCCTTCGTAGCAGCGATCAGCGGATGTCGCCCCTTGTCGCCACAGAGGAGATCACCAATTTGTTTTTCCGTGACGGAAGAACATCCATATGCGGAAGGGTCCCAGGAAAAAAAGAGGCCTTCCTTTCCGTCGGAAAAGTGGAGCGAAAGCCATGTGGTGCCACCTTCCACTTTCCGTACACGTCCGGGACGCCGAAAGATTTTGTTACATTCCCAAATGGTTTTGTCAATGCAAATTTGATCACCAGGGACAGCCGAATTTTGACCACCCCGGTCATTCTTCCGCGGCCGCCGTTTTGAGTTGTATTTGGCTTCTCTTTCTTCCCTCCCTCAGGGTTTCCTTCAGTCTGTAACTTTCCCACGTGCACTCGATGATGTACGCCTTGTGGGTCATCCGGTCGAGCAGAGCCGCCGTCATGTTCGGATCCCCGAAGACCTCCGTCCAGCTTCCGAATCCGAGATTCGTCGTCACGATGACCGATCCCCGCTCGTGCCGTTCCGCGAAGACCTGAAACAGCAGTTCTCCGCCTTCCTTCGAAAAGGGAACATATCCCAGTTCGTCCACTATGAGCAGGTCATACCGAGTGTACTTGCCCAGAACTCGGGCAAGGGTCTTTTCTCCCCGGCTTTCCAGAAGTTCGTTGACGAGATTGCAGGCCGTGGTGAACCGGACCCGAAGGTTCTTCCGGCAGGCTTCTATTCCCAGGGCTGTGGCAAGATGGGTTTTCCCGCACCCGCTTTTACCCAGGAAGAGAATGTTCCGGTGTCGGGAGATATAGTCTCCGGCGGCCAGTTCACCGATGAGTCTTTTGTCAAGCTGCGGCGCTTCTTCGAAGGCAAAACTCCCCAGAGTTTTGACCAGGGGGAAACGGGCTTCTTTCAACCGCCTCTTTTCCCTGTTCTCGAAGCGGATCTGGAGTTCCAGTTCCGTGAGTTCCAGGAGGAATTCCTCGTAGCTCACGCCCCGTTCTTCGGCCTGACGGAGCCGTTCTTCGAGGTGTCGGGCGGCATTGCCGAGGGTCAGGTTCTTCAGGTTCTCGTGAAGCTGCAGAAGGCGCCCGGTGTTCATCGTCCGGCCTCCAAGACGGAATAGACGGATACGTCCGCCGCGGGGAGGACGGTCCACCGCTCCGACTCAAGGGACGTGGGTGTTTCTTCCTGTCTTTCGGCCGACTCAAGGAGATGGCGGATTCCGGCGGCGTCGCTCAGTCCGTTTTTCAGGGCCTGCGAGGCGGCGGCTTCCACCCGCTTTTGCCCGTAACGCCTCGCGAGGAGCAGCACGTCGATGAATTCCTTGATTCCCCGGTTTTCTCCCTGTCGCGCCTGGAATTGTTCCAAAAGGGAGTTCAGAGAGTCGCTCCAGGTCTTTTTCCACTCCGAAAGGGGCCGGGCGTCCCGGAAGGCTCCGGGACGTTCCCGGAGGAGTTCGAGGTAGTGGTCCGCCTCGAGAACCCAGTGGTTGTTGCCGTACTTTCTTCCGTGGACGGCGAGCCGCTTTTCTCCGCTGTAGAGTGCGACCTCGTCCACGGTGAGCAGTGCCCGGAGGGGCCGGCCGGCGTAGGCGGCGGGGACGGAGTACCGGTTCTTGTCCACCATGACGGTGGCGTACTTGTCCGCCTTCACCGAGACGGTCTGTTCGTTGCCGTAGGGATGGCGGGGAAGGGGGATGAGGATCCTCTTTTCCGCATCGTGCAGTTCCCGTATGCTTCCCTCCCGGCCGGTCATCCTGTGGGAACCGTAGGCGATGCATTCTTCCAGCAGTCTGTCGTTGATGCTCTCCAGGCTTTCTCCCCGAGGAAGGGGAACCAGGAAGTTCCGGCGGGCGAATCCGACGAGCCCCTCTACTCCGCCCTTTTCGTTTCCCCGACCGGGAGAGCAGAAACGGCTCTCGAAGGTGTACCAGGAACGGAACCGGACGAAGCTTGCCTGTTCTTTCCGCTCTTTTCCGAGAAGCACTTTTTCCACTGCCGCCGTCAGGTTGTCAAAGATCATTACGGGAAAGACGCCTCCATAATAGAGAAATCCACGGCTCAGTCCGTCGAAAAACGCCTGCTGCCGTTCACAAGGGTAGAGGCGGACGAAGGGGTTTCCCGAGTACTTCGATCTCATGCAGAAGATTTTTACCCGCACGGCCTCTCCGCCGAGGAAAACCGTGGCACTCCCCCAGTCGACCTCGGCTTCTCCCCTCGGAGAGGGCTCAAGAGGCACGAAGGCTTCGCTGCTTTTCAGACCGAGGCTTCTCTTGACCGAAGATACGTGACGGCGCACCGTCGTTTCGCTTCCGGTAAAGCCATATTCGCTCACCAAACGGGTATATATCCTTTTTGCCGTATGGCGCTGCTTCTTCGGGCTTTCAATGTCCTCCTTCAGCCATCGGTAAATGATTTCGTGATAGGGACCGAGCACCGGAGAAGGCTGGATCTTTCTTGGGGAATAGCCCGTGAATTCACCACGAAGCACTTTCTTCACGGTGTTTCGAGAATGTCCTGTTTCCCTGGCTATTTCGCTCACATTCTTTCCGTACACCCGGTGAGCGGTCCGTATGTATTCGTATTGGTCCACCTTCAGCATCCTTTCTCCTCCGGTCTCATCGTCATGGTGTGCGTTCTCGACGATGATATCCGGAGCGATGGTCAGGTGGTCAATTTTCGGCTAGCGTTCCCTCAAAAAGTGATCAATTTTAGAATGCCAAAACCACCCAAACCCACTTGCGAACAAGTTCCGGTCCGAGAGACATGTCTTGACCCTCCGAATGGACAGTGATTTGATCCCCGCAGGGGGCGAAGATGTACAAAAATATAACACGGACACTTTCTCGACGACAAACAATCAAAATATTTAATTTTTAAACGGTAAAATTCATATTTAATAAATTAAAATGAGAACTCATTAAATGCTTGCCTTGATCATTTGTTTCGTGCTCGCCCTGAGCCTCGCGCCGCTCTTGTCCTTGCTTTTCTCGAGCACGACAGCATGTGAAATTTGGAGAGGCTTTCCAGAGGAGCGAAGAGCATCATATTCTATCATCTTAGCTCAGGAGACGGGAAAAAAGTCACGAATGGGGCCACGACGCGGAAGAGAAGGCGAATTCAAACTTGACAAGGCGGAACAGCCTTACTACAATGGTCGCCGTCACCCAAGAAGGGGCTGTAGCGCAGAGGGAGCGCGATTCCTTCGCAAGGAATAGGTCGGGGGTTCGAGTCCCCCCAGCTCCACCATTTTTATCGAATTGAAGGGCATTTTGGCAAAGAGCGGGGCGTAGCGCAGTCTGGTTAGCGCACCTGCTTTGGGAGCAGGGAGTCGAAGGTTCGAATCCTTTCGCCCCGACCATCAGAAAGGATTGGGAAATAAGCGGGAATAGCTCAGCTGGCTAGAGCGATGGCCTTCCAAGCCGTAGGTCGCGGGTTCGAATCCCGTTTCCCGCTCCAACTCCAATTTTTCTGAAGTATCATGAGGTAAATGGACTAAAGCAAGCGTGTCTGTGGTTTGGTTATTAAAAAGCTAAAATTTTTAAAAATATCATCAGAAAAAGGTTTAAAAAATGCGTTGTTTTTTGAAAAATCAACAAAGAAGTTCTTCATAGGGGATCGGTGGGTTAAACGGTGTGGGAATAAGAAGAGGAATATAGTCTCCGACTGGGTTCCTCTGATGAGGTGTCGTGAGCATTTGGTCTTTCTGGGTTTGTCTCGACGGGCAAGATCTTGTTGGACGTTCACTGTGGGGGAAAAACAAGCCAAAGAGATTCTGCCTGCGTCTAGAGGGGCTGTTGCTAAGCCTTTTGGAGCCATCTATAATTGATTCTTGTTGCAGTGTATTTCAGTGCGGAAATAGCTCAGTTGGTAGAGCATCAGCTTCCCAAGCTGAGGGTCGCGGGTTCGAGTCCCGTTTTCCGCTCCATTTTTCTGTTCTGTAAAGGAGGCCAGATGGCCTCCTTTTATGCTATAAATGACTTGATATGGTGCCATTTGTTCTCTCTTCCTTTGCAAGCGAAAAATGTGAGAGTTGTCGGCATTTCCTTTTTCGGTTGGCCAGAAAGATTGTTACGTTTGACACAATTTGCAGGCACGTCATACAATACCGAAGGCATATGCAATTCCCCGGAGTTCGTATTACTGAGAGTGTGTGTTCAGGAACAGTGAAGGGAAGGGGGTGGAGTCGGTATGGTACAGGATATCGCTGAGGAAATTCGCACCGTAGAAGAAAATGCTCGCCAAACTGTGCAGAATGCACGTATCGAGGGTGCTCGTCTCATTGCTGCGGCTCAGAATGAGATGGATATTCGCTTGAAGGAGACGAAACAGAAAACCACCCGTTTCTTCAAGGAGAGCGTCGAGAAATTCGAGGCTGCGGCTGAAGAGAAGGCGCGGGAGATTGTGCACCAAGGAAAAGAACGCGCAAATGCTTTTGCCTCGGAGGTGGAAAAACGCGTTAAGGATGTGGCGCAATGGATCGCGGAAGAGGTGATGGCGAGATATGGCAGTGGAAAGGGTTAAAAAACTGAGCATTGTCATCCATCGTTCCGCAGAGGAGCGTGTGCTGGACCTCATTCAATCTCTCGGATGCTGTGAACTCATCGAGAGTTCCGGCGGCGAAGGGGTGGAGGCGCAAGGTACGTTGCGCCGTCTTCAGGATGTGGACGACGCGTTGGCGGATGTGCGATTTGTTCTTCGGTTTCTGGAACCTCATTTTTCCGATCCAGACAGTGCGTTGGCCCGTGCGTTGGGGAAGAGACCGAGTGTCCACCTGGAGGAACTTGAAACCCTCCTCGGGGAACGAGGCGTGAGAAATCTTGCCGGAGTCTTCCGGGACCGAGAACGGCGTCTTTCCGAAATCCGGTCCGAAGTGGGACGTTGCACAGGACTTCTCAAGTTGCTGGAGAAGTTGCAGGGGTTTCCCTATAATCTTTCAATTTTGACTCGGGGGACCGAGAGGGTGCGAGGTATGCTCGGTTCTTTACCGAAGGACTCCATCGACGCGTTTCAGTCGGATATTGCGGAAGAGACGGGATCGCTCGGAGAAGTGCTTGTCTTCGATGGTGGTGAAAAAAAGGACAAAGACGCCTTGGTCGCTCTCTTTTTCCCGACGGATTCTGCCAAAAGGGTTGAAGAGGCTCTTAGTGTCTTTGCTTTTTCCCGGATTGAATTGCCTGCAGAGCTTTCCGACTCTGTGGAAAATGAACAACAGCGCCTCACGGCTCTTCTTGAAGAACTTGGTGCGGAGGAGCGGGCGTTGTTGCGCATGATCGACACCGATGCGGCAGAACTCGTTCCGGATATTCGGAAATTATTGGATTACCTGACTGTCTTGCGCTCTCGGCTTGACACCCTGGTCCGGGGTGAACGGACGGAGCAAGTGGTTATCTCCAAGGTCTGGTGCCCTGAAAGTCGGGTTCCCGACGTAAAGAAAGTACTGTCCCCCTTCGAGACGGAAATGGAACTCCTCGCCGAGGATCCAGATTCTTCCGACTCGCCACCGACGGTGCTTTCGAATCCAAGTTGGGTTCATCCCTTCGAGCCTCTCACGAAGCTTTACGGAGTTCCTTCCTATGGTGGTGTTGATCCCACGGCATTCATGGCCCCTTTCTTTTTCGTGTTCTTCGGCATGTGTCTCGGAGACGGCGGATATGGGCTCATCATGGCTGGACTTCTTCTCTATGCGCTGCGGAAATTTCCGATCACGGGAGAAACGAAAAAGTTTTTTGTCCTTCTTTTCCTGGGAGGAATTTCCACGGTGTTTGTGGGCATGCTCACAGGAACCTGGATGGGAAACATGATCGACGCCTTTCCTTTCCTTTCGGTGTTGAAACCGCTGAAGGACAAGGTGATGGTGCTTGATCCCATGAATGATCCGATCACGTTTCTCGGTATTTCTCTCGCGTTGGGAGTCGTGCAGATCCTCTTTGGTCTCTGCATTGCTCTGGTGGAAAATCTCCGCAAGGGAGAATACCTCGCCGGGGTGGGAGATCAGGGAGGATGGCTGCTTCTCCTGGTGGGGCTTCTGCTTCTTGGTGTCGGGACTCAGGGCCTCCTTTCACCGGTTCTTGTTTCGCTGGCCAAGGGAATGAGCCTGCTCGGTGCGTTGCTTCTCGTGGTGACGCAGGGAAGGGAGAAGCCCGGAGTGCTGGGCAAGGCCATTTCAGGCATGCTCAGTCTGTATAACGTGACGTCCTATCTGGGGGACATTCTCAGCTATAGTCGTCTTTTGGCGCTCGGATTGGCATCGGCGGCCATCGCAATGATCGTGAACATGCTCGCGACGCTTGTGTGGGACATCCCTTATGTGGGTTGGGCGCTTGCATTGTTGATCTTTTTCGGAGGGCACGTCTTCAGTTTGGCGGTAAACATTCTGGGTGCCTTCATTCACTCGCTGCGTCTCCAGTATGTGGAATTTTTCAGCAAATTCTTCAGCGCTGGCGGAAGAGCCATCAATCCTTTGCGCTACGAAACCCGCTATGTTTTCATCTGCAAGGATTATCCGGAATAACCAAACGAACTGTTCATTCTATTTTTGAGTGAAATCCGAAGGGAGTGTGTTCCACGATGGAGAATATCATGGGAACCATGTTGGCTTTACTGGGTGCAGCGTTGGCTGCGGGGTTCGCGGGTTCCGGATCCGCTATTGGTGTCGGTATCGCCGGAGAATCCGGAGCCGGGGTCATGACGGAGGATCCGGGGAAATTCGGTTTGGTTCTTCTTCTCCAGGCATTGCCCGGTACGCAGGGAATCTACGGGCTTCTGACGGCCTTTTTCGTCATTCTCAAGGTCGGATTGCTCGGCGGAGAGCCGGTTACCGTCGGTCTGTGGCAAGGGGTTGGAATCCTTTTCGCCTGCCTTCCCATCGCTGTTGCCGGCTATTTTTCTGCAATCGCTCAGGGGAAAACGTCTGCGTCCTGTATTCAAATGATCGCAAAACGTCCTGAGGAAACCGGAAAGGCCGTCATTCTTCCCGCCATGGTAGAAACCTACGCAGTGCTCGCTCTTCTCATGAGCATCATTCTTTTGAACAGTATTAAGCTGTAGGCGTAAAAGGGTGGGTGTAATGGCTCTCGCGGATATCAAGAAGAAAATAGAAGGAGAAGCTCAGCGGGAAGCGGAAGAGATTCTTGAGAGGGCGGAAGAGAAAAAACGTCAGATTGCTCTCAAGACACAAGAAGAGATCGATAGTTTGGAACGTGCTTCGGCGGAACGTCTTAAGAAAGAGGAGAAGGAGATCTTTCGTCGCAGGGAGATCGTGGCGGATCTGGATGTGAAGAAGATAGAGCTGGGTGTGCGCCGTTCTCTTATTGAAAGAACCTACGACGAAGCCTTGCGTGCTCTGGCGGCTGTTCCAAAGGCGAAATACATTGCTTTCATGACCTCCCTTCTGGAAAATGCCCAGCCGGAGGAAAAGGATGTGCTTCTTCTGGCAACGGAAGAGCGCCATCTTGATCAGGCGTGGCTGGATGGGTTCAACCAGAAAAAAGGTATGTCCGTCACGTTGGGAGATAGACGTGTTGCAGCCAGTGGAGGATTTGTGCTGCAGCGAGGAAAGGTGGACATCAACTGCACGTTGGAAATGTTGGTGCGATCTGTCCAGGAAGAGATTGAGGCCGAAGTGGTACAGCGCCTCTTTCCCTCCTGACGCGAGGAGGTGAACACATGGCCCGGGCAGGGAGATACGAATATGTCATAGCTCGCCTGCGGGCGATGGAACGCCGACTCGTCGAAGAAAGTACCTTGCTGCGCATTCTTGACGCGGAGGATCTTGCTTCCGCGCTCAAGATGCTCTCTGAAACGGGATATGCTTCGTGGTTGCCGGAAATGAAGAGTGATGTTGATTTCGACAGTCTCATCGAGAAAGAGCTTCTTTTCATTTACGACCAGCTTCGTCAGTTTGTTCCCGATAAAGAACTGTTGCTTCTTTTTCAGCTTCCCTACGATTTCCACAACGTCAAAGTCGTTCTTAAAAGCCTTTTTCGGCAACGGAGGGGGCAGCCTCGGCGGTGGGATTTGCTGACCTCATTGGGAAGTATCTCTGGAGATGATCTCGTCACCGCGATAGAAAGCGAGGATTACCGTCTCCTTCCCTTCGGGTTGACTCAGCTCCTTCCGGGGTGTGTCGCCCATTGGGAACAGACACAGGATCTTTTGGAGATTGAACGGCGACTTGACCGACAGCTTTTCAAAGTTATGGGTGAACAGGTTGGAAAGCTTGGGTTTGCCGGTGTGACAGCATGGTTCAAAGGGCGTGTGGATGCGGAAAATCTTCGGACCATCCTTCGCCTTCGGCGTTTTGGTTTCGATCAGTCATTGGTGGAGCAGTTTGTGCATGATGGAGGTGCAATTTCCCGGGAGCACGTTCTTGGTCTTTACGCAGAACCTTTCGAAGGATGGGGAAGGTCCATTGCTTATGCGGATGTGAGCCGCGTTTTTCGGGAAATTGAAAACTTCGAGGACGCGGGAGCCTTTCTTGTGGAATTGGAAAAGGGCTTGGATGATTTCATCACGTGGATTCTCGGGAAGAGTGCCTACCTTCCCTTTGCCCCGGAAAATGTACTTCGCTATCTCTGGCTCAAGGAGATGGAAACGCGCAATCTGCGCATTCTTCTCGTCTCCAAGGCGAGCGGGATGAACAGGGATGTGGTGAGGGGGTTGATGCGCCGTGACGTCGCGTAAAAACCAAACGGCGGAACAGCGTATGGCAGCAGTGGGTGATTACGAAACGGTGCTGCCCTTTCAGGCGGTAGGCGTGGAACCCTTCATTCCCGGAAACGAGGTGGCGGAGATGAGGCAGGTCCTGCAACGTCTTGCCGCGACGCATGCCGTGGTGTTTCTCATGGAACGTTGGTTTGAAGAGCTGAGAGAACTTGTGGATGAATTGAATGACACTTTTCCCGTAAGCATTATTCCGATCCCGGATCAACGAGGTTCCTGGGGTGTTGGTGTCCGCAACATCAAAAAAAGCGTGGAACAGGCTGTGGGAATGGATATTTTTTCAGTCCAATCCTGACTTCCTGTTTACCTTTCGGGCAAGAACAAAAGAACAGAAATGATGATTCTGAACGATTCGAGCGGAAGTCGCCGAAGGGCATAGCCGAGGAGATCGTTCATTTGGAGGGGATAACCGGTGGCCCAGGAAAAAACGATAGTGGGTAAGATTGCGAAGATTTCAGGCCCTCTCGTTGTTGCCGAGGGGATGTCCGGGGCGTGCATGTATGATGTAGTTCGGGTGGGAGATCTTGGCCTCGTCGGAGAGATCATTGAAATTAAGGGAGATACGGCTTCCATTCAGGTCTATGAGGAAACCTCCGGTGTTATGCCTGGAGAACGGGTTGTCAGCACTGGAGAACCCCTGAGTGTCGAATTGGGACCCGGGATGATTGAGCAGTTTTATGACGGTGTACAACGTCCCCTCATGCTTATCGAAGATGCCGCGAAAAGCCCGTACATTTCTAGGGGTATTGCCGTTCCCGCAGTTCCGAGGGATAGGAAATGGGAATTCGTTCCCTCGGTGCAGGAAGGAGATACCGTTGCCCAGGGAGATATCCTGGGGATTGTTCAAGAAACAGTTCTTGTGGAACATCGGATCCTTGTCCCTCTAGGAGTCAAGGGGACGGTGAAGAAGATCTTCTCCGGCCAGAAAACGGTGGAAGAACCCGTTGTCCTGATTGCCGAGGGAGAAAAGATCCATGAGGTTCGCATGCTCCAACGCTGGCCCGTTCGCAAACCTCGTCCCGTGGCAAAACGCCTTCCTCCGGAGGTTCCCCTGACGACCGGACAGCGTGTCGTGGACATGTTCTTCCTTTTGGCAAGAGGCGGAACTGCCTGCGTTCCCGGACCGTTCGGCTCGGGAAAGACCGTGATTCAGCACCAGCTGGCAAAGTGGGCCGATGCGGAAATCGTCGTCTACATCGGCTGCGGTGAGCGGGGAAACGAGATGACCGACGTGCTCCTTGAATTTCCGGAACTGGAAGACCCCCGTTCCGGACATCCCCTCATGAAACGCACGGTGCTCATCGCCAACACGTCGAACATGCCCGTGGCGGCCCGAGAAGCGAGTATCTATACGGGGATCACTATTGCGGAGTATTTTCGCGACATGGGGTATTCCGTCGCGCTCATGGCGGACTCGACGAGTCGCTGGGCGGAAGCTCTCCGGGAAATCTCCGGGCGACTCGAGGAAATGCCCGGGGAGGAGGGGTATCCCGCCTATCTGGGAACCCGTCTGGCCTCTTTCTATGAGCGTGCCGGACGGTGCATCTGTCATGGCTCCGACGGCAGAGAAGGTGCCGTCAGCGTCATCGGAGCCGTCTCACCTCCGGGTGGCGACCTTTCGGAACCGGTGACGCAGAACACCCTCCGGGTGACCAAGGTCTTCTGGGGTCTCGACGCGGCTCTTGCGTACCAGCGGCATTTTCCAGCGATCAACTGGCTCACAAGCTACTCTCTCTACGCGGACACGCTGGGGGCTTACTGGGACGCCATTTACGATGAGGAATGGAGCGTGTTTCGTACCGAGGCAATGTCTCTTCTGGAGGACGAGGACAAGCTTCGGGAGATTGTTCGCCTCGTGGGCATCGACTCCCTCTCGAAGGAGGAGCGAATGGTCCTCGAAACGGCAAAGTCCATTCGAGAGGATTTTCTGCACCAGAATGCCTTTCACGAGATCGATACCTACGCCTCCATGGATAAGCAGTTCAAAATGCTCCGCAACATCCTGGAATTTCACCACATGAGCATGGAAGCACTTTCCCGCGGGGCTCTCTTGAAGACGGTCCTTGAGCTTCCTGTCCGGGAGAGTATTGCACGCATGCGCTATGTGGAGGAGAAGAACATGCAGATACTCGACGCACTGTTGAAAGAAATGAGCGATCAGATCGGCGAAGTCATGCCCGAGGGTGGTGAGACCGATGTTGCCTAAGGAATACCGTACCGTCACGAATCTTTCCGGACCGCTCATGGTTGTCGAAAAAGTCAACCAGGTTCGTTACGACGAACTTGTGGAAATCGAACTCAGCGGGGGAGAACGCCGCCGGGGGCGCGTGCTGGAGATCACGACGGACAAGGCTCTTGTGCAGGTTTTCGAGGGGACGACGGGGATTGATCTCGAGGAGACGAAAGTTCGTTTTCTTGGAAAAGTTCTGACCCTGCCTGTCACCGAACAGATGCTCGGACGCGTCTTCAATGGACGAGGGGAACCCATCGACGGAGGGGCCCAGATCATCCCCAAGAAGCGTTTGGACATCAACGGTTATCCCATGAACCCCTATTCCAGGGACTATCCGTCGGAATTCATCCAGACAGGGATCTCCACCATCGACGGCATGAACCCCATTGTGCGTGGTCAGAAACTGCCTATTTTTTCCGGAAGCGGACTCCCGCACAATCGCATCGCCGCTCAGGTTGCACGCCAGTCTACGGTCATCAGTGGCCACGAGGCCTTTGCTGTCGTCTTTGTCGCCATGGGTATTACCTTCGAAGAAGCGTCCTTTTTTATGGAGGACTTTCGCCGTACCGGTGCCATTGAACGGACCGTCATGTTCATCAACCTTGCCGACGACCCCGCCATCGAACGTCTCACCACGCCTCGGCTCGGGCTTACCTGTGCAGAGTATTTGGCGTTCGAGCGAGATATGCACGTGCTGGTCATTCTCACGGACATGACCAACTACTGCGAGGCCCTGCGGGAAATTTCCGCCGCACGAAAGGAAGTTCCGGGCCGTCGGGGTTACCCGGGATACCTGTATACCGACTTGGCGACGCTCTATGAACGGGCTGGGCGTCTGCGCGGAAAAAGCGGTTCTATCACCCAGTTTCCGATTCTCACAATGCCCGAGGACGACAAGACTCACCCGATTCCGGATCTTACGGGGTACATCACCGAGGGACAGATCATCCTCAGCAGAGGACTCCATCGCAAGGGCATCTATCCTCCCGTGGATGTCATGCCCTCTCTTTCCCGACTCAAGGACAAAGGAATCGGGAAGGGCAAGACCAGAGAGGATCACGCGGACCTCATGAACCAGCTCTTCGCTGCCTATGCGCGAGGAAAGGAAGCCAAGGAACTTGCGGTGATCCTCGGCGAAGGAGCTCTTACCGAGGAAGACAAAGCCTTCGCCAAGTTCGCTGACGAATTTGAGAATCGCTACGTTCGCCAGGGTGAATACGAGAATCGGACTGTGGAGGAAACGCTCGAACTCGGTTGGGATTTGCTCGCGATCATTCCGGTGAAAGAATTGAAGCGTGTGCGTGACGCCTACATCGAGAAATACCTCAAGCCGCGACTCGTCAAGGAGGAAGAGGCCGTAACCGAGACGGCTGCGGTTTAGGCAGGAGGTCGTGTCATGGCAAAGCAGCTGACCGTCAATCCGAATAGGATGGAGCTCTCCCGCCTCAAAAAACGTCTCGTTGTGGCGAAGCGGGGGCACAAACTGCTGAAGGACAAGCAGGATGCGCTCATCAAGGAATTTCTGAAACGAGCACGGGAAGTCAAAGATATGCGTGAACGTGCGGAAGAAGAGCTTCTGGCTTGTTACCGGAATTTCCTCTTGGCCAGAGCCCAGACACTTCCTGTCATGCTGGAACAGGCGTTGCTCATTTCCGGTTCCGTGTGCACCCTGACGCGAACGCAGCGGAACGTGATGAGTGTGCTTATACCGGAGTATACGGTGCATCAGGAAGGCAATGTTTTCAATTACGGGCTCGCCACCTCCACGGGAAGCCTTGACGTGGCATTGGAGCGTTTTTCTCGTCTCATTCCAAAATTGATCACGTTGGCCGCCGAGGAAAAGGCTCTCCAGCTCATGGCAAAGGAAATCGAACGGACGCGTCGCCGTGTCAACGCTCTGGAACATGTGTTGATTCCCTCTTTTGTGGAGACGATCCGGTTCATCACCATGAAGTTGGACGAACAGGAGAGGGCGAATCTAAGTCGCCTCATGCGAATTAAGGAGATCGTCCGGTCTCATTGACAGTGGAAGGATGAACAAAGTGCAGCACGAGGGAGGAGTACCGTCGTGAATGGAGAAGGACCGCTTTTTTCCTATGACGGCCTGTTTCCCAAGACGGAGGAGGCGGCGTTTATTGCCGCCTCCTCCGTTCTCGTGGGAGATGTTCGTGTCGGCAAGGATGCAAGCGTGTGGTTCGCTTCGGTATTACGAGGCGACATCAATTTCATTGAGGTTGGAGATTCTTCCAATGTGCAGGACGGGTGTCTCCTGCACGTCACCAGGGAATTGCCTGTCCTGGTGGGGAAGCGGGTCACTCTGGGGCATGGCGTGATCCTGCACGGTTGTCGGATCGAAGACGATTGTCTCATCGGTATGGGCGCCACAGTGCTCGACGGAGCGGTCGTCGGGGAGGGAAGCATCATTGCCGCAAGAGCACTTGTCCCCGAGGGAAGGTTTGTTCCTCCAGGATCGCTCGTCATGGGAATTCCCGGCAAGACGGTGCGATCGCTTGTGCCCGAAGAGATCCTGCATATCCGGGAACATGCCGAAACCTATGTGACGCTCGCACGAAGCTATTTGGGACGGCGATAGAGAAACGGTCCCGCAGACTCGAACCCAAGACGCCGGTATTCGAAAATCTGTTCGGTGGAGCCGACCATGAGATATCCTCCGGGACGAAGGGCGTGGAAGAATTTTTCATAGAGCTTCAGCTTTGTCTCCGGCGAGAAATAGATCACGACATTGCGACAAAGAATGATGTCCATTCCTTCTTCGAATTTGTCCTCAATGAGATTTTCTCGGACGAATTGCACGCGCTCCTTGACGGAAGGTTTGATTCTGAAGGTTTCCGCATCCACCGGAGAAAAGTGGCGCTCCAGCCACGCGGGAGGCACGCTGACGAGCTGCCGCTTATGATAAAGCCCCTCTTCCGCTTTTTTCAACGCTCCCGCGTCGATATCGGAGGCCTTGACCTTTGGAGGAATGACAAGACCACATTCGAGGGAAAGGATACCGAGAGAATAGGGTTCTTCTCCCGTTGCGGCTCCGGCGCTCCAGATGCGCAGTTTTTTGTCGTTGCGTTCGCGCAATAACGTGGGGATGATCTGGTCCTTGAGCTCCCACCATCTGTTCGGGTTTCTGAAAAATTCCGAGACGTTGATCGTCAGGTAGTCGAGGAATTCGCGGAGCTTGTCTCCGTTTTGAGAAAGTGTTTTGAAAAACATGTCATAATCGGTGATTCCCCATCGTTGCATCAGCATGTGGACACGGCGATGGATCTGGAACTTGTACGAGTCTAGATCGATGCCAGTCAGTTCTCTGACCTTCCTCTTAAAGACATCGTATTCCGGCGGAGCGGGGTACGTTTTTTCGATCACAGAGAGACCTCCTCCCGTGGAATAGGGAACAAAAAATATCCGAAATGTCGTCGTGTCTTGATGGAGTAAAAGAACCAGGTCAGTAGTGTTGTCTCGGGTTCAACACAACTACCATGAAACGGGAAAAAGAGCAATATGCGGAAGAATTCGCTTTCAATGCAGGAGCTGCTATACTACTTTCCGCGGGAGAGTATCTCAGGCAACCGCTGCTCGCCTTTCGCGAGGAGAGGAAAGTCCGGGCTCCACAGGGCAGGGCGCTGGATAACGTCCAGTGGGTGTGAACCCAAGGAAAGTGCCACAGAAACATACCGCCTTTCGAGGTAAGGGTGAAAAGGTGGGGTAAGAGCCCACCAGCCGCCAGGTGACTGGCGGGCTAGGCAAACCCCGCCCGGAGCAAGGCCGAATAGGGGAGGATGAGGCGGCCCGCTGACTCCCGGGTACGGTCGCTTGAGGCATAGCGCGAGCTATTGCCCTAGATAAATGGTTGCCCACGACAGAACCCGGCTTACGCGATGCTCTCCCGCTCATTTCTGCTTTACCACTTCACAGTGTAGTTTAAGAATCTCTTCCTGTCATGGCACAAAATAACAAGGAACACGACCGTGCACCCCTTTCCTCAGGTGACTGAGGACTGAGGAAGTGCACGGTTTTTGTTGTTTTGTCTCGTCAGACTCCTATTGAAGTGTTCTTTTTGAGTCGTTCGTCGCAGAATTTTTCAGGAAAAATAGTTCCTGAGACTCATTCCTCCTGCGCAAAGCATGGTAGAGTGGGTCGTAGTGGAGTAGAATGGTATAAATTGGGAGGAATTCCCATGTTTGTGGGGATGTATGAGCATCGCCTTGACGAGAAAGGCCGTATCGTTCTCCCTTCCAGGTTTCGCCAGGGATTGGGGCGTGATGTCGTTGCCAGTGCCGGCATGCAGCGTTGCGTTGCCATCTATCCTCAGACAGGTTGGGAATCCCTTCTCGAAAAATTAGAAGCCTTGCCTCTCCCAAGAGCACAACTCAAGGATTTCATGCGGGTTCTCTTTGCAACGGCCAACGAAATCCAACTTGACGGTGCGGGGCGAATGCTCCTTTCTCCATTTCTTCGTGAACATGCTGCGTTGAATCAAGAGCTTTGCATCATCGGCAACGGTGATCATGTGGAAATATGGGATCGTGAACGTTGGATGCGCCATCAGGAAAAAGTTCTGGCTGAAGATTTCTCCGCCATTGCCAGAGAGCTTGGAGGGCTCTGATGCATCACACCCCGGTGCTTCTTGGAAAAGTTATGGAAATATTGGAAGAGTGCGCCTGTTACGGAAATGTTGTGGATGCGACTCTTGGGCTCGGAGGACATGCGGAACGAATTCTTTCTTCCCGAAAAGAGGTTCGCCTGCTCGGTATCGATCGGGATGAAGAGGCGTTGCAATTTGCCAAGGAAAGGCTGGCGTCTTTTGGAGAGCGATTTGTCGCTGTCCAGGGTAATTTCCGAAATTTGGAGACCCTGGTCTGTGATCAGGGCTTTTCTCCGGCAAAGGCAATCCTTTTTGACCTTGGAGTGTCAAATTTCCAACTTTCGGAACCTCGGCGTGGCTTTTCGTTTCAGAACGAGGGGCCTCTCGATATGCGAATGGGACCTGATGCGTCATTGACTGCTGAAGCAGTCTTGAATACGGCATCTTGCGGCGAGTTGACGCGCATTTTTCGCGATTATGGAGAAGAACGACATGCTTACCTCATGGCAAAGCTCATCTGTGCCGAAAGGGAGCGAAGCGGGGGACTGCACACCACGACGGATGTTGTGGAGGTGCTTCGAAGAGGTTTGCCCGCGCCAATGCAGCGAAAAATGGGTGGGCATCCTGCTCGGAAGCTTTTTCAAGCGCTTCGGATCCATGTCAACGACGAGTTAGGAGCTTTGAATGCAGCTTTGGAGCAGTGTTCCCGCATCGTGAGTGGGGGATCTGTCGTCGTTTTTGTGAGCTATCACTCCCTTGAGGATCGTCTCGTCAAACAGGCTTTTCGCAAGTGGGAGACTGAGGGCTTAGGGAAGAGATGGAATCGAAAGCTTCTTGTTGCCGATGATGAGGAAATCGATGCGAACTACAAGGCAAGGAGTGCCAAACTAAGAGGGTTTATCTTTTCCGCGTAGAGGAGGGTGAGGCATGGCAGTTTCCAGTCGAATCGGAGGCAACGTTCGTGTTGCGCCGTTTTGCGCAATTGCCTGTGTCATCCTTGGTATTTTCTTCCTTGGATTAGGTGGCCTGCGTCTCTATAGCCTGAGTCTCGAAAATCATCTGTCTCAGCTTTCCCAGAGAACGGAAAAAGCTTCAGAAGAGCTTGCCTATCTTCAAATGCAACTGGCCTCACTCGTCTCCCCTCAGAAAATCTACGGAACCGCTCGATCAACGCTCGGAATGGTTCCGCCTTCCTATCTTGTTTTTGTTCGGATTCCTTCTGGTCTATCCTCAGGTTCGGAACGACAACCTCTTGTTGCTTTCGAGGGAGAGCGACATGCCCAAAAGAGTGGTTTTCTTTGGGGAACGCCTGCAAATGCTCGTGAATGACATCTGGTTCATGGGGTGACGTGCGGTTGTTCAGAGCGTTGCGGAATCCGTGGCTTTGGATTGTATCAGCTCTTTTCTTTCTCGCCGGGCGTACCGTAGAGATTCAGTTGTTTCCGGACCCCCGGGTTGTGGCGCAGGCGAAAAAACAGTACTGGGCGCAAGTGACGGTGAGCACAAGTAGAGGTACCATCTTTGACCGAAATGGTATTCCACTGGCGATTTCCATTCCAAGCATCAGCTTCTTCGTTGACCCTCAGGAATGGAAAGCCGAATCGGCGCAGCAGTTGAAAGGAAAATTCGAGGAAAGCACGATACGGAAACTTTCGGGGGCTCTCCGAGGGCGGTTTCATTGGGTGGCGCGAAAAATCGACGGAGAACGTGGCGAAGAACTGAAAAAACTCAAATTGGAAGGTCTTTTCACCATGAAAGAGCAGAAAAGAGTCTATCCGCACGGTTCTTCTCTGTCTCATATTCTGGGGTATTGCGATATCGACGACAATGGGCTTTCCGGCATTGAGCGAGCGTGGAACAGTGTCCTTTTTTCTCCACCCCAGGTGCGGATCGTCGTGAGAACTGCGGGAGGAGAAACGCTGGATCTCCTGTCGCCTCTTGCAGAAATTACCGCTCCAAGGGCAGGCAAAGTCATTCTCACTGTAGATGCGCGAATCCAACATATAATGGAGGAAATTGTCGAAAAGGCGGCAGTGAGAGAGAACGTCTCCTGGGCGGCGGCGGTCTGTCTCGATCCCAACTCCGGTGCTGTCAAAGGTATGGTGAGTTGGCCTTCTTTCGACGCCAACAAGAGGGAAACACTTGAGGTTGCCGAGGCGAAACGGAACAATGTCATTGGTCGCGTCTACGAACCAGGGTCGACACTCAAACCCGTTATAATGGGGATTGCCCTTGAGCATGGTTACGTCTCCAAAGGGGAAATCTTTCACAATTGTCCTGGCAGGATCAAAGTAGCGGATACAACTATTCGCGAAGTTCAGGGAAGAGCCCACGGTACACAAACGCTCACGGATGTTCTTGTCAATTCGAGCAATGTCGGCATGGCTATGATCGGGATGCGTTTCCGCACGCAGCAGATGTACGAGACCCTTACACAGTGGGGTTTTGGAAGACGGACCAACATTGAACTTCCGGGAGAAGAAGAAGGGCTCGTATACACCCCTGAACGCTGGTACGGGGCGATTCCGTCCAATATAGCCATCGGCCAGGGAATCGCTGTCACTCCGCTTCAGCTGGCTACCGCCATCAGTGCTATCGTCAATGGAGGAACACTGCTTCAGCCCTACCTCGTGCAAGAGGCGTCTGATGGATCGGGGAAAAAAATCTATGAAGGACGGAGAACCCCCAGGGGGCAGGTGTTAAGCGAAGAAACGGCTGCGTGGTTACGAAATGCCATGCGAGAAGTCATTCTTCGCGGGACTGGAAAACGGGCGAACGTGCAAGGTGTTTCCGTCTCCGGAAAGACGGGTACTGCCCAAATTGCAGAAAAAGGCAAGTACCTGGAACATCGATATGTGGCCTCTTTCGTCGGTTTCTGGCCCTCGGATAAACCGGAGAACGTCTTGTTGGTCATTTTGGGAGAACCCAAAGCCGGAAAGGACATGGGCGGGCTTATTGCAGCCCCGCTCTTCAAAGAAATCGTTGAGGCGATGCTTCTTCTGGATGCTGAGATGGTAACTCCGATCACTGAAAATCGATGAGCACGTACTGTCAATGCAGGAAGAGTGTATTGCACAACAAAAACAAGGGGTATGTTTCAAGGAAACCCTGATCAAGTAGGAATCGCCCTCTCTCGATTTTCGATTGCATCGCGTTTTTCCGAGATCGGCACGGCATTTTTCAGAGGCTCCTCAAAGATGAGAGAACGTGGGAGGATGGTGTCGTGAAATACTCTTTGTTGTGTCGAGAACTTGAGAGCAAAGGGATACGCATTCGTACCCTGCATGGGGAGCAGGACCCTTCTTTGGAGAATGTCGTGGCCGACCACAGGCAGGTTTCTCCGGGCTCCCTCTTCTGCTGCATCCGAGGGAAAAAACATGATGGTCGGGATTTCGCAGAATTGGCCGCAGCCGCAGGGGCTGCGGCTTTCCTGTGTGAAGAGCCTCTCTCGTTGCCATTCCCCCAGATTCTTGTGTCGGATATTCGCAAGTCGCTTGGGTACGTTGCTGCCGCACTGGAAGGCTACCCAGCGGAAAAACTGCGCATGTTTGCGGTTACGGGTACGAATGGAAAAACCTCTTCCACATATCTTTTACGCTCAATTTTTCAAGCAGCGGGGGAGACCTGTGGTCTCCTGGGAACAATCACCTACAATGACGGCATGGTGGATGAGTATGCAGAGCGGACTACACCTGAGGCGAGCGATATTCAACACTGGTTGGCGCGTATGGTGAGGAACAGGTGCTCCATTTGTGTTCTTGAAGCGTCCTCTCATGGTTTAATGCTCGGTAGACTCCGTGGCTGTCTCTTTGAAGGTGCACTTTTTACAAATCTCACATCGGAACATTTAGATTTTCATGGAACAATGGAGGATTATTTCGAGGCAAAAACGCTGCTTTTCGATGAATATACCTTGAAAGGCTGGAAAGGCGCAGTGAATGTAGATGACGCCTATGGAAGACGCCTCCTGTCGAAATACGGGAACTCCTTGTTGGGATTTGGCTGTACACCTGGAAATGGTGTCGCCGTGTACGGAAGCGACATTTCCTCGACGCTCGAAGGAGTGTCCGGTAAACTTCATTTTCCTGGCAAATCCCCAATTGCCTTCTCCGTTCCCCTTGCAGGGAAATTCAGCCTTGCAAATGCCTTGGGTGCGGCGGCCCTGGCTTATGCGGTAGGTATTGATCCGGAGATGATTCTTGTCGGTCTGCGGAATGTTCCTCAGATTCCGGGGCGGATGGAGCGGTTTCGAACGCACAGCGGGTTCGCGTGTATCATTGATTACGCCCACAGTCCGGATGCGATGGAGAAAGTGCTTTGTGCACTTCGAGAGATCTGTTCCGGACGTATTATTGTGGTGTTCGGATCAGGTGGGGAACGCTACGCAGAAAATCGACCCCTCATAGGGAAAATAATGGCCGAGTTGGCAGATCGCATTGTTGTTACCATGGACAATCCAAGAAACGAGGATCCCGCAGCGATAGCGCAACAGAATTTGGAGGGAATACGCGAAGCCGGTGGTGAAGAACGAGCCCTCGTTATTCTCGAACGAGAAGAGGCAGTTCGCACCGCTTTGGATGCGGCAGGTCCGGGTGACATCGTTCTTCTTGCAGGAAAGGGACCGGAGCGCTACATTCTTCGGGAAAACCGAAGAATTCCCTACAGCGACAAGGATGCTTTTTTACGTTGGGCGAAAGATAGGAGTATTTCATGGGAATGACGCAGGCATCGTTCTGGAAGCGCAGCGAGGCGGCGGTGGCGACGAAAGGTTTCCTGACAGGGCCGGATGGTGTGATGCCATCGATGTTTCGGACCGACAGCAGGGAGGTGCAGCCAGGCGAGGGATTTGCCGCGATTCCCGGTGCCTCTGTGGATGGTCATCGCTTCGTCTCGGACGCTCTTTCGAGGGGTGCGACATTCTTCGTTCTGCAAAGCGACAGAAGGGATTTATTCTCCGTGGATTCTTTTGGCAACGAGAACGCTGTCCTTTGGGTGGAAAATACAGAAAAAGCCCTGGAGGACATGGCACTTGCCTATCTCGCACGTTTCGTACCTCGCCGGCGCATTGCTGTGACCGGAAGTGTAGGAAAAACCACTACCAAGGAGCTTGTGCGTAACGTCCTTTCTCCCGCTCTACGTGTCCATCCCGCTGCCAAGAGTCACAACACCCGGATAGGATGCGCGCTCACCGTGCTTTCCATGCCCGTTTCCACGGAAGTTCTCCTTTTGGAGATGGGTGCAAATGCTCCGGGAGAAATACGTGAGCTTACCGAAACCTATGAGCCCGATACAGCAGTGATTACCGAAATCTCTCCGGCGCACCTTGAAGGATTCGGTTCCATTGAGGGAGTTCTCGGTGCAAAATGGGAGATTACCTGTTCGCAGCAGCTTCGCGTCTTGTCCTATAATTATGATAATGATCTCCTGAGGAGGCGTGTGGAAACCGCTGGCCGACCTTGGCGACTGTTTCCCATAGGGTATCAGGTTCCCTCGGGGCAGGGAGTGCGTATTCTTCATGCGGAATCACGCTTTGACGGTATGCTTCCGCAATTGTCCGTTCGTTACGATGTTTTTGGAAAAGTTCTCGACTGTTCCGTGCCTCTTTTCGGCATCCAGCATGCCTATACTGCTGCCTTTGGATTCGCTCTGGGTGTTGCGTTCGAACAACCTTTGGAAGAGCTTGTCCGAAGGATCGGTACAATGACACCGCCGCAAGGCCGGGGAGTCATCCTCTTTCGAGAGGGGGGCGGATTGCTCGTCGATGAGGCCTACAACGCGAACCCAGCTTCTCTTTCGGTTGCGTTGGACAACCTTTTTGCAATAAGGAAGAAGGGAGAGGAGCGCGTCGTAGCCATCCTCGGAGGCATGCGTGAATTGGGTAGGGAGAGTCCGATTTGGCATGAGCGTCTCCTTGAAAAAGCGCTTCGTTGTGACGTTGTTCTTCTCGTGGGTAAGGAGTGGGAAGACGTCCATGTTGATGGAGAGCGCGGTTTCCGGAGTAATCACGTTTTCCGCGTTGCCAATGCCGAAGAGGCTCTTGCCGTGGTAGAATCCTTGCTTGCGCCGGAGGACATTCTCCTTGTCAAGGGATCCCGGCATTACGAACTGGAAAAGGTGGTGCGGGGATTGACCCGGAGGACATGACGATAACGGCGATTGCTGTTGGCGTTTGTTTGCTTGTGTTGAATGTGGTCATGCAGGAATGGTGGTTGAAAAAACAAAAAACGTTACGAATAGAACAATTCCTTAAATTGTACGGACCTCAAGGGCACCTTGAGCGTAAGGGTGGAACGCCCACAATGGGAGGCGTTGTTTTTCTCGGCGTGGCGATTGTAGGATGTTTCCTTGCTTTTTGCTTCCTCTCTTCGGAGAGGCGGCTTCTTGTCGAGATCTGGAGCCTTCCCTTCGCCGCCGGACTTGTGGGATTTGTTGATGATTGGCTCAAGTTTTCGCATCGCTCCAGTGAAGGCCTCTCAAGTCGTGGAAAGTTTTTTGCACAGATCGCAGTATGCTTACCGTGGTCATTGTTTGTTGCGGCGCAGAATTTGGAATTTTTTCCAGGTTTTCGTCCGGAATTTTTACTTGCCGCGATGCTCTTGACGTTCGCATCTGTCGGTTTTCTCAATGCTTTTAATGTCACCGATGGGTTGGATGGACTCGCCGCTGGCGCAGCGGTCATCTCTTTTACGGGACTTCTTACATTGGGTGATGTGGAGAAGGCCGTTTCCTGGGCGGGGATGACTGGTTTGGTTACCGCTTTGGGGTTTCTCTGGCACAATGCACATCCGGCGAAAATCTTCATGGGGGATGTGGGAGCTCATTTCTTTGGCGGATTGCTCATGAGCACGGCTATTTTCTCGGGTACTCCCATTCTTGTTGTTTCACTGTCGTTTCTCTTTTTGGTCGAGATCATCTCGGTGATTCTGCAAATACTAGCGATCAGGGGTTTCCGGAGGCGGATTTTTCTCATGAGTCCATTACACCATCACTTTGAACTAGTGGGTTGGAGTGAGACACAAATCGTAGCTCGTTTCTGGATTGTTCATGCGTGTGGTATGCTTGCAACGTTTGTGTTGTTGAAATTCTTCTTTTTTTGATGACTTTTTGATGAAAATGGAGTGGCAAGGAGACGGTGGCGGTGTTGGAAAGGTTTGCAGGCAAAAGGATAACGGTTTTGGGAGCGGGCGTCAGCGGGGTGTCGTTGGCGTGTTTTGCCCGACGAAAAGGAGCACAGGTGTTCGTTACGGAGCAGAAAACACTCTCGGAGTCGACAAAAGCTCTCTTCTTCCGCGAGGGAATATCGTGGGAAGAGGGACATTCCGAACGAGCCTGTGCTTGTGACGAATTACTTCTCAGCTCGGGTGTTTCGCCAAAAGCACCTTTGGTGGAGCATGCGCTTTCATTGAATATAAGGGTGACTGGAGAGCTTGATGCGGTGGCTCCTTTTCTTCGGGGGCGTCTTGTCGCTATCACAGGGAGCAACGGAAAGAGTACTACGGTATCCCTTTTGGGACATCTCCTTCGGGGTGTGGGCCGAAATGTTGTTGTGGCGGGCAATATCGGCCTTCCCCTTGGTGATATCGCGGATGTCGAGTACGACGATGTCGTCATGGAATTGAGCAGTTTTCAACTTCACTGGACAAAAAATATCGCTGTTCATCTTGGTATCATTACGAATCTTGATCCGGACCATTTGGATTGGCACGGTTCCTTTGAAAAGTATGTGCAAGCGAAGTTCCGCCTTTTCGATCTCCTCACCGACGGTGGAGCTTTAATCGGGCAGGAGCGGGAACGGGTTCTCTACAGGACTCACGAGAGGATGCCGACAGTGCCCTTCGCCTGGGAGGATTCGAAGGAACTCGAACGAGTGGTCTTTTTCGAGAAGGAGTCCTGTTTTTTGCGCCAGGGTGACGAGAGAATGTTTCTTTTTGATCGGCGAATAGTGCCTATTCCAGGAAAACACAATGCGGAAAATGCCGCCATGGCCATGGCAGCGGCAGTTCTCTTGGGGGAGTGTCCCGAGTGCTTGACGGAAGGGTTGAAGACATTTCGCTCTTTGCCGCATCGATGCGAAATTATTGCAACCATTGATGGTGTTGAATACGTGGATGACTCCAAGGGAACAAATGTGGCTGCTACAGTTACTGCTCTGACTTCGCTCGAAAAACCGAAAATCGTCATTTTAGGCGGGCAGGGTAAAGGAGAATCGTATGGCGGACTTGCCGAGGCGGTACGAGACCATGCCGAACGAGCAGTGGTGATGGGTAGCGAAAGGGAACATATCTGCCGTGCACTTGACGAGGTGGGGTATGACAAATATGAGCGGGCGGCTGATATGGAAGCGGCCCTGATGATTTCGAGGTCCCTCGCCAGACCGGGAATGATGGTTCTCCTCTCTCCCGCTTGCACGAGTTGGGATGCGTATAGCAACTACAAAGAACGGGGAGAGCATTTTCGTCGTATAGTTCAAGGTTTTCAGGCCCGGACGTGACGAAGATGGATACTCAAGTGTTCTCGGCCCAACAGAATGAGGGTGTCATCGAAAAGCTCCGCGAGCCTCTCCTATGGCTTATTCCGATGCTTCTCTGCGGTATCGGGATCGTGATGATCGCGTCCTCGTCCAGCGGAGCTGCCATTGATGTTTACGGAAGCCCCTATGCTCTCGGAGCCAAACAGGTTGTTTGGCTTTTCATCGCTTTGGGTGCCATGGTCTGTGGATATGCCATTCCTATAGGATTCTGGTACAGAACGAGCGGACTATTGTGGATATTGGCGCTCGTGTTGGCTCTTCTCACGCTTTTTACGCCTTTCGGCGCGACTGTCGGTGGAGCTCGGAGATGGTTTCGGCTCGGGTCATTGCCCATTCAGACATCGGAACTTCTCGCCTTTACTCTTGTGATTCACGTGGCGAAAAAAATTACAGGAGAGGGACAGGAGCGAAGCGAAGCTTTTCGACGCTGCATGGGAGTGGTTCTCCTCACTCTTCCCTTGGTGCTTCTGCAGCCTGATATGGGAGGAACTCTTCTCTTACTCGTGCTGGCCATGGGACTTTTCGTTGAGGCTTGGGGTTGGCTTTATCCTCTTTGTACGGGTGCTCTGTCCCTCTTGGCTGTTGCTCCTCTCATCCTTTTCAAGGAGTATCGAATGCGACGCATTCTTGCACTTGTCGATCCCTGGTCAGATCCTTTAAACACAGGGTTTCAAGTCATTCAGGGATTGATTGCCTTTGCCAACGGAAACTTGTGGGGTTTGGGGGTCGGGCATGGCCTTCAGAAACTGCAGTATCTTCCGGCGGCACATACAGATTTTATTTTTGCTGCCATAGGCGAAGAACTGGGACTGTTCGGAACGCTTTTTGTCCTCTTTCTGTTCTTTTTATGGATTTGGAGAGCGTGGTCAGTGTACATTCTCTTTCCGCGGGGCTTTGAACGCTCATTGTTGTGGGGAATGGTGCTTTCCATTGTGCTCCCTCTTCTCATCAATGTAGGTGGTGTTACCAAGGTTATCCCGTTGACAGGGATACCACTTCCCTTTGTCAGCTACGGAGGAAGTGCCTTGGTAATGGCCTGGATGCGGACGGGCATTATCTTGCGTCTGGCCAGGGAGAGCCGGTCGTGACACAGCACGTGAAAGAGCGCATGCCTTTTCTTCTCGTCTCTGGAGGAACCGGGGGACACCTCTGGCCCGCGATTGCCTTTGGGGAGTGGATGGAAAGAAAGTGCAAAGGACACCAGCCGGTATTTCTTTCCGGACAACGGCAATTGGAGCGAGAGATTTTTCAAGCGTGCGGCGTCCCCTATCTCTCTCTAAATATGGTTGGTTCACCGCTGGATTTCTCTGCAACCAATCTCCTTCAAAGATGGTATGCTTTGGGAGGAGCGATAAAAACATCCATAAAATTGCTCAAGGAGCGTCATTTCGGCGCGGTGTTGCTTTTTGGTGGATATGTGAGTTTTCCCATGCTCCTCGCATCTCTTCTGTGTCGTGTCCCTGTGGCAATTCATGAACAGAACGCCTATGCGGGAAAAGTCACTCGCCTGGCGGCTTTTTTTCGGGTTCCCGTGCTGAGTGGATGGTCTTCGTGTTCTCCGTTGTCGAGAGATTTTTTTACGCATGTCGGCATTCCGGTGCGGCGGTTTCGGCATTTGCAAAATTCCGAGGCATGGAATACACTTGTGCGCGGTGTGGTTTTTCGGGAGGGACCGACGATCCTCATTTTTGGAGGATCGCTGGGAAGCCGGAAATTGGAGCAGGTGGTGCGAGATATAGCACAGTTGCCCCTTTTTCGCGAATGGACATTCCTTTTCGTCACGAAAGGCGAAAACTTGCCACGGGTGGCTGAAAACTGTGTTTTTGTTTCTCAGCGCTGGGATCCGTCGCCATTTTACTCGCTTGCTACTGTCGCCGTTGTTCGAGGAGGCGCTTCCACGTTAGCGGAAATGAAAGATCAGCATATTCCCTGTGTGGTCGTTCCTTGGGAACATGCGAGTGATGCGCATCAATTGTGGAATGCTCGAGCCTTTGTGGATGCCGGTGGAGGGGTGCTCTGGCGAGAAAATGAATCCATGGCTGCCCTTGTCGCGGCACTTCTTCACGTAGTGAAAATGGTGCACGATCGAACCAGAAGCTTCAATGATACGACTTCATCCGAATCAGAGACAATTTGTGAACATCTTTACGAAAAAGTGATCGCGTTGACCATGAAGGGAGATGTCCCGAATGGAAGGACAAGGACTCATGCTCAAGAGCCTTCATAACGTGCACCTCATGGGCATTGGTGGTGCTGGAATGAGTGGTCTCGCTCGGCTTCTCCATGAGATGGGATTTGCCGTGAGCGGATGTGATGTGACGTCCACGTCGTATGTGGAGAGGGTTCTTGAGAGAGGAATTCCCGTTTCTCTCGGACATTCCGCAGACCATCTGGAAAATTACGGCGTGGAGCTTCTGGTATATAGCAGCGCTATTGCTCCCACGAACCTCGAACTGCTTACAGCTCGAGAACGAGGCATCGCCGTTGCGCGGCGAGCGGAAATTCTCAGTCTGCTTTTCAATGAAAGGAAAGGAATCGGTATCGCGGGTACACACGGTAAGACAACGACGTCTTCGATGATAGGCTTGATTCTCGAGACGGCAGACCTCTCACCTACGCTCGCCATTGGAGGTGAACTCTGTGATATCGGAGGCAATGCGAAGCTCGGTGATGGAGCTTGTATGGTAGCGGAACTCGATGAAAGCGACGGTTCCTTCGAGCTTTTTCATTGCCAAATGGCTGTTGTGACGAATGTGGACTGGGATCATGTGGACCACTATCCAAATTTGGACAGCGTCAAGGATGCCTTCGTTCGTTTTCTCGGGCATGTCAAGCCGGAAGGCATTTCCGTTCTTTGTGCCGAGGATCCTGGCGTGGCAGCTATTCTCCCGCACATAAAAGGGAAGAACATCCTTACATACGGATGGGGAAAGGGATGGAATTGGGGAGCCACTCATGTCCACCACATACAGGGTGGAGGTGTTTCCTTTGTTGCGCATAAGAACGGGATCCCCATGGGGGATATCATTTTGGGTCTTTCGGGAGAGCATAATGTTCTGAATGCCCTTGCTGCATGTGCGGTTGCCGATGCTTTGGGGATTTCCTTTGCTGTGACGAAAAAGGCACTGCGCGTCTTTCGGGGTGCCAAGCGACGATTGCAGTATGTGGGGAGCATCGGAGATGTGCAGATCTACGACGATTACGGCCATCACCCGAACGAGATAGCTGCTACTCTCCGGGCGGTTCGGAATATTTTCCCTGGTCATCGTCTCATTGCGATATTTCAGCCTCACCGATATACCCGTACAGCTGCGATGTTCGGCGATTTTGCCAAAGTTCTTCCTCTTGCAGACGAGGTCTTTCTTCTTCCCATCTACCCTGCGGACGAAGAACAGACGGATAGCGTTTCCTCAGCTCTTATCGCCGATGCGATGGAACGTGAGGGACATGTCTGCCATTTTTGTCAAAACATGAAGGACGTACAAAAACAGATCACTTCACTTGTCCGCAGTGGCGATGTTATTTTGACCATAGGCGCCGGGAACGTATGTCTTCTCGGTCCGAGACTCTTGCAAGCGTTACGGGAGGGAGTCTTCGAGAATGCAATGGTCGTCGGTGCTTGAGCGAGAGTTCGGCGCCGTCTTTCGAAGAAATGAGGGGCTCGGAGCCTATACCACATGGAAAGTGGGTGGGGCAGCAGAGTTCTTTTGTTGTCCGAGGGAAGAAAAGTCTCTTGCCCTGATCTTGAAGATTAGAAGTGAACATGAATTTCCTCTGTGGATTCTTGGTGGAGGAAGCAATGTACTCATACCGGACAAGGGGTTAGAGGGGCTTGTTCTTTACACTCGAGGACTTGATTCCGTCCTTTTCCAGGAAAAAGGGAACGGGTATGTGGAATGTGTTTTGGGTGCAGGGGTTTTGCTCTCTCGCTGGCTGAGTGAATCCTACCGAAAAGAGTTGGGTGGAGGCGAGTTTCTTACGGGAATCCCCGGTACAATAGGGGGAGCACTTATGGGGAATGCGGGTTCCCGAGAGCGTTACATCGGTGAACTCGTTCAATGGGTGGAGACAATCGAATCGAACGGAGAACGAATTCGCTACGAGGGAAAAGAGATTGCCTGGGCGTATCGTTTTTGTGGTCTCTCGGATTCGTTGCGTGTGATTTCTCGATGCGGCATACTCCTTCGTAAGAGCGATCAGGAGACGATACGAAGGAACGTCCTTCATTACGCGAACGCACGTCGTGGGCAGCCGCGTAATGTGAGAACGGCGGGATGCGTGTTCAAGAATCCCCCCGGAGAATTTGCAGGAGAGTTGCTTGATCGGGCAGGATGCAAGGGAATGCGATGTGGCGACGCAGTGGTGTCCTTGCACCACGCGAATTTCATAGAAAACAGGGGAAATGCCAGAGCAGCGGATATTGTTACCTTGGTAGAAGAATGCCGCCATCATGTTTACCAGGTATATGGTATTCTTTTGGAACCGGAAGTGCGGCTCTTAGGAGATGAATGGGGCTTTTTGGCTAAGGATTAAAACATGGGTTCTCCTGATTGCTTTTTTGGGAGGGGTTGCCTGTTCTGCGGAGGAGCATTTTCAGTTTTTTCGCCTTCGCGGCTTGCGTATGTCGCTTGAAGTAGGTATTTCGGAAGTTGAGCTATTGTCTCTCATCCCCGATAAAGAAAAACGTAACTGGCTTCTTTTCTGGCTCCATGCGAAACATATGGCGAATTATCTGGAAAGTATGTACCCTCTTCGGACTCGGATTTCTTTTGCCGGATGGGGCTTTTTTGAATGGAAGTGTCGTCCCTTGGTCCCTTGGTTCGTTCTTCGTTGGCAGGGAAAAGAATGGTATGTGGACGAGGAGGGGCTTCTGTGGGCGACAGATTTGCCAGAGAATAACATCGTAAAGGGAATTCGAAGACCATCAGGACCCGCTTTGCTTTGGGGTGATGAAATGCCGTCGCCTCAGGCGGTTGTCCCTGAAGATCGCCAGATTTTTCGATCGCGACTGCCTCTTGGAATGCTGGAGAGCTGGAAGAAAACGTTGCAACTCATCGGATGGTTTCCACTTCTCGAAGAATGGGCAGTACACAAGAGAAGCGGCATCGAAATCGTCACTCTTCGGATGACGCTGGACGGACGGCGTATACTTCTGATGGTGGATGGCCGGGACCGGCGTTGGGAGGGCTTGAAGGGAGCGGTGGATGTTATCGTTCGGGATCTTACGCCGCAGCAGGATGCCGTCTATCTCATAGATGCCACATATGATGATAAAATCGTCGTGAGGAAGAACTACGAATGACACGACGCCCGCATTTACGGAAGAGAGCGGGGAAGGGAGCGGATGATGCCGTGATCGCGGAGCCTGAGCTCCTTGTGGGGCTGGACATAGGAGCAAGTAAGGTTGTGGTCGTTGTCGCCGAAAGAGACGGCACGTCCGGTGAGGCTCAGATCATTGGGATTGGACAGGCTCTTTCCAGGGGTATCCGGAAAGGCCTTATTGTCAATCTCGAGCAAGCGGTGCAGTCCGTACGTCATGCCGTTGAAGATGCGAAGAACATGGTCGGTCTTCCCATCGTGGAGGCTACCGTCTCCTTTGGCGGAAGCGATGTGACGAGCATCCGTTCGCGGGGCATGATATCCCTTGGCCGTGTTCCACGGCAGACTACCATTCAGGATATCGAGCGCGTTATTGAGGCTGCGCAAACAGAGGTGAACGTGGCTTCCAATCAGTGTATTCTTCATACAATTCCTGTTGAATATTCCATTGACGGGCACAGCGGTATTGACGATCCTCTTGGCATGACGGGGGTTCGGCTTGAAATGGAGTTGCAGTCCATCATCTTGCCCACGGCGGTGGTGCAGAACGTGGTTACCTGTGTGCAGAGGGCAGGACTCCGCGTCCAAGGAATGATCATCAAACCTTTGGCCAGTGCATTGGGAGTTCTGACGAATGAAGAAGCCCTGGCCGGGGCATCGGTGGTGGATGTCGGAGGAGGCACGACGGGAGTTGCCGTGTACGCCGAGGGAAAACCGAAACGCCTTTCGGTGATTCCCGTCGGTGGAGATCATATTACCAACGATTTGGCCTGTGTTTTGCGAATTCCTATTAGTAAGGCAGAAGCGGTGAAACGGGAAGTCTCGCTCGACGAGAACCCAGAATCGCTTGTGGATGAGTTGGAATTCGAAAATCGAGGCAAACGATTCGTCTGCACAGTGAAAGAGGTTGTGGATGTCATCGCTTGCAGGCTTGAAGAACTTTTCGGAACACTTGTCTCCAAGGAAATTGCTGAATCTGGTGTAACCATGCTTCCCGCTGGTATTGTCCTCACAGGAGGAGTTGCGAAAACGGATGGGATTGATCAATTCATCTCTCAGGTTGTGGATCTCCCCGTGAGAATTGCTCAACCGCTCGATATCCATCGCATGCCTCCGGGAAGAAACGGTTTGGAATATGCGGCGGCATCAGGTGTCATCCGCTATGTACTCGAGAAGGAGCGCAATGCGTTTCGATATCTGGAACCGGTTTTGTCCGTACCCGGAGCGCCGGTTTCAGATGACCGGACAAAGAGAAGTTCTGGAGTAAAAAAAACGCCTCAGGGTAGAACCTCTTTCCAAGGCATCATCGATTCCATAAAAAAAGCATTGAAAGAATTATTTTAATTTAAGTAGTGATGATTTACCTATCAGATCGTGTCGCAGGGGGTTGGCGGAATGGCAGGCATTGGCGATATGTTTGAGATTGATAGAATGCATCGACAATACCGCGAAGTCATAAAGGTCGTGGGTGTCGGCGGTGGAGGGAATAACGCGCTCAACCATATCATCCGTAGCGGTATCGCCGGTGTGGAGTTCATTGCCGCTAATACCGACATGGCACATCTTGAAAGATCAGAGGCCGAATCGAAGATTGCGCTTGGCACTGAACTCACGCGGGGGCTTGGTGCAGGAGCGAATCCGGAAATTGGCTTTAAAGCGGCGAAGGAGTCGCTTGATGAACTTAAGGTACTTCTCCAGGGTGCGGATATGGTCTTTCTTACCGCAGGAATGGGGGGGGGTACTGGAACAGGAGCTACTCCTGTTATTGCCGAAGCGGCGAAGGAATCCGGTGCTCTCGTCGTTGCGGTGGTGACCCGACCCTTTGCTTTTGAAGGGCGGAGGCGAACGAGTCACGCAGTGTCTGGGATTCAAAATTTAAAAGAGAAAGTCGATGCTCTTATTGTTATTCCAAACGACAGACTTTTGCAGATCGCAGACAAGAACACACCTCTTTCTGAGGCGTTCAAGCTGGCAGACGAGGTTTTGCGCCAGGCAGTACAAGGTGTGACGGATCTTATTCTGCGTCCCGGACTTGTAAACGTGGATTTTGCGGATGTGAGGACCGTCATGAGTAATGCAGGATCTGCGATTATGGGGATTGGAGAGGCCCATGGCGATGGACGGGCGTCCATGGCCGCCCGTACTGCCATCAATAGCCCTCTCATGGAGAATCCCATGAACGGAGCGAAGGGGATTCTGTTTAACGTCACTGGAGGCCCAAATCTCGGAATCGTCGAAGTCCAGGAGGCTGCGCAGGTTATCACCGAGGCGGCTGATGAGGATGCGACAATCATCTGGGGACATGTTCTTGATCCCCAGATGGAGGACAAAATACAAATAACGGTCATTGCCACGGGATTCTCACCTGCTGGTGGCGCTCCGTCGGGGACTGCACCGGGGAAAAATGTTCGAGGCAAGGGGCGCATCGAATTGGAGGAATCTGAGGTCCGTTCGGTCCTTGAGGACGATCTCTTTCGCATCAAAGATATGCCACGCAGCGATCTCGACATTCCCTCCGTCGTGAGGCGACGGAAGAATGCAAAGTAACAGTGCTCCTCATTGCTTACCGATGCGAGGACAGCCCCCTCGTTTCTTCGAAAGGGACGCATGACGACAGAGACGAAAAAGAGCAGTAGAGCATTCTCAAAGCCACGGCCTGGAAAAGAAAGGCTCCTGATCCCTCTCAAAGAAGGGGGAGACCCCCTTTGGGCGTTGCTTTTCCCCGCTTCCTATTCGGTGGGAATGGCGAATCTCGGTTTGCATTTGGTCGTGAGGATGCTCAAATCGCTTGGAGTGGGGGTGGAGCGCTTTTTTGGGATCTCCGCCCCCTTTTTTTCTATGGAAAATGGGAGGAGTCTCGGTTCGTTTCCAATTATTACGGCAAGTATTTCTTATGAGGCGGATCTCCTTCATTTCGTCAAGACTCTTGTTGCGGAAAATGTACCACTTCGCTGGAAAGATCGAGTGGCGTCATCCCGATCTCTCGTCGGAGTCGGCGGCGCTCTTTGTGGTATCAATCCAATGGCTTTCGCGGCCATGGCGGATTTTGTCGTTCTTGGCGAAGGAGAGACGGTCATTCCATTTTTGGTGGAGGAAACCAGGCGTTTTCTCCGAAACGGAGACAGGATTGCCTTTTGGAGAGCTTTGGCCTCCAACCCGGCTTTCTTTGTTCCGCCTGTGCATATTCCGTTGTTGCGAAGCGGGAATGCCGTCACTCTCAGGCGCAACACTGTTTCCGATCTCGATATGTTCCCCGGAAGTAGCCTCTGGACGACACCGGAGAGCGTTTTTGGAGAGACGTTTTTGCTTGAGTTGCAGCGGGGATGTTTCAGGAAGTGCTCCTACTGTACCCTCCCCGTGTGTTACTCGAAGCCTAGACGGCGGAGGATGGAGACGCTTTTGGACTTCCTTGAAACCTGCCCTCCCGATGTTGCACGAGTGGGACTCGTTACCCCGGAGGCAGGAGATTACGATGACTTGGACGCATTATTGAACGCTTTAGCGGAAAGGAACAAAGGGGTTTCGTTCGCTTCCCTTCGAGTGGATAATCTCACGGAAGGGATGTTAAAAGCTCTTGTGAAGGGTGGTCATACCAGTATTACTGTGGCGCCCGAAGCTGCGAACGATGCGTTGCGTCGACAGTGCGGAAAACATTTCGATAATGCACTTCTCTTTAAGAATCTTGAGATGGCAAAAAAAATAGGCGTCCGAAAGGTAAAACTTTATTTCATGACAGGGCTTCCCGGAGAGACCGACGAGGATCTCCGAGCCATTGGTGACTTGGTCGAAATCATCCAAGGAAAACTACGGCTTGATGTCGTTCTCTCCGTGAACACGTTTGTGCCGAAACCATTCACCCCATGGAGTGCGCAACCTTTTGTGGGAGAAAAGGAAGCGAAGCGTCGACTTCAGCTTGTTAAACGATCCATTCGGGGCGTCAAGGGGCGGTTCGGGTGTACTTTTCGCCCAGGAAGCGCTCGGGAGGCAGTGTTGGAATACACAATCGCGCATCTCGTGTGCGAGGACAGTGAACGTCTGCTTCAATGGGGAGAAAGCGAAGGGACGCCGTTTGTGACTTTTCTCGGGAGACCCTCTCCAGATCTTCTCCCTTTGACAGTGCTTTAGCGCGACGTGCTTTTGGTGAACTGCCCTTGGCAGAAATCTGATTTGTACCGGAGACGAGAAAGCACGTGAAAGATTTATTCTCTGCGAAGCGTGCAACGGCTCCAAAAATCTTTCCGGTGCGATCATTTCGGAGGTGAGGCCTTGATGAACGCACGAAGGAGCAGGCGTTATAAAATGAGGCGTCCCATGTTCGCTTTCGGGCAGTTGATGTTGCCCATTGTCGGCATCATTGCCGTGGGACTTCTCGTGATCGGAGTAAAACTTTTTTTTCTGCCTACTTCGAAAGGTGGTTCGCTTTATCAGTCCGAAGTATCCCGTTCTGTTACGGTAACTCCCACACATTCTCTCCAACCTGAAGATTCGGGCAACTCCTCCACGTCCAATACTGTTTCCGTACAGAACGGAGACGGACCTGTCGCCGTCCCTGTCGGAGAGCCACAGACCACAGGTGTTCCACCTTCCACAAAAACGAATGGGCAAAAGCAGGCAGTCGAGAAAACTGCTGTACCGGCCAAACCTGTTCCGGGGAGTGAAAAAGCGCTTGCAACAACGATATCGTCTCCAACGAGCGGAAATTGGACTGTCCAAATAGGCGCCTTTACTGAAAAGGGACAGGCGGAACAGCTGGCGAGCAAGGCACGAAAAGAAGGATATACAGTGCTCGTCACTCAGGGAGATGTCAAGGGCGTGTTGTATTATCGCGTGCGGATCGTCGCGGGGAAAAGCCGTGGTGAAGCACTCGAACTGGAGAAAAAACTGAAGGCGTCTGGGTATCCCACCTATGTCGTTCCTCAGAATTGAACGTCTCTCCAAAATCAATGTAAGGAGCGATTCGGCATGGCGGGTTTCGTGCATGCGTTGTCCTCACGGAAGGAGGCTCTGGAAAAAGTTGCCGCATCCTTGGGATTCCCCTGGAAAATAGGGAGTAAACTTCTTCCCCTGCGAAATTCTCTGGGGAAACTCCTTGCCGAAGATATTCGCACGCAGGAGGCGGCTCCAGCCTTTTCTCGGAGCCTTCGGGACGGATATGCGGTGAGAAGCGCCGATGTAATCGGCGCTTCATCCTCTTCTCCGGTTTTTTTGGACGTGCGGTTTGATGTCCCTATGGGCACGCTTCCGTTGCAGGAGGGACTTCCCTTTACCGCTGCGGGGATTTATACCGGTGGTGTATTGCCAAAGGGATATGATGCTGTCGTTATGCTTGAAGATACAGATCGCAGCGCGTCTCTTCTTGAAGTTCGTCGCTCTCTTCAGGAGAGCGAAAACGTTCTTCTTGAAGGCGAGGAGTACGCCCCAGGAGACGTTGTTCTCAAAGAGGGGATGCGGATCGACTATAGAACAGTGGGACTTCTCGCGACATTGGGTATTGTATCTGTACCGTGCAAGGTGCTTCGGATTGGTATCCTTAGCACGGGGGACGAGATCGTTCCTCCAGAAACGACTCCTCTTCCTCCAGGATGTGTTCGAGATGCCAATGGCTGGATGTTGCAGGCGCTTCTCCGGGAATACGGTTTTTCTGTGTCCTATTTTGGAATTGTGCGCGATGATGAGTTTTCTCTTCGCCATGCCATGGAGAAAGCACTGAAACAATGCCAGGTTCTTCTTCTCAGTGGAGGCTCCTCGGTGAGCAGCCGTGATCTCTGCTCCGATCTCTTCGCCTCTTTTCCCTTGCCGGGTTTGATTGTACGCGGTCTCAATATGAGTCCTGGAAAACCAACTCTCATTGCAGGGGACGTAAAGAGAGAAAGGCTTCTCGTGGGACTTCCCGGGCATCCTCATTCCTGTACGGTTGTAGCGCTTGCCGTGCTTCTTCCTTTGCTAGACGCATTGGCCGGTGTTCCGAAGCAAGCGCGAAGGACATTCTTCCTTACCCTGGGAGATGATGTAGTGGGCAGAACGGGCGTGGAGGAGTTTTTCCCTGTTGCCTTAAAAGATGGTCTCGTTTATCCCATTGCGAACAAATCCGGTTTTGTTGGTTCCTTTTCCAGTGCGGAGGGCTTATTGCGCCTCCCGGAGAATAGAGAAACGGCGCGTCGAGGAGAGGTGGTGGAAGTTTGGTTGCCGTGAAACCCGGATCAGAAGAGCCTAGGCACGAGAAATCAAGGCAGAGGGAATATGTTTCCTTGGCGGAAGCGACTGAAATATTGTACGACGAGGTTTTTCCGCACCTGCGTCGACGTGTCGTGAAGACTCCTTGTCGGAATGCACTGGGGCGTATCCTCGCCGAGGATGTGCTGGCCAGACGCAATGTCCCCCACTACCAGGCATCGGCCGTCGATGGATATGCTCTTTCTGCCGCGAGGACCAAAGGGGCGAGCGCCTCCGCACCCGTGGAGATCGACGACACCTCGTGTCTGTGGGTAAATACGGGCAATCCTGTTCCCGAGGAATTCGATTCGGTGTTGATGGTAGAGGATGCGTCATTTCTCCCTGATGGTTCCTTTCGTGTTTACAAGAGTCTCTCACTGGGGGCCAATATTCGCCCGGTGGGAGAAGATGTCATGCGAGGGCAAATCATCGGCAAGAGGGGCGAAAGGGTCACTCCCATGTCCGCTGCGTTGTTTCTCGCCGCAGGTGTTCTGGACCTTCCTCTTTCGGAACCGCCTGTCGTCACCATGATTCCCACCGGGGATGAAATAGAAACGCCGGAAAAAATGGAGGACATGCCGGTGCCAGGTCGTGTTGCGGAGACTAACTCCACTATGATAGCCGGATTTCTCCATGAGTGGGGAGTTCCCTGCATGATTTGTCCGATTGTCGCCGATGACCGAGTCCGTCTTGAAGAGGCTGTGCTCGATGCGGTGAAACGATCGGACATTGTGCTGGTAGGTGCTGGAACCGCGAAGGGCAAGAGGGATCATGCCGAAGCAGTGTTGGCATCGTTGGGGAAGATCCTTTTCAAGGGACTTCGCATGAAGCCGGGACGCCCGGCCATTCTCGGCATGGTGCAGGATACCCCCGTCCTATGCCTCCCTGGTTTCCCCATGTCCTCGGCCGTGGTCGCCTGGAGCGTTCTCTATCCTCTCGTCCGTTGGTTCTTGTTCGGCCTATTGCCCGAGGGGGATCTTCTGCGGGAGGCCCTTCGGGCCGTTCCTGAATCCATGAAGCTTCTTATGCCCCATTCCTCTCCCCAGGGAATTGCGGAATGGTTACGCGTCAAAGGTGTTGAATTGGATGGGGTTCGTTATGCCGTTCCCTTGCCTTCCGGATCCAGCGTCATGTGGGCGATGGCCGAAGCGGACGGTTTCGCGCTTCTTCACCCGGAACAGTTTGAACTTCCGAAGGGGACCTCTGTCAATGTTTTTCTCGTGAAAGATATTTCCTGGAAAACGAGGATTCTCTTTCAGGGATCGAATGATCCTGCGTTGGAACATCTCCTCCCCTTGTTGCGGGATCGTGGGGGCGACATGGTCATTCGTTCGGTGGGAAGCCTTGGTGGACTCACGGCGCTGCGCCGGGGAGAAGGACATGTCGGAGCATGTCATTTGCTCGACCCGGAGACGGGAGAGTACAATACTCCATTCATACAACGCCTCCAGGAGGGTGTCTGGAAACGTGTCCTGATCTACTGGAGGATGCAGGGAATCCTTGTTCCCCGGGGCAATCCGAAAGGAATCTTTTCCGTGGCGGATTTCTCGAGAGAAACGGTTCGTATCGCCAACCGCCAACCTGGAGCGGGCACGAGAGTTTTGCTGGATGCCCTTTTGAAAGAGAAGGGTGTTGCTCCGGAGAACGTGCAGGGATATGGCGTGGTTTGCACGACGCATCTCGACGCAGCCTCCCGGGTTGCCTCGGGATCTGCCGATGCCGCTCTTGGAATCAAAGCTGCCGCTGATGCATTCGATCTGGATTTTCTTCCCCTCACTGAAGAACCTTACGAATTGATTATTCCAGAAAAACATCTTTCGCATCTTGGAATAGAGATTCTTTTCGCCTGTCTTCAGGATTCCGCGTGGAAGTATCGGGTGGAACTACTCGGAGGCTACCGATGGCCAGCCTGATTGGTTCTCTGGGACGCTGTTTGGACTACGCTAGACTTTCCATCACGGACCGTTGTAATCTCAGGTGTCGTTATTGCATGCCGGAAGAAGGAATACCCTGGATTGCGCATGACGATATCCTTACCTATGAGGACATGCTCTTTCTCATAGATATTCTCCAGGATCTGGGTATCAGAAAGATCCGCATTACCGGTGGAGAACCTCTTGTCCGCAAGGGTATCGCTTCCTTTCTGGCGATGCTGAAACCAACCTTTCCGAGCCTGCGCTTTGCTCTGACGACCAACGGAATTCTCTTGGAAAAGTACGCCGAAATTCTTGTGAATGCAGGTTTTTCTGGGATCAATGTGAGCTTGGACACACTCGACCCGGAAAAATTCACCTTTGTCACTCGAGGTGGAGATCTCCGGCAGGTTTTTCGGGGAATTGCGCGTGCAACTTCTGCGGGAATTGCAACAAAGATTAATACGGTCCTTATTCAAGGATTCAACGATGGAGAAATTCCCGCTCTATTGGAGTACGCACATGGAGTAGGAGCGCTACTGCGTTTCATTGAGTTCATGCCTTTGGATGGAGATGTCTGGAGCGAAGGACGTTTTCTTCCGGCAGAAATGATCCTCCAGCGTCTCCCGGAGCCGGAAATGTGGCATTTCATCGAAAAAAAGGATCACAGCGAAGGACCTGCAATGCATCTCCGCCATGAGAAAACGGCACAGCGAATCGGAATCATCGCGGCAGTGACGCATCATTTTTGCGATACTTGTAATCGACTTCGTTTCAGTGCTAACGGAGAAATCAGATCCTGTCTGTTCAGCCGAAAAGGGACCTCTCTCTTTCTTCCTTTGCGAGCACGAGAGCGCAATGCGGTGAAAGAGCTGATCGTGGGCGTGGCGCAGGAAAAACCACGGTGCTGGAAAGATCTGCTTGATGGGGAAAGACACATGTCGCGCATTGGAGGATAAACATGGTTTTTAATCATCTTGACAAAGAGGGCCATCCCGTAATGGTGGATATTGAAGGGAAAGCCCCATCGAGGCGGGAGGCGACAGCCGAAGGATGGGTGCATCTTCCGAGGAGCGTGTATGATGCGGTCGAGAACAACACCGTGGCGAAGGGTGATGTACTGCAAATCGCTGAACTGGCGGGGATTCAAGGCGCCAAGCGAACCGCCGAGTTGATCCCTCTTTGTCACCCTCTCCGCCTTGATGCTGTTGCCGTCCGTTGCGAGATGGACCGAGAGAAACAAGCCGTCCATATCATCGCCACGGCAAAAGCGCGGGAGGCTACGGGAGTTGAAATGGAGGCATTGACGTCGGTATCTCTTGCGGCGTTGACCGTGTATGACATGTGCAAGGGTATTGACAAAGGTATGCGCATCGAGGGCATTCGCCTGCTTCGAAAGAGCGGGGGAAAAAGCGGCTTTTTCGAATGCGAGGTGGAACGATGAGTTCTCCCCGTATTCTCAGGTTTGTTCGTCCTTTCCGTTCTGAGGATTTTTTTGTTGTCTACCTTCATCGAAACGCGAAGGGCTTCTCCGCGATCAACGGATCTCCCGGAAAGATAGTGTTTTTGTCTCCGGGAACGCCTTTGGCGGCCGAGGGAGACGATTTGCATGTGACTCTCTCTGGTTTTTCTCAGATGGAAGAAGGCGTGTTTCTCAAGCCCGAGGATGATGAAGAGGAGTGTTTTCTTCGAGTAGTACGGTGTTCACCTGCGTCTTGCGAGGTGGAGGTCCTCCGCTCGGGATTCCTGACGTTATCCCAAAAATTATTGCCTCTTCGTCCTCTTTCGGTTGGTATCCTCACCATCAGCGACAAAGGGAGTAGGGGTGAGCGAATCGACACGGCGGGGCCGGCTCTCGAAGAACTTGTTCTCGACATCGGCGGCATTGTCCGGCAACGTGGTATCGTTCCTGATGAAAGAGACATGATTGCTGGAACGATAAAGCAATGGATAGATGAAGATGACTGCCATTTGGTTCTCACGACCGGTGGAACGGGGCTTGCTACCAGGGATGTGACCCCGGAGGCCCTCCTTTCCGTCGCATCTCGTGTTGTTCCTGGAATCGGTGAAGCCATGCGGGCTTTGACATGGCAAAACGCACCCAGAGCGATATTGACGCGAGGTCTCGCCGTCACGCGAGGCGAATCTCTTATCGTGTCCTTTCCAGGAAGCGAACGTGGAGCGCGGGAGTGCTTCGGCGCGGTGGCTCCCGTTCTTCGTCATGCGGTGGAGATCCTCCGGAATTGGGAAAAGGACTGTGGTTCGCATACGCACCATCACAGCCATGCGTAATACCCATTCGGCTCATGCCAAAAGGTTGGGAGATCATCGTGCCAGGGGAAAACGACGAAAAAGTGTCCCGCTGTATCATCATTACGGGAATCTCCGGTAGTGGAAAGACGACAACCCTGCATCATCTTGAAGATCAGGGTATGTTCGCCATTGATAACATTCCGCCGTCGCTTTTGCCTCAACTGTTCGATGTACTTCGAACGCATAAAGCGGCAGTGGAGCACGGTGTCGCCGCTGTCGTTGACGTCAGGGGCGAGGCACTTCTGCATGATCTCATCGAGGTGATGGGATTTCTTCGCCGTTCCATTTCCGATGTCAGGCTTGTTTTTCTCGATGCTGATGATGCGGAACTGCTTCGCCGTTTTGAGACGACTCGAAGACGACATCCCCTTGGAGGAATACCGATTCTGGAGGGAATTGCTTGGGAGAGGGATGTCCTGGCACCCATTCGGGATATTGCGGATGTTGTTCTTGACACGTCCGGTCTCTTGCCGACCGCATTTCGGGAAAAAATTCTTGGAGAGCTGGGCTCTTCTCGGGAACATGTCACACTTATTGTCAGTTCCTTCGGGTATAAATATGGTGTTCCCAAAGACTGTGACTTCCTTTTCGATGTCCGCTTTCTTCTGAACCCTTACTACAGTGAGGAGCTGAGGCCTCTGTCGGGCAGGGACGATGCGGTACAGACATATCTCAGAAATCTTCAGGAGTCGGAACGGCTCATGACATCGTTACTGGGCTTTCTCGAGCTTGTGCTGCCCCTTTATGGAAACACGGGGAAAATGCAGATGCATGTCGGGGTGGGCTGTACCGGAGGAAGGCATAGATCCGTCGCTGTGGCGGAATGGATAGGCGCCCATTTTCGAGAAAAGGGATGGGTATGCACCGTTCGTCACCGAGACATCGATAAGGAGGCACGTTGGTAGATGCCATCTTGGGTGGAATTTGCGCTCGGCATCGTAGCGGGGGGATCGGAATATCCATCCTCAGAATGCTTCTTGAGCGATGGAACAAACGACGAAACCACTCAAAGCGCGATGTTATGGCGAAAGCCAGGGAAATACGCCTTTCCATGGGCCCGCAGATTGTCGCTTTCGGAGGTGGGACCGGTCTATCCACACTGTTGAGAGGACTCAAGGGATTTACGAGAAATCTCACCGCGGTAGTCACGGTTACCGACGAGGGGGGAAGCTCAGGGAGACTTCGCCAGGAGTGGGGTGTTCTTCCTCCTGGAGATATCCGAAATTGCCTGGTTGCCCTTGCCGAAGATGACAGTGCTCTCAATCGTCTTCTCAGCTTTCGGTTCGACCGGGGCGAATTGGCCGGGCACAGTTTGGGTAATCTCATTCTTCTTGCGGCTACGGAACTTGCCGGAGATTTCCGTCTCGCGGTGGAGGAAATGAACAATCTGCTCGCTATTCGCGGTAGGGTATTGCCTGTGACGACCGAGGCGGTAAGCCTTCACGGGCGAACCAAGGAGAATCTTCACGTCAAGGGTGAACTCGATATTTCGCGCAATGGCATGAAATTGGAACAGATCTGGCTTGAGCCTCCCGGAGCGACACCTCTCCCGGACGTCCTTTCCGTGGTGGAACGGGCAGAAGTGATCGTCCTGGGTCCCGGTAGTCTTTTCACGAGCATCTTGCCGAATCTCCTACTTCCCGCAGTTGCCTCCGCGATCCGAAAAAGCCCTGCGCCTGTCGTGTACGTGGCAAATCTCATGACGCAGCCGGGCGAGACGGAAACATTCAGCATCTTCGATCATGTAAAATGGATCGCCCGCACGACACGCCGCTATCCTGACTATGTTCTTGCCAATGAAGACCAGGTCCCTGAGGCTGTGGCGAAGCGCTATGCGTTGGCAGGAGCACGTCCGCTTTATCTGGGAGAAGAGGAGCTCGAAAACATGCGCCGGAAGGGCATCAATGTTGTTGTCGGCTCATTCCTCGCCTTGAACAAAGAGAAGATAGTCCGCCATCAGAGCCACAATCTCGCGGAAGCGATCATCCGCATCACCCGTGAATCCCAAGAGAGACAAACGTGGAAAAACTGACGAACCGACTTTGGGACGAATGGGTGCTTTTTGCTCAAAGAGCGGAGGAAACACAGGAAGAAATTGATGGTATTCTCTCGGGAATGGATTTAGTGTCCTCTTCATCCAACGGGAAGGATAAAATCCATCTCGGAAGTCGACGTCTCTGGGTTTTTCGCAGATTGCGAAGACTTTGGAACAGTTCCTCCTGGAAAGGCTTGCAGGAACTTGGAGAATTGCTTTCAGTGCCTAGGGAGAAACACGGGAGAATTCTTCTGACGCTTCCTGGTAGGCTTTATTCCGAGGTGCAGGAGCGAAACGCCGAAGTTTTCAAAAAGCTTTTCTCCAGGCCTGTTCCCTGGTTTAGGGGCATTTGGGGAAATCTTGGTTCGCTCTATTTACCCCGTTTTGGTTATTACCTTGCTTTGAAACAACCACAGGAGGATCAGACGCGTCTTCGTCTTCAGGGAATTCTGAGAGGCTTGAATGTCCGGGCATCGTCGAGGCGGCGAGGCCGACGCGCTGAATGGCTTGTGCGTGACCAGCAGACGATCAGCCGCGTTCTCGAGTGCTTGGGGTTGACGAAGACAGTTACCTTGTTGGAACAAAACGCCAGAGTGCGTTCCCTACGGGAGCGGGCAAATATGATCGTCAACTGTGACTCCGCGAATATCCGGAAGAGCCTGGAGGCTGCTGCCAGACACATTGCACTTTCAAAAAGGCTCGTGGAGATGAATGCCCTCGAATACCTTCCCGACGACTTGAAAGAATTGGTGATGCTTCGTCTCCAACACCCCAGTCTGACCCTCAAGGAACTGGGGCAAATGCTCTCCAAGCCTGTCAGTAAGAGTACTGTGGAATACCGTTGGAACAAACTCAGTCGCTGGGCAGGAGTGGAGACTGCGACTGAGGAGGAGAAGTGAGACCAGACCAGCGTGTGGGATGGTCTCTTTGCGATGTGCTCGGATTGTTCTTGGCTTCCGCGGGAAGGAAATGATTGTTTTTTACTTGGGGGATTTATTGCGCAGAAGAAGTTCCTGAAACACTTTTGTCCGGTGTCGTATGGAAAGGTGCACGAAATGTGCTGATTTCAGACGGAAATGCCGTCTTGCCAAAATCACGAGCACCATGTATTATGAAAACATGGTTTTCCCTTGAAGAGTCCTGTTGATGAGCTCAAGACGAAAAGCGTTGTTCTTTTCTGCAATAACCCTTTGTGAGGTGAGAGAGCGGGGGCGTAGCTGAGCTATGCTTCCGCTTCATGTTCTCTTCCCGCTCCAACGGAGTTTCGGAACTTGGTGGCAGCAGGGTAGTTCCAGCGAATTTCAGCTTGAGTCAGGAGGGATTGATCATGAACAAAATACGCGTGGGAATCAACGGTTTTGGCCGTATCGGGAGATTGACACTGAGGGCATTTTTTCAGCATGGTGCCGTCGAAGACCAGCTTTTCGATGTTGTTGCGGTGAACGACCTTGCACCCCCCGAAAGCCTTGCTTATCTGTTTAAATATGATTCAGTGCATCGGCGTTTTGCTGGTGATGTGGCCTGTGAAGACAATGCACTGCTCATTGCGGGAAACAAAGTGGAAGTCCTTGCGGAGAAGGATCCCGCGAAGCTTCCCTGGAAAGACATGGGTGTCGATATCGTGATCGAATCCACAGGAAAATTTGTCGATGCGGAGAAAGCCAAGGCACATATTGCCGCTGGAGCAAAGAAAGTCCTCATCTCTGCTCCGGCTACAGAAGAAGATGTGACGGTGGTTATGGGAGTGAATGAACAGGTCTACGACCCGAAAAAGCACCATATCATCTCGAATGCGTCGTGTACGACGAATTGTCTTGCGCCCGTAGTGAAAGTTCTGCACGAGTCCTTCGGTGTCGAAAACGGGTTAATGACAACTGCTCATTCATATACGAACGATCAGACAATTCTTGATTTCCCCCACAAAAAGCCCAGCCGCGGAAGGGCAGGGGCTCTTTCCATCATTCCCAGCACCACAGGCGCTGCCAAAGCCATTGGAAAGGTTCTTCCGGAGCTGAAGGGGAAATTGAACGGATTCGCCCTGCGTGTACCGACTCCGAATGTCTCCGTGGTGGACCTCTCTGCACTGCTCAAAAAGAATGTGACGGCGGAGGAAGTCAACGCGGCCATGAAAGTTGCCGCCGAAGGTCCCTTGAAGGGCATTTTGGCCTATGAACCGGAGGATCTTGTCTCCATGGATTTCGTCGGTGATAGCCATTCCTCTATTTTTGCCCCACTTCACACCATGGTGGTCGATTCAATGGTGAAAGTTCTCGCCTGGTACGACAACGAATGGGGATATAGCTGCCGAATCATTGATCTTGTGAATTACATGGTTCGTAAGGGATTCTAAACGGCAGGACTCACCAAGGGGATTGTAGGAGGGGAGTCGTACTCATGAAGCTTCGGCAGATCAATGCTGAGGAATTTCAAGGGAAAAACGTTCTCGTCCGGGTTGATTTCAACGTTCCCATGAAAGAGGGGCGCGTGACCGACGACACTCGGATCCGGGCACATTTAGAAACACTTCGCCTGCTGAAAGATGCCGGGGCGAAGACAGCCTTGGTTTCGCATCTTGGCCGGCCGAAAGGAAAGAAAGACCTTTCGTTCTCCTTGAGGCCGGTGGCGGAATATTTTCGGAAACTAACGGGATGGGATGTCGCTTTTTGTGACGACTGTGTTGGTGATGCTGTTCAGGGCGCCATGGCACAGTGTTCTCGTGGAAGTTTCGTTGTTCTGGAGAATGTTCGTTTTTATTCGGAGGAAGAGAAGAACGACGAAGAATTTGCACGGAATCTCGCTGTACCCTTTGATGCTTTTGTCATGGATGCTTTTAGTGCCGCTCATCGGGCGCATGCATCCACACGAGGCGTCGCGGAAGTGTTGCCTTCCTATCCGGGAAAACTCTTATTGAAGGAAGTAGAATTTCTCGGAGAGGTGCGTGATGCTCCGAGGCAGCCCTTTGTGCTCGTCTTGGGCGGAGCGAAAGTTTCTGACAAGATCGGGGTCATTGAGCATCTGCTGGACAAAGTTTCTTCCATTGTCATAGGAGGAGGCATGGCCTTCACATTTCTGAAAGCCATGGGAAAGAACGTCGGCAATTCCCTCTGCGAGGAGGAGAAGCTCGCCTTTTCGAAAGAGATGTTGGTTCTTGCGCAAGAAAAAAACATCGCGATTCATCTTCCCGTGGATGTTCTTGTGGCGAAAGAGTGCAGGGCTGACGTTCCAGTATCTCTGGTTTCTGTTGATGCCATTCCCGATGAAGAGATGGGTTTGGATATCGGCTCGGAGACGTGCAAACGCTTTGCGAAAATCTTGACCCAGGCGAAGACAATCCTTTGGAATGGTCCAATGGGTGTTTTTGAGATTCCCGCCTTTGCGGCAGGAACTCGTGCGGTATGTGAGGCCATGGCCGAAGCCACCAGGGAGGGAGCTCTCACTGTGGTCGGAGGTGGTGACAGCGCCGCAGCTATCAACGAACTTGGGTTTGCCGAAAAGGTCAGCCACGTCTCTACCGGTGGAGGAGCAAGTCTTGAGTTCTTCGAGGGAAAAACCCTTCCCGGTGTGGAACCGTTCATCGAACATGCCTAGATTATGAACTTGAAGAAGAAAAAGCGGGGAGCTTTTGCTCCCCGCTTTCGTTTGGAAGAATTGGAAGAAGATGAAGATAAAAAGGAAAAAGGAGTGTGGTTGTGGTGAAGAAAAAACGTGGTGTTTTCCTTGCCGGAAACTGGAAAATGTATAACGGTCCTGGAGCTGCCCGGAGCTTTCTCTCGAAGCTGGTAGAAAGAGTGAAATCTTCTCAGACGATTGAAAAGGCGATTATGGAACATCGTCTCGTTGTGGCACTTTTTCCACCTGCGCTGAGTCTCCACGTGTTTCGTGAAGGAAAAGAAATGTTTCCTTTTCTCAAATATGGCACTCAAAACGTACATTGGGAAAAAGAAGGGGCGTATACGGGAGAGATTTCGGTCCCTATGCTGCAGGAGATGGCCTGTGATTATGCTATTATAGGACATAGCGAGAGGCGGCAACTTTTTGGAGAGACCGACATCGCTGTGGGAAAGAAAGTATGTGCATGTATTGCAGGTGGTATCACCCCCGTTTTATGTGTAGGCGAGACGCTGGAAGAGCGTGAACGGAATTCCACTTTTGAGGTGGTGGAAAGGCAGCTCACCGAAGCACTCAAGGACGTTTCCCCCAAAGATGTCCTCGCATCCCTTATTGTTGCCTACGAGCCCGTTTGGGCCATTGGAACAGGGAAAAACGCACGAGACGAGGATGCCCAGGATGTGTGTCGTCATATTCGGGAATTGCTGTCTCGGCGTTTTGGCGAAGAAGCCGGTGAGGCGGTTTCGATTCTCTATGGTGGAAGTGTCAAGCCGGGTAACGTGGAAGGATTGTTGAGACAAGCGGATATTGACGGAGCGCTGATCGGAGGAGCCTCTTTGCAAGTCGATAGCTATTTGGAAATTATTGAGGGTGCTCTGAAGGTTCTCGCCTAAACTCAAGGAATCTCTGAACAAGGCTACGTCAGCCCCGCAGGGCGCCTCGCAGAGCCTGATGCGACCCGAGTCAAGGAAAATCGAAAGGTCTTTATTCAGGGTTTTCTCAAAATAGGAGTCGCGCTGAGTGCGCTGAGATTGTGGCCGGTGATTCAGCCTGACTCCAGCGATATGTGTTTGTCACAAGCCTTATGCAGAGCAACGAAACAACAAGTTGCGAAATTATGGGTGGATCCACAATTTCGCAACTTGTTTGAACAAAGTTCCGTGGATATTTCGAGAAAGCACATGAGAAGAGCTTGGTAGACACCAACACCACAAGTGCAACATAAGATACATTATAGGACACGAAAAAGCATGAGCTTACTGCTCCGCGACGATAAAACGGCACCCTTGTGTCTTACTCACTGTGTTCCCCAAACTGTGTGCGCGGCGCGTCTCCCCAGATGCGCTCGAGGCCATAAAACTTTCGTCCCTCTTTACTGAAGAGATGAATCACTACATGTCCTGCATCAACGAGGCGCCAACGATTGCTGGTTTGGCCTTCAAGCTGGCAAAAAAGGCCTAACTCTCCCATTACCTCTTCTGTTGTATCTTGTAGCGTTTGCAGGTGTGTTTCAGAATTTGCCGTGGCGAGGATGAATGCGTCGGAGACCGTCGTAAAATCACGGAGATCGAGAAACAAAATGTCCATGGCATGCTTATCGTCAAGTGCTTTAATGATGCGATGCGTTTCACGAAAATCCTCATTCGTCCTATTCTCATGTTCTTCTAGCAGTGTCTTATGCTCTTCCATTTGCATGCCCCCATCTTTTCTTTTTTTAATTATATGCGCACATAGAATTCTTTTTTGGATTTGATTGTTAATTTATTTATTGCTGCGCGAGGGCCTGGAGTTTAGAAAGGACTTTTTTGTAATCATGTCCCAGGATAAGCGTGGCATAGGCTACTTTTGCATCAGGCCTGATGAGTCTGGGCGATATCTCACAAAGAACGCCGAGGCTACTTGCCGTTTTTCGTACTTTCTCATTGGCGTTTTGCGGGTAAAGAATATTGCTCGTGTGATAATCAAAATGTTTTGCATTCCCGACATAGCCGACATCAACACCTATTTTTTGCAAAAAGGTAGCCGCATCCTTGCTAATCCCCTTCGTTCCATTTCCATTCAGAACGGCAACACGTTCCACGATGGACTGGACAAGTGCTTCCATGTCCTGTCTTGTGAGGGTTGGTTCGGCCACGGCGAGTGAGTCATCGCCCGAAGTGTTCTCGGAGTCCCCTCTTCCGGGGAAAGAGAGAAGGTCTTGAGAAAGAGGCTCTTCTGCATTCTCGTCTTCTGCCCAGGAAAGAAATTTGGCCGTGGCGTTGAGATCCCCCAACCAATAGCTGATTCCGGAAATGTAGGCAGGGTTTCCCGGAAGTGTCATTGCAACCAGGTCCTCCACGGAGACATCCTTCAAATAGGATGCTAGTTGGAGTGCCTGGGTAGTGTTCATGTTCGTCTCGATATTACGGATAGTTTCCTCAACAATCTGAGGTAGTTTAGGTAACATCGCAGGTTTTTTTATCTTTTCCAGGAGTGCTGCCATGAAACGTTGCTGTCGCTTCACTCTCCCAATATCCCCTTGTGCATCGTTGCGAAAACGAACGTAGTGAAGTGCACGTTTCCCGTCGAGATGTTGCTGCCCCGCGGGGATATCGATGTAAAGTCCACCGGCTCTGTCAACGTAATGGAGTCTCTTCTCGACAAGAAGATCAATGCCGCCCACCAGATCGACCAATGCAGGAAAAGTATCGTAGTTGAGGACGACAAAGTAATCAATGGGGATGCCCAAATAGTTGATGATCGTTTTGTAAAGGAGATCTTTTCCACCAAAAGCATAGGCATGGTTGATCTTCTGCCAGCCGTGTCCAGGGATTTGGACTCGGGTGTCTCTGGGGATCGAGAGAATTTTGATCTTTTTGGTGTCGATGTTGATCGTGGCAACGGCAATCGAATCAGCTCGTCTGGAGCCTTCCGTATAATCCACGCCCACAAGCAGTATCGTGACGGATCCGGATGTCTGATTGTAGTGAAAATTTTCTTTGATATCGCTGGAGTCAGGTTGAATCACCTGCTGCAATCTCAGCGCGACTCCTATCCCGCTGGAAAGCAATGCGAGAAAAATCGCGAGAACGATCTTTATCTTTGTCATGATTCCTCACCGCCCATGACGAAAATACAAGGCCTTTTTGTGAATGAAATGCTCCACCGGCCAAGGAACCAGATAGCGGATACTTCTTTCCGTTGCAACACGTTCCCTGATTTCCGTGCTCGATATGGCAAGAAGTGGAATCTCCAGAGGAACGATGGCTTCTCTGATTTCCGGCGGAAGGTCATCGAGTGCAGAGGTGCTGTAACCGGGGCGTCCTGCTGCGACAATGCGACAGATGCGGCTCAAGGCAAAGGGTTCCTTCCAGGACAGGATGTCCAGAACGGCATCCATTCCCGTGATGAAGAAAAACTCCACGCTCGCCGGAGGGTACCAATGATGCATTTCCCGGATAGTATCAACGGTATGACTGGAGCCGCCTCTATCAATTTCAATTCGCGAAAGACGAAAGTGTGGATTGTCAAGTGTCGCGAGCAGCGTCATGGTGTACCGATCCTCGGGCATGGAGACGCGTGTTTTTGCCTTGTGGGGAGGGGATCCCGTCGGAACAAAAAAAACCTCCTCAAGTCGTAGCGCGGAATAGGCTTCCTCCGCAACGACAAGGTGGCCGAAATGAATAGGGTCGAAGGTGCCCCCCATGATGCCGATACGCCTTTTCTTGAGAACATGTGCGTCCGTCATACTCAATCGGCTCCCGTTCTTTTATTCTTTCCGAACTTTTCGAAAAATCCCGGTCAAAATTTTGGTCGCTGTAGATAAAAAGCATCCACAGGTCATGCGTTGGCGCTCATATTTTTATGTAATAAATTTAAGGAAGCTCTGAATAAAGACCTTCCGCTTTCCCTTGATTCGGGTCGCATCAGGCTCCGCGAGGCGCCCTGCGGGGCTGACGTAGCCTTATTCCCTTATTCAGAGATTCCGTGATTTGAGGTTAGGGATGTTCTTCCTCGGAGGAAGCGAGCGCGTGCCTATTCCCCTCCGCCTCCGCACTTCTCTGGGGAAGAAAATCGAACGCCAATTCCCCAAGCAGAATAGTATCGCCTTCTTCAGCTCCGTAAGCTTCAAGGGCTTCTTCAACTTTATATCGTCGGAGAAGATTGTTGAAACGCATGATTGCTTCGTCGCTTTCGAAGTCGAATCGAAGAATAGCTCGCTCGAGATAGGTGTGTACGATTCTGAAGGTGTGTGCATTTTCCGGAATGATGACGAGAGGCATACGCGTCTCCAGCGTTCTTGAGGTATTCGGTCCACCCTCAAGAGGTGCAAAAAGACGGGATGGCATTGCGTTCCGTGGATGTCGTGCCGAAAAACGGGAGATCCCTTCGATGAGCTTTTCTATTCCAATCCCTTCTTTCGCACTGATCAAGAAGATGCCCTCGGCTTTGTTCCAGGGTGTGGCGTGTGCAGAGAGAAGATGTGAAAGAATGATTTCTCCGTGATCGGAAAGGAGATCGATTTTGTTTCCAACAAGGATAAAGGGTTTTTCCAAAAGCGCTTTGTCATATTCAGCAAACTCTTGTCGAAGAATATTCCATTGTGTACGGACAGTATCCACATTGTTGTCGCTGATGTCGAAAAGATACACAAGCAACCGTGTTCGTTCGATATGTCTGAGAAAATCATGTCCGAGCCCCCGATTTTCGCTCGCACCTTCGATAAGTCCGGGAATGTCTGCAATGACAACACGGTCATCCGCCATGGGTAGAACCCCCAGGTTTGGCGTCAGGGTCGTAAAAGGGTAGCTCGCAATTTTCGGTTGCGCATTCGAAAGTGCGGCCAGAAGGCTTGATTTTCCGGCATTTGGTAAACCCACAAGTCCAACATCGGCAATGAGCTTGAGTTCAAGTCGAAGGGTACGTGTTTCTCCCGGTTCGCCCTTCTCGGCAAAGCGAGGTGTTTTCCTCACCGCGTTCGCGAAATGAGCATTGCCTCTTCCACCTCTTCCGCCTCGGGCTGCGAGAAACCTATCTCCGGGTTCTGTCAAATCCGCGAGAGGTGTCTCTTCGCTCCCCCTTTCAAAGACAAGGGTACCACAGGGGACATGGATGACACTATCTTTTCCGCGACGCCCATGCTGCTTCTTTCCCCTTCCCCGCTCGCCTTCGGTTGCAGCAAAAAGGTGACGATGTTCAAAATCTGCAAGAGTGTGAAGGCTCCTGGTAGCTTCGAGAAAAACACTACCACCATGTCCTCCGTTCCCTCCATCGGGTCCTCCGCGAGGGACGAATTTTTCGCGGCGAAAACTCATACATCCATCTCCGCCCTTGCCTGCACGAAGGGTAAGTATTGCTTTATCGATAAATTTCATGGAAAACCGTCCACTCCCACTCATTTTTTCCCAAAGAAAAAGAAAAAAGGGACCACACACATGGCGGCCCCATAACACAGTTTCCGTTGTGTCCAAGCCAAGTCATTCTCCAGGGATTACTCTACTTCCAAAGACACAGGGGCGATACTGACGACTTTCCGATTTCCCTTCATCTGAAAGCGAACAATCCCTTCTTCAAGGGCAAAGAGAGTATAATCCCTGCCGCAACCGACATTCTTCCCTGGGTGAATAGTGGTTCCCCGTTGGCGAACAAGGATATTTCCCGCAAGAACGAACTGGCCATCCTGTCTTTTGACGCCCAATCTCTTTCCAATCGTGTCACGCCCATTGGTGCTACTGCCCTGTCCCTTTTTATGCGCGAAAAGCTGAAGATTAAAGATCCGCATGGTGATCCTCCTCTATGATCCGTACCATCTCCGGATATCCGGCGGAGATGCCATATATACTTCTCACGATAGATTCCGCAAGCACAGCAACACACGGATGACTCCCATTGTGCCAATGGATGGACATCATCCCATCCTTTTCGTCACATGTGATTTCAACATCCCGGAGGCCAATCACATCCTCTAGGCCAACTTGGAGGCATTGCATAAGAACCGATACGCCAGCACAAACAATATCCTGACCGGACGGAGCATAACCTGCATGTCCCTCGGCTATGACGGCTGCAATGGTTCCTTCTCGTCGAAAAACACGCACAGTCGTCATTTTTTATAGAGATTACTCTACATCAATGCCTTCAATTTTCACTTGAGTGAACTGCTGTCGGTGGCCGCGAAATCTTCGGATGTTTTTCTTGCGACGGTATCTGAAGACCATCACTTTCGGATCCTTGCCATGCGCTAAGACGGTTCCACGCACAGAGGCTCCCTGGACAAAAGGCGTTCCCACCGTCACCGTTGCGTCGTCTTTTTGGACGAAGAGAATCTTCTCAAGACGAAGAGGCTCGCCCTCGGCGAGCTGAAGATGATCGATCTTGACGACATCTCCCGGAGCAACACGATACTGCTTGCCGCATGCTTCAACAATTGCGTACATGAACAGTCTGTCCCCTTTCCGCTGGGATTTTTCAGGTGATCCGAAAGGATTCTTTTGCACCTGTCCCATGCGCATACGAATACTAACCCAAGCATTTTACGAATACCTGTCCTTTGCGTCAAGTTTTTTTGCGGTTTTCTCTTGGCTTGCTGTTTATACGGAACTCGAAGGTCACGGACTAAGCAGCAGTTCTCTGCATTCAGGCAGTGAAAAGAACTCTGAAACTATCGCATTCCTGATGGCCACAAGCAAAGAAAGGGGACTTGACGGGCGAAGAAAGACATGATAGACTGCCCAACGTTGACAAAAACATCATTTTATCGGAGTAAACAGCAATCAAGGAGGAGATAGGGGTCATGCGGTTTGGTCGCGAAGCGTTTTTTGCAATGAACACAGGTGAGGTTTGCCTCGATAAGAATGAGAATCCGTTCGATCTTCCCCCCTCCCCGAGAGAAGAGATTCGGGATCTCCTTTCAACGATTACTTTGAATCGTTACCCTGAGCCGGAATATCGATCCCTCCGGGAGGCCTTGGCGGGATACGTGAATGTGGATGCGAGCCAACTTATTGTGGGCAATGGCGGCGACGAGATTCTTTTTCTCTGTTTTCTCGCTTTCGTCAAACCCGGGGATGTGGTCCTTCGTCTGCATCCTTCCTTTTCGCAGTATTCCCACCTGATTCGTGTGTTCGGAGCTCGCGAGAAGACTGTGCCCGTGGAGTTGGATTCACGGCAGGGAATGTTTCGCATCGACGAAGAGGCGCTTTTGGATGCCGTAGCTGCATCGTCGCCGAAGCTTGTCCTTCTCGACAGTCCCAATAATCCTACCGGTTTTTCCATGGGACCGGAATTTTTGGCGAGATTAGCCAGACTTTCTCCCTGCCCTGTCGTCCTCGATGAGGCGTACATCGAGTTTGGTGGTCAATCTGTTCTGGATATTTTTAAAAAAGAAGGGTTTCCCCGCCATGTGCTTGTTCTCCGCACTCTTTCCAAGGCGTGGGGGCTCGCAGGCATCCGCCTCGGCTATTCTGTCTCCGGGGAAAAAATCTGTAAGGCACTGAATGATGTGCGGGGGCCTTTCAATGTGAATGTACTTACCCAAGAGATCGCGAAGATCCTTCTCCACTACAGAGAATGGATGGAAAGCCGCGTGTACAGTATCCGCTACATGAGAGACCGTTTTGTGGAGAGCATGGCACGAATTCCCGGATGGGAAGCTTTCCCCAGTGACGGAAATTTTGTTCTGCTGCGTACCACAGCCGAGGAACGCTTCGCCCGTTCTCTTTTTGAACGGGCAGGCATTCGGGTGAAATTTCTCAGCGATCTCCCCTGGGAAGGGACATGGCTTCGTATCACCGTCGGCCGCGAGGAAGACATGCGGGCCGTTCTGGATGAATGTAGCCAGGCATGTGTTGGTGGCGAAGAAGAGCACTCCCTGTCGACAAGTGCTCTGGCGTAAGGATGTGTGATTCGCTGTGCATGCTCCACTTTACCGTTGTGATCCTTGAACCTCTCCGGAGTATGTGCTAGAATGCGGTGAAAGGAAATAGGATGACCTGATTTCTGGAACACACGGAGGAGGAATCCTGCATGGCGGAAAAGTGGAAGGATCGTTTGACGGATCAACTGTGCAATGCGTTTTTGTCGCTGGAAAACCCGGAGGAAGTGTACAGTTTCCTGGAGGATATTGCCACTATAGGTGAAATTCGGGCTCTGGCACAGCGTTTGGAAGTTGCGCGCCTCCTGAGTGAGGGATATACCTACCCTCAGATTGCGCAGCAGACGGGAGCGAGCACCGCGACGATCAGCCGCGTCAAGAAATTTCTCGAGTATGGCGCGGATGGATACAAGCTGGTTCTTGAGAGAATGAAGGAAGAAAAGTAGGTCTCTTTCAGAAGAAAACGTTCCGCAGCTTTTTCCCGCAGGAGCGAAAATATTCGCGACTCAAGAGAAAACCATGCACAAAGACCGGAGGAACGCCTCCGGCCTTTGTGCATGGTTTTCTTGTACAGGAGCATCGAGCGAAAGTGAGTCAGGCTCAGGCCCTGTTTCGAATGGCAATCCGAGCCAAAAAATTCTCCTTTGCGGTCATCGCTCCGGGAGGACACATCTCGTGGCAGCAAAGACAGGAAACACAGCGGTTCGAGTCGATAACGGGGTATCCTTCCCGAAGTTCGATGGCATTCACGGGACACACGGTGGCACAGATGCCGCAGCGAACACAGTGCTCCCGCTGAAGAAGCGGCTTAACTCTGACGAGCCCGTGTACCGCACCTCTTAGAAACGTAGGAATCCAGCGGATATTTCCCGGAGCTCTCTTGAAGCCAGGACAGCGGATCTGTTCCCAAGATGCTCCCTGGAGATGGATTGCCTCAAGAGACCCTGGCCCTATGCCGCGTTTGCGGGCAACGCGCAAAAGCGGAATCGAGAAGGGATCCTGGTATCCCATCATCCACGCCGCCACTGCATCGATGGCGAGAGCGTTTTTCCCGGCGAGAATCCAACCGAGGTGGCGAGGGGTTCCGTGGGATGGTCCCTTCCCCTCCATGGCGGTCACGGCATCGAGAAGATGAAATTCCGGTGGGCGAATTTCGAAGATGTCAAGGATAGCATGGCAAAGGTGCTCGTCCGACCTGGAGGTGTGTGCACTTTTTCTCGTCGATGTATCCGCGATGCCGAAGATGTTTTTCAGGCATCCCGTCATTTCCGTCTCCACATGTGTTTTCAGCTTGGCCGCGTTGACCACGGTCCCGGCCTCCAGATAGGTGCGTGCGATACGCATGGACGAGAGAAGAGCCTTCCCCTTCCCCACATTGACGAGCCCCCGTTCGGAAAGTAATTCCACCTTGGCGAGTCCGGATTGTTCCAGTTCTGCCATGCCGCTCTTGGAGAGGAGCATTTCTTTTTGATGACTAAAAATATAGCCGGGATTGTCCGCGATAAGGAGTTCTTGTATCTCCGGATTGCGTGCTTTCAGCGAATGGATTGCTCCCCGAAGAACGGACGGGTGGGTTGTCACCGCATCTTCCGGGTTACGGGGTGCGAGGAGGTTTGCCTTGAAGAGAACATCTCCGGAAATGAGAGGCCATCCACCTGCATGTGCGACGGCGCTGTCCACTGCGGCACGGACCTTTTCCGGCCCGTAGTCCTGGCAGGGAGCGACACCGACAAGATACAGGGTAGCGTCAATCACGAGAAGATCCACCTCCTTTCCCCGTGTTGCAGCGTAGGCGAAGGGGGCATTCCTCACAGGCTGGTTTTCTGGCGCCGCAAACATGGCGCCCGTGTTCAATGAAGTTGAGGTGTGCACCACGGTAGCGGTCCTTCGGGACATATTGCTCCATAATGCGCGCAATACCTTCCGGAGTTGTTCCGGGAAGAACAAAGCCGATACGGGTGCAGAGTCGCGCTATATGTGTGTCCACTGGAAAGGCGGGCATGTCCAGATCGAAGACAAGAACGCACGCGGCGGTTTTCGCTCCCACGCCAGGGAGTGCTTCGAGATAGGCTCTTGCCTCCTCTGGATTCCACCCTCGCAAGGAAGAGAGACTGAAGTCGCCGAAAGCCTCAAGGATCAGCGAGAGAAGGCGGATGATGCGCTTCGCTTTCGTTGGTCCCAACCCTGCTGGACGGATCGCCTCTTCCAGATTCTCCGTCGGTGCCTCGTGCACTTCTTTCCAGGAGGGGAACCGCTGTTTGAGACGCAGGAAAGCGGTGTCTCTGTTCCTGTCGTTCGTGTTCTGGGAGAGGACCGTAAGTATCAATCCATCCAAAGGGTCTTCGGTGGAGACGAAGTGAGGATTTGCCTCCATTCCCCAGTTTGCCTCGAGAATGTCGAGAATCTGTGCCACCCATTTCCGGGAGAGCCCTTTACCCCGTTTTTCCAGGAAATGTTTTTCTCCTCTATTATTCGACATTGTCCGTGTCGTCATTGTCATCCTGTGGGCCTGTTGTTTCTCCAGCATCCTCCTCGTTGTTGGCGCTTGTTTTCGCAGCTGTTCCGCCGTTGGTCTCTCCCAACTCCTTTTTCAGTGAGGAGGCTCGTTTCAGCCATTCTTTGAGGCGTTTTTTCACTTTGCCGTGAATACATTCTTCAGGGTACTCCCCATCGTCGCCCGGCGTCCCCGCGGGAACACCCGTCAGTATTTCAATGCCCTCTCCGATGTTGGATACGGCCCAGACGGAGAAGTCTCCGTTTCTTACCGCTTCGACGACTTCGTGGTGCAGCATGAGGTGTTGCACGTTCTGTACGGGAACCAGTACACCCTGATCTCCGGTAAGTCGTCGTGCTTTGCAATAGCGATAGAATCCTTCGATTTTCTCGTTGGCGCCTCCAATGGGCTGAATGTTACCGAACTGATCCACGGAACCCGTTACGGCAATGCCCTGTCGAATGGGAACTCCGGAAAGGGCGGAAAGGAGGCAGTACAGCTCCGTCGAGGAGGCACTATCGCCTTCGATTCCGTCGTAGGTCTGTTCGAAGGCGATGCGGGCCGACAGAGCTAGAGGGATGTCTTGGGCGTACATACGTCCGAGGTAGCTGCTCAGAGTGAGTAATCCCTTGTTATGGATAGGGCCGGTCATTTTGACTTCGCGTTCGATGTTGACAACGCCCTCCTGTCCCATGAAGGCGTTGGCGGTGATCCGAACCGGTTGACCAAAGGCGTGATCGCGCATATCGATGACGGTCAGGCCATTGACCTGTCCGACTATCGCGCCTTCCGTGTCGATGCGGATTGTTCCATCCTCGAAGATTCGCTGAATGCGCTCTTCGATAAGATTGGCCCGGAATGTCTTTTCTTCGATGGCTTTGCGCACGTCCTCCCGCTGTACGATGTCCTTGCCGTCCATCTGTGTCCATGCGGAGGCTTCCACGATGGTTTCAGCGATACGGTTGAACTGCGTAGAGAGTCGTTCCTGGTGTCCGGCGAGACGCGAAGCCCACTCGGTCAGTTCCGCCACGGCGCAATTCGTGAAGGGAAGCAGGTTTTCTTTTTTCACGAATCCTGCCACGAAGCGAGCCATGTCACGCTCGGTTTCCTCGGAGCGTATCATGTCAACGTCGAAGTCGGCCTTGACCTTGAACAGTTTCGGAAACTCCGGGTCGTAGATGGTAAGGAGGTGGTAGATCCAGCGGGTACCGACGATAACGATCTTGATGTGAAGGGGGATCGGCTCTGGCCGAAGAGAGGAGACGGGGACGAATCCGAGCTGTTCCCCCAGGTTTTCGATAACAAGCTCTCCTGTTTTGAGAACGCGCTTGATGGCGTCCCAGGACATGAAATGGCGGAAAAGGTCATCCGCCTCAAGGAGAAGGTAGCCTCCGTTCGCCTTGTGCATAGCTCCGGCGACGATACGTCTAAAATCGGTGTAGAGATACCCCTGGCGACTTTCATATTCGACTTTTCCGGCCATGTTGTAATAGGTCGGGTTTGTCTCGAAAACCACGGGGGCTCCCTTCTCCGGATCGTTTGAGACGAAGACGTTCACCGTGTAACGACTGAAGTCAACCTCGGCATTTTCATCCCTGGCGGCTGCGATGAACATGCTGAAATTTGCGATGATGTCCTCCGCAAGATCGTCAATCCACTCGCCGATCTTCCCCTCGTGCCCGAATGCATCCCCCAGGTCCTGGAGAAAAGGTTTGATGGCATTTCGGCAGATTTCGGCTTCCAGATCTTTGATGCGCTCCTTCAGAGATTTTTCGAGATCCCGGATTTTTCGAAGTGTTTCAAGTGTTCTCTGAGAGATCTGCTCGGAGTTGCCCTGAAGCTCCTTTTGGCGCTCCTCACTCAGTCCCTCGAATTCCTCCTGCTGCATTTCCCGCTGGGTTGTATTGCCGTCCTCGGTCTGTTCGTTCACAAGAGGGATATTCACAAAGCCCTGCGGGGTGCGTTTGATGGCGAATCCCTTTTCCGCGGCCCAGGTGCGGAGCTCCTCCATGAAGGCGTTGACTTGCTCCTGGAACTCCTTCACCAGTGTCGCTTTGTTGTCCTCGTACTGGTTGTTCTCGAAGGCCTTGTTGAGGGTGATCTTGAGATCTTCCACAAGATCCTCCAGTCGAGAGGCCAGCTCCTTCCCTTTTCCTGCGGGGAGGTTTACCGCGAGAGGGCGTCCTGGATCTGCGAAATTGTACACGTAGACCCAATCCTCCGGAGTGGTTTCTTGTTCCGCCCGGCTCTGGAGCTGCTTTAGCGTGTAGGTGGTGCGTCCGCTTCCTGGGTTTCCAACGACGAAAATGTTGTACCCCTTGGCCGGAACGGCGAGGCCAAAGGAAATGGATTTGACTGCCCGCTTTTGTCCGATGAGTCCCTCAAGACAATCGATGTTCGACGTCGTCGTAAAGCCGAGGACCGCCGGGTCGGTGGTTTTTCGCAATTTTTCAGGTGGGAGCAAAGCATGATCGCGCACGGTCATGAACGATTCCTCCTTACGGTTTTTTCGATGATGCCGCCTCCAAGAAGCCGATCGCCCTGGTAAAGCACGAGAGATTGGCCTGGGGCCACTCCCTCCACCGGGTCCTCTGGTGTCACGACGAAGTGATCATCAGCATGGAGGGTAAAGGTGCATCGTACGGGACGGCAGCGGTATCGAAACTGGGCACAATGCGGCTCGTGTCGTTCTGGAGCGGACACGAGCCAATTCGATCGTGTGCACTGTATTACAGAAACATCCAGATCTTTCCGTTCGCCTACGACAACCTTGTTCGCCATTGCGTCAACGGCGACGACGAACCACGGGCCGCCGGACAAGCCCAAGCCTTCTCGCTGCCCAATCGTATATCGAAAGAGCCCTCCGTGTCTACCAAGCGTCTTTCCGTCGAGGGAGACGATCTCTCCGTCGGGCATTTCTGAAAGAGCTTTCTCGAGGTAGTTTCGAAGCGTCCCCGAAGGAAGAAAGCAGATATCCTGGCTTTCCTTCACCGAAGAAAAGAGGTTGCCGAAATGTGCCTGGCTGATTCGAACGACATCGCGCTTGTGTTGTGTTCCTAGAGGGAACAGAAGAGATGGGAGCCACTCTTTTCGCAGGCGATAGAGCATGTAACTTTGATCCTTTTTTTCGTCCGTTCCCCGGAAAATCCCGACGTCCCCGGAGACAACAGCGCATGTCGCGTAGTGGCCGGTAGCCACGTAGTCCGCGTTTTCCAGATGTGCAAACCTGAAGAGAACGGCGAATTTCACTTCCGCATTGCAGAGAACGCACGGATTAGGTGTGAAACCCCGTCCGTACTCCTCCAGAAAGGGTTGTAAAATCCGATCGGAAAAGAGATCGCGCACATCCAGAGTGCGAAGGGGAATTCCGAGGACGTCGCAGATTTCCTGTACGCGTTCCTCTTCGGTGACGTGTTTATCATGCATTTTGAGAAATATCCCGCGGACGGCGGCATTTTCGCGGAGCAGCGACAGAGCTGCCACAGAGCTGTCGATGCCGCCGCTCATGGCGAGGAGAACGTTCATGGGAGACCTCGCAGAGACATCAATGTTCCCGCCCCCGTGCCGCCTTGATCCCTTTCGAGAAGGGGTGTTTCTTGTCTTCCATGATCGTGACCAGATCGGCGAAACGACACGCTTCTTCGGTGGCGTATCTTCCCGTAAGCACTACTTCGACGTGGGACGGGCGTTTTTCAAGAAGGCGCCTTAAGCTCTCCCAGGAGACCAGACCGTAATGCGTCGCCACGTTGATTTCATCAAGCACGATCAAATCGTATTTCCCCGAGAGGATCCACTCCTCCGCCAAGGCTGCACCGCGGGCGGCTTCCGCGTAATCCTCGGCGTGGGGAGCCTTTTTATCAACGAAGGTCGCTCTTCCTGTCCGCTCAAGATCCACGGAAGGAAGAAAAGACAAACCCTTGATTTCTCCGTAGAAATCCCAGCCCTTGAGGAACTGGATGATGCCGACTCGAGCGCCATGTCCTACGGCACGAAGTACGAGCCCAAAGGCGGCGCTGGTCTTCCCTTTGCCGTTTCCGGTGTAGATGTGTACGATTCCTCGCTCGTAGAGTGTCATGGTCCCTCCTTTGACGTGCTTCGCGCCGTCTCTCTTGTGAAACTTTTCAATGTGTCCTAGAATGCGCCATGGAATGGAGGTTTGTCAATGAACATCCGCGTTTCTTGTCTTGTGATCGGCACCGTGCAGGGTGTCGGATTCCGTCCTTTTTGTGTTCGTCTTGCCGCACGGCACGGAGTGGGTGGTGACATACGAAACACGTCTCGTGGAGTGGAGGTGCTTTTGGAGGGCGAGTCCACTGCGGTTGATGCTTTTCTCCGAGATCTGACCGCATCGCCTCCGCCTCTTGCGATGATAAACGATATTTCCGTGCAGGAGCGAACACTTCTTTCCTCGTCGCCCCGTTCCGCGTTTTCCATCCTTCCCAGTCTTTCCCAGGAGGAACAGCAGGTCTTTATTCCCCCCGATGTCGCAACTTGTGCGGAATGTCTTGCGGAAATCAAGAATCCACGTGAACGTCGCTTCCGTTACCCTTTCACGAATTGTACGAACTGCGGTCCCCGCTTTACCATCATTACATCTCTTCCCTACGATCGTCCTGGGACGACGATGGCATCCTTTCCTCTGTGTCCCTCCTGCGCAAAAGAATATGAGGACGTGAACGATCGTCGTTATCATGCCCAACCCGTGGCCTGTCCTGCCTGTGGTCCACGTCTGCGGTTCCTTTCCCGGGATGGGGAGGAACTGGCTCTGGAAAACGAAGCGTTGCTGCGGGCGAGCTGTGCTTTGAGAGAGGGACACATTGTTGCCATCAAAGGATTGGGTGGATTTCATCTCGCTGTGCGGCCTGAGGATCACGAGGCAATTCTTCGTTTGCGACAGAGAAAGGTCCGTCCTCACAAACCCTTTGCTCTCATGGTGAAGGATACGACGGTGGCAAAGCGGCTCGTGAGGCTTTCCGCAAAAGCCGAAGCACTTCTCGTTTCTCCGGCGGCACCCATCCTTCTCTGCTTCATCAAGGAAAAGGGAATCTTGTCGCCTCTCGTGGCCCCCTATCGAAACACACTGGGAATCATGCTTCCCTACACACCTCTCCATCATCTGCTGATGGAGGACTTCGACGCGCTGATCATGACCAGCGCAAACCTGAGTGACGAGCCGCTTGTAGCGGATACTCCCGAGGCGCTCATCCGGCTCCGCGATCTTGCGGATTTTTTTCTTGAACACGACCGCCCCATACGGCGGCGCATAGATGATTCCGTGGTTGCCTGTTCGTCGGAGTTTCCCGTGGTGATACGAAGAGCGCGAGGCTACGTTCCCACGCCATTTGTTGCTGACGCACCGCTTCCAGAGCTTCTCGCAGCGGGAGCGGAAATGAAGGCGACCTTCGCGGTGACGCAGGGAAACTCGATTTTTCTGAGTCAGTATCTAGGGGATTTGAAGGAACTTGAGACAATGGATCTCTACAAGGATGCGCTCCTGCATTTCCTGGAATTGTTCAAACTTACTCCCCGTTTTCTCGTGAAGGATCTTCATCCTCAATTCGTCTCTTCCCGCCTCGTCGAGGAGGCACTTGCTTCTTCTTTTGAAGCGACGCTGACCGTACAGCACCACCACGCACATCTCGCGGCATGTCTCTTTGAAAATCGCGTTGAGGAATCCTCACTCGGGGTCATCCTGGACGGCGTGGGGTATGGGACGGACGGAACGCTCTGGGGAGGCGAACTCCTCTATGGAAATGCTCGTTTCTTTCGCCGGGTGGGGGCCCTGGAGAGTTTTCCACTCCTTGGGGGAGACCGAGCAGTACAGGAGCCGTGGCGTATCGGTTATGCCCTCCTGGCAGGAGCGGTCGGCGAAAACGAGGCGAAGGTACTTGGGAGTGAACTCTGGCCCGAGAGGGCGAGTGTGTTCGATGTTCTAGATAGGCTGGCCTTTGACGCTCCGAGAACGACCTCCTGCGGTCGTCTCTTTGACGGTGTGGCGGCGCTGCTTGGTTTGCGCTCGGAGGTCTCCTACGACGCTCAAGCCGCCATGGAGCTGGAGGATATTGCTGAAGTCGAGTGTGATGTGCGGGCCCCCTTTTCAGTCGTAGCGAAAGAGGACGTTCTCCGCATCGACTGGAGGCCGACGGTCCGTTGGCTTCTTGAAAATCGGGGAACGATGGGGTCCGGAGCGCTTTCTCAGGCTTTTCATGCTGGCCTTGCTGCCGTTTTTTCTGAAGTGTGCGTTCATCTCGGCAGGTCCCTGGAAACGGAAAAGGTGGCCCTCTCCGGAGGTGTTTGGCAGAATATGCGCCTGCTAGAGGAAACCCGAGCCCGTCTGGAGAGGGCTGGGCTTGTCCCATTACTGCACCGACAGATTCCTCCCAATGATGAATGTGTCGCTCTGGGACAGGCGATGATCGGTGCGGCTCATTGGAAGGCCGCTTGTTCAGAACGAAAATTCAAATGAAAAGGGATGGATCCCCCTCGAAAAAGCAGGTGTGTTCAGGTGTGTTTTTGTGATTTCTCAGGGCACTGTAGCGATTCTTTCTTTTTTGAGTAACTTCATAGGAATCTCTGAATAAGGCTGCGTCAGCCCCGCAGGGCGCCTCGCAGAGCCTGATGCGACCCGAGTCAAGGGAAGGCGAAAGTCCTTTATTCAGAGCTTCCTATAAAAAGAATTGTTTTTTTGAAAAGGAACTCAAATTATATTAATATTAAATAATTTGAGAACGGAGGCAGCTATCAATACACGAAGAAGAAACGCAGGCAAATTGACACATTGCGCCTCTTCTTCGTGCTGGAAAATCTCAGGGGAAAGAACAGCTAAGATTTTCCACTGTAGTTGATGCTGCTGAAAGTCTGCAATTTCTCTGCACTGTGGAGGGCGTCGATATAACGGATGGTCCCGCTTTTTGAACGCATGACCAGGGAATGTGTGTGAATGCGATTCCCGTCGTAGCGGACACCTCGGAGAAGCTCTCCATCCGTGATGCCTGTTGCCGCAAAGAACACATTGTTGCTTTTTACCAGGTCATTGATATAGAGCACTTTCTTGAGGTCGAGTCCCTTTTCCTTGCATTGAGCCGCCTCGATGTCGTTTCGGGGCCACAGTTTACACTGGAAATCCCCTCCCACACACAGGAGTGCGCAGGCGGTGATGACTGCTTCCGGCGATCCGCCTATGCCCATGAGGAGATCTATGCCGCTGCCCTGCTTGCTCGTCATGAGTGCTCCCGAGACATCTCCGTCGGAGATGAAGCGGATGCGCGCCCCCGTAGCTCTGATCTCGGACACGAGCTGCTGGTGTCTTGGGCGATCGAGAACCACGACGGTAATGTCCTCCTTGCTTTTCTTTTTTGCCTTTGCAACTGCGGCGATGTTTTCTGCAACGGGTGCATTGATATCGATCACTCCTGCTGCTTCCGGGCCTGTCGCGATTTTATCCATGTAATAGATGTGCTTCGGATTGAAAAGCGTTCCTTTTTCTGCAACAGCGACGACGCTCACTGCATTGGGACGTCCCTGCGAGGTGAGTGTCGTTCCGTCGATGGGATCCACGGCAATGTCCACGAGGGGCGGTTCTCCCGTACCGAGTCGCTCGCCGTTGAAAAGCATAGGCGCCTGATCTTTTTCCCCTTCGCCGATGACGACGATTCCATCCATTGTCACCGTGTTGAGCATGAAACGCATGGCATTCACGGCTGCGCCATCGGCGCCGTTTTTGTCGCCTCGTCCCATCCATCTCCCTGCTGCCATTGCAGCGGCCTCTGTAGCCCGAACCAATTCGAGCGCCATGTTGCGGTCTGGTTTGTCCAAAAAAATACACCCCCTAATAGATTGTTTCAGTGGTCTCCACGAATGGTTCCTTTTTCCCCATTTGCTTGCTTGGCACACCCCGTGTTAGACGCATCAAGGAAAAGAATATATCCGAGCGATCACCCTTGGTCGGGTGAGGGTGGAAAACGGTTGAAAATGGCATCTACGTGCCGGAGGTAATGGTCCGGAGTGAAGAGCTGAGACATTTTTTCTTTGGAAAGAACAGAAGCCACCTGGGGGATCGCAGCAAGAAGGTCGGCGAAATCACCTTCTCCGTTCCAGCAACGCATAGCGGCGCTTTGAACGTGGTGGTAGGCATCTTCCCGGGTCATGCCGCCTTCCTCGATAAGATGAAGCAAAACTCGTTGACTATAGAGAAGTCCTCTGGTGAGATTCATGTTTGATATCATGCGCCCCTTGTCTATGGTCATTTCAGAAACGATCCGTTTCAGCGCAAGAAGCATGTAATGGACCAGATGGAAGGCATCCGGCCAAATAACCCGTTCTGTTGAGGAATGGCTGATGTCTCGCTCGTGCCAAAGTGCCATGTTTTCCATAGCGGTGACAGCGTAGCCACGGAGCAGGCGGGCCATGCCGCAGAGGCGTTCGCTGATGATGGGATTTCGTTTATGCGGCATGGCGGAAGAGCCTTTTTGTCCTTTCCGGAAGGGTTCTCCCGCTTCGAGAACCTCCGTTCTTTGTAGGTGACGGAACTCGGTGGCCATGCGTTCGATGCTTCCTCCGAGTACGGAAAGCGTGGTGAGGACGAAGGCGTGCCGGTCTCTCTGCAGGATCTGTGTCGATACTGGAGCGGGGTCGAGTTTGAGAAGCTGGCACGTCCGCGCCTCAATGGAGGGAGGACAGTGAGCGTAAGTTCCAACTGCACCGGAGATCTTTCCCGTGCTGATCTGCTCCTTGGCGAGGAGAAGCCGGGAGGTGTTTCGCTCCAATTCCTCGTACCAGTTGAGGAGTTTGAGGCCGAATGTCGTTGGTTCTGCATGAACTCCGTGGGTTCGGCCGACGCAAAGCGTGGTCTTGTATTTCCACGCTTGTGAGAGAACAACGCTCTTCACCTCTTCCAGCTCCTCAAGAACCAGGGAGAGCGCCTCCTTGAGGAGGAGAGACGCTGCAGTATCTACGACATCGCTGCTGGTAAGCCCGAGATGAATGTAGCGTCCGCTGGGACCTACATGTTCGGCGACGCAGCTCACGAAAGCGATGACATCATGTTGGGTGGTTTCCTCGATTTCCGCGATACGTTGTACATCAAAAGAAGCTTTTTCAAGAATGTCGTCAAAAGCGTCCTGAGGAATGATACCCGCCTCAAGCCAAGCCTGACACACGGCAATTTCAACGTCGAGCCATTTCCTGAAGCGGTTCTCGTCCGACCAGATGGCGCTCATGCCAGCCGTTCTGTAACGCTCAATCATGACTGGTTCCTCCTCTTCGCATTGCATCTACCCAATCGTTTCTTACGGCGGACAGGAATCCATGATATCTTTCGTCCCGAAAGTCTGGGAAGGTATACTCGAAGGAGATCCACTTTCCTCGCCGGTACATGAGAGTTATTTCTGCAAACAGACCTTGCCCGACAGGAATGCGCTGCGCCCGATCCTTGGTGGAGGCCAAGATGAGACGGGCTCCATCGAGGATCCCCGGATCGATGTTGACGCTTCTTTGAGGACCACTCGCCCGTTCGAGAGAGAGTGCTTGCTGTTTCCATGTTGCCAGCTCGTCTCCGGAACGAAGTCCTGGAAAAGAGAGGAACTTACGGTAAAGCGGATCACCGATCGAACGATAATATGTGGTGCAATCGAAAAGGAACGGAGGGCTTTCTCGTTGAGGCTCCCCCCAAATCTCCCGAAGGCGCGGAAAAAGCCACATCCACCGTTCCTCCGAGGGGTAGAGAACACCTGTGAGAAAAATGCCTCTCATGATGGATTTTCCGCCGGCGGATCCAGACTTACGTAGCCGAGAAAACGATCCTCCCAGACGCAGGTGAGGACTTCGCCTTCAGGTGAGGTTTGGGGAGCGTCGTCGGTTCCCCATCGGCGTACATGGACGCCTTGTTCCTCAAGGCGGGCCACGAAAGATTTTCCCGCTGCGGCCCAGAAGGCGATATCCTCTGCGGCACGCATGTCGGAACTCACGTCTTCCATAAGATAAATACCGCGGTCGAGAGGCGAGAGAAGTATCGTTGTTTCCCGATTTGAAGCGCGGAACGTGAACAGATGTTCCGATTCACGGAGTGCACGCTCCACTTCTTTGCGCGATATAGAAATGTCTCCGAACAGTTCTTTGCCTTTTCTGTTGATGCGAATTGTATCCTCGCGAACGGACAAGAGCGGAAGAGGTACTTCCCACCAGGTGGGAAGCGCGAAAAGGAGGGACGTGCTTTGAATGTCCAGCATGGAAAGAATGCGGGATCCCTTTTCTTCGACGCAGAGTACGCGTATGCTTGGTGCGAGGCGTTTCACTTCTTGGGGAGTCAAGCAAAAACGCTTCGAAGGATCGACATCATGAGTGTCATCAAGAAGGCTCTCCAGGGGATGTTCTCCACATCCGCGCTCCAGAGAACTGATGAGCTGTTCCTTGGAAAGAAGGCGTGCTTCCATTCCCTTCTCGATATGAAGATATTCAAGGCCCAGAAAGAAGAGATGGCGAAGGGCGTCCTGAAAAGTGTCCTGGAGAAAAAGATTCTCGGACGATTCATCACTGGGCAGGCTCATGGGTTTTCCCTTCTTTCAGCAGAGTTTCGACGAAGTCGCGCGGAGTGAAGATCTGGAGATCCTCCGCACTTTCTCCCAGGCCTACGTAACGAATAGGAAGATGCAACGAATCGACTACGGAAAGCAGAATACCACCTTTAGCGGTGTTGTCGTATTTTGTAAGCACGATCCCAGTCAAAGGAAGTGCTGCATTGAACGCCTCGACCTGTCGAAATGCGTTTTGTCCCATCACTGCATCAAGGACGAGAAGAACCTCTGCAGGGCCCTCGGGAATTTCCCTGGAAACCACACGGTGGACTTTCTGCAGTTCTTCCATCAAATTATGTTTTGTGTGCAGTCTTCCCGCAGTGTCCGCGATGACCATACGACAATCCGACGCTCTGGCGGCACGAACGGCATCGAAAACGACCGCTGCAGAATCACTACCCGGTTCCTGGGCTATGACACGGATTCCCGTTCGCTCCCCCAAATTTTCAACTGATCGATGGCAGCGGCGCGATACGTGTCCGCTGCTGCGAGGAGAACACTTTTGCCCTCTTGTTTTGCCTGAAAAGCGAGTTTCCCTGCCGTCGTGGTTTTTCCGCTTCCATTTACGCCAATAAGTAAAACCACAGATGGAGAGATGTCGGACCGAAGCGGAGCCCCCATTCCAGGAACGCTTTCCAGCAGTTCTACCAAAATCTCCACGAAGACGTTGCGTAGCACTTCGGTTTCTCGGATGTGTTTTGTCCGGTGCTCGTCGCGAAGACGTTCAAGGAGGCGTTCTGTCAGTGAAATTCCGACATCGCCTGCGAGAAGCCGCTCCTCAAGTTCCTCCCAAAACGCGTCGTCGATCGAGTGCCCGGAGAAAAGGCCTGCAATGCCCCCACTCCACCGCTCGGTGACCCCCTTCAGTTTTTCTTTTAAATTACTCCATAATGCCATTGCGCTCACCCTTTGGATGTTGCATCGACGGTCGTGCGATTCGGTTTTTCAGCGGAACGGTTTTCTTCCGAAGGCGAAGAAGCAATCTGTTGTGGTTTACGTTTTGGACGTCGTCTCCGCCTCGTTTTTTGCTTTTGTTCGCCCTCTCCATCGGGGGGAGTTCTTTTCAAAGCCTGTTCTTCCCGCGATGTACGCGATGAATGTTCGACGGAGTCGGCATGCCGTTTTCCTGCGGTGGGTCTGGCCGGGTTCTTGTTTTCCTCGAGAGGCGCAGACTTCTCCTCCTGCTGTGTCCTCGGAGAGATCACGCGTTCTTTTCCCTCTTCCTGTTTCGCACTCGCGTTCTTTTTTCGACGACGGCGAGTTTTCTTCGGCTTCTCGGGAATACTGTCCGAACTTTCTGTGCCACCAGAGAAAGACGTTTTTCCCCGCTTCGGTTCTTTTTCTTCCGGCATGGGGGAAGGCGATGCCGTCCCACGTTCCGAAGATGTCCGTTCTTTGACGGAGTGTGGCTTTTCTTCTGTGGATGAAGTGGAAGCTCTGGTGAATCGTTGATGTTTGGCGTTTTCAGGGAAGGTGTGTGGGACGCGAGACACCTCCTGACTGGGAGAGTCCTCTGTAATCCACTCATTTCCTCGAAGTACGCATTCTTTGAACGCCGGGAAATCGTCCACGGGGACCTCGAATTCCCGTATTCCCTGCCCACAAATTCGGACCGCTCTGGCTTTGATGTCCACACCGGTGACGATGTAGGTTGTTTGGGGCGCACGAATTTTACTCCCCGGATTGGGGAGATGTTCCCAGAGTTCTCGATAGGTGGCGTGTTCATAGGCCATACAGCACATAAGGCGTCCGCAGATCCCGGAAATCTTCGTCGGATTCAGGGCAAGATTCTGTTCCTTCACCATGCGGATACAGATGGGCGAGAAACCGTTCAACCAGGAACTGCAGCAACAAGGGAGCCCGCAGGGGGAAATGCCTCCCAGAACCTTGGCCTCGTCACGGACGCCGATTTGACGTAGTTCGATGCGTGTCTTGAATTCCTTAGCCAAATCGCGCACGTAGGCACGGAAATCGACACGTTGCTCCGAAGTGAAGTAGAGAAAAAGCTTTTTCTTATCGAGCAAATATTCTACGTCGACGAGTTTCATGGAAAGATTGTGTTCGCGCAGGAGTTGACGTGCTGTGACAAGAACGTGGGTTTCTTCTGCCTGGTGTTCTTCTCGGAGCGCCAGAGCAGTGTCCGTAGCATCGGCAACAAAGGTGATCTCCTCAAGTCCCTGTTCGTTTCCGCGGGGAGTGGCGTTTTCCCTGTCCTCGATTCTGCGCTGTGTCCGGTACCGCTCAATCTGCTCCGATGTCAAGGGACCAATGACAAAGGCAAGTTCTTCGCCTCGGGATGTCTGGACGAAGATCCAGCGATTTTTCAGAGGTGCAGCACTCTCGGGCAAATCAACGACGCCAAGATAGCGAGGTTTACCAAAAATCGTCAAAAAGGCATTCAACGGGATACTCCTCCTCAAGGGCCAAATACGCAAGGTCCTGTAACATGGAAACAACAAGGCGGTTCTTCTCCGAAAAATTGCGGAGCGTTTCCAACCGCTGTGCTTTAAGACCATGCCCATTTCGTATCAGATAGGAACACCACTGGCGCAGTTCTTCCGTCATGTCATCGGCTTTTGTGCCCCGTTTTTCGCTGATGCGCCGTATCCACTCCGCTTTCCCTTCCGGAGGTGCTTGTATGGGTGATGGTTCCTCCGAAGAAACGGAAAGCTGCCAGACTCGACTGCGAAGAGTGGGGAGAAGTCGGTTGGTTTCGATAAAAAGGAGAAGATGCGCAGAGGGAGGCGGTTCTTCCACTATTTTCAAAAGGCTGTTGGCAGCCGGAAGTGAGAGGATGTCGGCGCACAACACGACTCCGAGTCGACGAGGCGCGCAAAACGGAGCTAATGAAAGCCCGGCGGCAAGATGTCGACATTCTTCGATGCCTGGCGCCGCGTCTTGAGTTCCAACGATCAGAAGATCGGGATGAAAGGAGTCGCTCCAACTGCGGCAGGACGCGCACGTGTCATTCCCAGTTCCGTGGAAACAGAGGTAGCGATGGGCGAGAATCGACATGGTCCGCAAGAAAGAAGAGCGGGACGTGCGCACCACCATCGCCTGGGGAAAGGATCCTCCAGACGTCATTGCAAAAAATTCCTCCAGTGAATGTTCTTCGTTTTGATTCTCTACATGAACAGTGATATGAGACACCCTTTCACCTCGTTCATAAGTTCCAAGAGTTTACTTCGTTCTCCCTCCTGGGCGAGGACTTTCTCGATTTGATCCAACATATTTTCCGTTTTCTCAATGATGACATAAGTTGCTCTATTCGCTCGCCGCCAGCGAAAATCTTTTTTCATCTGCAGTCCTTGTTCGGCTCGGAAAAGCAGGTCGCCTACAAGACGGCGGTATCTGGCGAGCAGTTGTGGGCTGGGATAGCGGAACAATTGTTTTCCCACCGCTTCCACCTCTTCGAGAAGGGCGCTGATTTCAAGAGATTGCAACGACTCGTCGAAGGTTTCCTTGGGAACTTCCACGAGACGCTGTGCTCCACTGCGTCCTCTCCCACCAGAAACGGATTGTCCGGTATTTTTCGATACGGATCGCGATTTCTGTTCCCTTGGTTTTTCTACTTTCATAGCGCAATACCGAAACTTTCTTTCAGGGTTTTCTTCAACAAGGAGCGGACGTCCTCGAAGACGAGATGCGGAGCACGTGTGCCATCAATCCGAACGATCCGTTGGGGATATTCCTCCGAAAGCGCCGCATATCCCTTCTGCACGGAATGCAAAAAAGTGAGTGCTTCGGATTCTATACGATCCGCACTTCCGCGTTCGGTCAGTCTCTCCCAGGCTTTCTCCACCGGAACATCAATCCACAACGTGAGATTTGGAGTTGGAAAACCGCTCGTAGAAAATAGGCTTTCGATCCATGCGCGAGAGAGGTTCCTTCCCCACGACTGATATGCCAGTGTGGAATCGCAATAGCGTTCACAAAGGACCAGGCAACCTCTGGCCAGTGCGGGTTCGATGACCTGGCGGACGTGTTCACAACGATCCGCAAGGAAAAGATAGAGTTCTGCGTGGCAGTGAAGAAGATCTCCATGCAAGAGCAATTCCCGGATGTGCTTTCCGCCTTTCCAGTCGCCGGGTTCTCTTGTCCAGAGAACACGGTTTTCCCCTAAGGCATGGGCGGAAAATTCCGCCGCAAGTTTTGCCTGGGTACTCTTCCCGGAGCCATCGATACCTTCAAAAGTGATGAATTGTCCACACTGCATCAGAATCTGTAGTAAACGCCCACGGATTGACGAGATTCCGGATTCTGTTCTTCATGCTTGAAGAGAAAACCGGACCGTTCGTTCACACGAATCCGCCCTTCTGCGGCCCAAAAACCGCCGTCCTCGTTCCACCATTGTCCCTGAAGGGAGAAGGGGCTGCTTCCGCTTCCCTGCCATAGAAACCCCAATCCCACGTATCCTCTCACGATTCCTGCCCACACGCGTCCCCATGGAAGATCATACGTGGGAGCCAAGGTCAGCCCATCCTGAAGGCCCACGTTTTCCACACCCAGGAGAATGCCGTACGGGAAATCCCTTTTTCCGATCCATATGGAGGCATCCAAAAGGAGGCTTTCCTCTGCATCGGTTTTCCCCGAAACAGCGCTGTGCAGAGAGACCTGCCCCTCGGTACGGACACTTTCTACTTCATGGATGATGTCCTGTGCCCTTGAGACGGTTTGCCGTACCTCTCGCACCACTTCAGGAAGCGATGCTGTTCCTTCGGAGGCGAAGAGTTCCTCCTCCACACGCAGGGCGAGCTGTTCCACCTGGGAAGCGGCATCCCCAAGCTTTGTTACGGCTCGTCGGAGGTCCTTTCCGGAAAGACTGTCTTCGTTGAAATCTCTCAGGACATCGTCGAGTTGTGTTGCCACGTTTCGAATATGGCGGAGTGTCTCCGCAAACACGTCCTTGTTTTCACGTACGGATGCGTCCACGTTCTCCAGAAGGACGGAGAGTTTGCCCGAGACGTCCTGGAGTTCTTCCTCGGCACGGGAGAGGAAATGACGTGCGTCTTGTGCAGCGTCGCCGATTGTGCCGAACGTAGTTCTTCCTTCCTCGACAAGTTCTGGAAGAGCGTCCAGCATGTCTTTCATGGCGCTTCGCCGCTCTGAATCCCCAAGGATGTCGTTGATGTACGCGAAAGTCCGTCGTACTTCGAGGAAATCTCCCCGGATTTCTTCAAGGGCCTCTTCGAAAGACGGAGGAAGATGCCCTGTGACGGTTTCATCCGAAGAGACCATGCGCTCCGCTCCGCCGCGTACGACCTTTATGCTCGCATCTCCCAACAATCCGCTCTTGCCTATGGAGAAGACACTGTCCTCGGGAATGGCTACTTCGGGAGGGAGCGACACGACGACGAAAACGCCTTCCGGCGTCAGGCGAAGTGCCTGAACCTGGCCGAGTTCCACACCGGAGACAAAAACCGGAGCACCCACCTGGAGTCCTCCTGCGTCGGGAAACAGCACGGAGAAAGAATACCCCTTTCGTCCGAACAAAGCGCCTCCCGTGACAAATACCAGAGCACCGAAAAGAACAAGAGCGGAAAAGACAAGGAGTCCCGCCTTCAGTTCCCGTTCCATGGTTCTTCTCCCCCCTTTGTGACAGGAATCATTCCCTTGGAGAAGAATCTGACACAGACATCATCGGTGGCATGCCATTCCTCTGGCGTGCCACTCCAGGCGATTTGTCCCTCTTCCATGAGCAGTATCGTGTCGGCCACACCGAGAGCTGAGACGAGGTCGTGGGTGACCAGGAGAACGCCTGCTCCGGACCTCCGACCGAGACTGGCCACCAGGCGGTCGATGTGTCGTGCCGTCATCGGGTCGAGCCCTGTGGTCGGTTCGTCAAGGAGGAGCAATTCAGGATCATAGACGAGTGATCTGGCGATGGCAACCCGTCGGCGCATTCCCCCGGAAAGTTCGGAGGGATACAGTTTCTCGATTCCCTCCAGTTCGACTTGGGAAAGCATACGTTCGACCCGGGCGCCAAGTTCGCTTTCATCGGTAATGCCGAGGCAGAACTTCAGAGGGAAGCGCACGTTTTCTCCAACGGTGAGAGAATCGAAAAGTGCGCTGCTCTGGAAAACGATACCCATACGCTTGCGGAGTGCGACGATTACGTCCGGATTGGTCTCGATATCAAGCTGCGTCCCGAAAAGAAAGAGGGTGCCGCCTTGAATGCCGAGGAGTCCCGCAATCAGACGGAGAACGGTCGTTTTTCCGCATCCGGAGGCGCCCATGAGAGCTGTGATGCCTCCGGGCGCGATGGACATGTTTACCCCCGAGAGAACACGCTTGGTCCCGAAAGACATGGTTACGTCCTGCAACTGGACAAGGTGTTTCATGGTCTCACCCTCCCCGGGGCATTCCACCGAAGAAGAGCGTGGATAGAAAATAGTTGAAGGCGAGGATGAGCATGTTGCTCCAAATGACGGCACTCGTCGTGGCGATTCCAACACCTCGAGCCCCTGTCTCCGCACGGAAACCTTCGGAGCAGGAGGAGACGGCAATGAGAAGGCCGAAGACGAACCCCTTCGTCACGCCACCGTAAAGATCGAGCGGTTCGAGCATGACTGCAACGGAACGGCGGAACACAAATGCGCTGACACCATGAGTGCTCACGTACAAATAGGCGCCAAGGATGCTGATGGCGAAGGAGAAAACGGTGAGCACCGGTAACATGATACAACTGGCGAGAAGACGCGGCGATCCGACAAAGGACACATCATCGAGCCCGAATCCCCGAAGGGCATCCAGCTGTTCCGTCACTTTCATGGAACCGATCTCGGCGGCCATTGCGGCGCCGACGCGTCCTGCGACGACAAGACCCGTAAGGACCGGAGACATTTCCCGCACCATGGTGATGGCAATGACGCCCCCGATATATTGCGTTGCCCCGAAACGAACGAACTGGTCAAGGGTCTGTACGGCCATGACCATTCCAGAGAAGGCGCTCGTCACGGCCACCATGGAAAGAGACCCCACACCGATGCGATCGAGCTGTTCGAAGAATTCTCTTCTTCCCCAACGACCTCCAAAAATCCCACAGGCCATACGGCAGCCGTAAAGAGCGAAGGCGCCCAAATCCCCCCAAAACCGAAGAAGCCATCTTCCAATCCAGGCGAAGAATGACATGATCGGCTCTCGACGAGGCTTTTGACTACTGACCGGAATCGGTCGCGCCGTTTTCGGGCCTCACGTGAAGAACGCGTCGCATGAGCCCTTCTACATAATAATTCGACTTGAAGAGACGCAATGTTCCTTCCTTCATCCTTCGTGCCTTGATTTCACTGAGAAGTTTTGGTTCCTCCTCTTCCATCTTGTCCTGAGAAGGCTCCTCGACCTTGGCGAGGAGTTCCACTACGAGTTCGTTGTTCGATTCCTTCGCGTTCAGTTCGCTGAGCAGCTCTTCGAAGGCAGCGATGGACCTCCATCCTTGCAGGATGGACTCTTGTTCGGGTTCTGCGATGCCCCCACCCCGGACGAGAACGTCACATGTCCCCTGGGCGCCTTCGGGCACCCTCAGGGTAAACGTCTTCGTCAGTGGGTTCCTTCGGTAGGGACGTAATTTCACGGTTATGGTCACGTCGCTTCCGGGGGCGGCTTCTTTCGGGTCGATCTCCACATCCTCAATGAAAAGCACGCGAGGAGCCTGCGTTAATTCCACGTCGATCCGAAATCCCAGGGGCTTTACCTCCAGGAATTCATTCGTGGAAAAAATATCCACCAGATCGGAGAATTCCTTTATGGTATCCCTAGCGAGATCCTCGGGAGAGAAGAACATGTTCGCTCGCGTCCACCCCTTTTCGAGCCCGCCTCCGGAGATCGAAACGGTCACATGGGCTGTTCCCTGCCCTACCCTGCCCCATTCGTCGTCCACAATGCCGAGCATTGCCGCAGGAGCGATTTTTGCCACGAGAAAAGGATCGTCCACCACGTGGAATCTTTTGATGACACTTTTCTTCGTCTCCTGGTTCCGGACGGTCACCGTGAACGACACGGAAGGAGCGAAATATCCGATACGTCCACCGATGGCCTGTGGGCGATCCTGGGTAACAGTTCCTACGATTGCCTGGGGCGAGCCTAGTTTGAAGGGAGACTCCAGGCTGGGAATGACATCGTGGACCCAGGCTTTTGTCACTGGAAAGACAACGGCTCCCCGGTTCAGGAAAGGATGGGCGAAGCCAAGAAAGCGTCCATCTTTCCCCACCGCCGTAAGGGTGCCGGTGGCGCCGATGGTAATGTCTCCCCAAGCGAGCAGAACGCCGATGGCATCTCCAGGGGTCATGTGTGCATCGTACTCTACGGGAAGGTCACTTCCGCCGCTTCCCGTGCCCATGGCGAGAATCCTGGTGCCTAAATCCGTCTCCAAAGATTTGGCCGCCCTCGGGCTGAGCCCATCGACAAGAAGAGGTGCGGCGCGTTCGCGGAGTATCCTGTTTACGTTTACGTTGGTCTCCTCACGCGTCACTTCCAGAAGAATGGGATCTTTCGCGCCAAAGGGGAATGAAAGAGATGTGTCTTGCCGATCCGAGTTTTCCTCCTCCATCGAGTCCACGTCGTTATTGTTTTCATTTTCGTCAGGTTCTTTTTCCCCCGGATTCGGCGAGGCGTTTTCCTCGGGTACTTTGTCTTCGGAGGTAAAAAGAGTAAGCCCTTGCGGTAACGGTCGAGAAAAAGGCGGAAGACGCTCCGGCCAGTCCCACACGGAAGCCATGTCTTCGATCGGTGTAACAAGACCAATTCGATGATCGCTGAAATCCCAGCCATATCCAATGGCACCGACGAGTTTCCCCTCCACGAAAACGGGGCTCCCGCTCATGCCTGCGGCGATGCCTCCCGTTCTTTCCATCAAAGGGCCTGATGCTCGAACGAGAATGAGATGTCGCGGGGTTCCCTTTCGTTCGATCACACTCAGGATCTCCAGGGGAAACGAGACGATCTCCCTTCCCTGGAGAACCGTACGTGCGATCCCTTTCATGCCTGGCTTCACCAAAGTGATCGGAAGTGTGGGTATTCCCGCGTCAAAAGCGGGCGGAGAGGCCAAAACCGGCAAGGGAAGAACTTCTTCCGCCGTAAGTATCGCCAGGAGGGGGATCATGAACAAGACTATTCCTCGGAGCATCTTTCTGAAGGTCATGAGATACTCCTTTCTGTCATTGATGTGTAATTTCCTCGTTTCGGCGGATCGAAAAGACTCCCCTGCCCCTTCCCTCCATACGGGACAATTCCGGGTTGGAGGCTTTTGGTACCCCAGGAATCACCGCAGGTCATCGCGTTTTTTTCCAGCGCAGATAGGCCATGATAAAATCCTGAATATCACCGTCCAGGACGGCCTGCACATTTCCTGTCTCATAATTAGTTCGGTGGTCTTTAACCAGGGTGTATGGATGAAGCACATAAGAACGGATCTGACTTCCCCACTCGATGTCTTTCTTCTCGCCTTGGAGCGCCTCAAGTTTCTCCTGGCGCTCCCGGAGTTGCATTTCAAACAACCGCGACTTGAGGATCTGCATGGCCACAGCACGATTCATGTGTTGGGATCGTTCGTCCTGACAGCTGACGACAATACCCGTCGGAAGGTGTGTGATACGGACCGCCGAGTCGGTCATATTCACGTATTGGCCCCCGGCACCACTGGCTCTGAACGTGTCGAGCTTCAGGTCTTCCATTCGAATATCGATCTCCACATCCTCCGGGAGTTCCGGAGAAACATCGACAGAGGCAAAACTCGTGTGTCTCCGCTTTGCTGCGTCGAAGGGGGAAATGCGTACCAGCCGATGCACTCCTCTTTCTGCCTTTAGATAGCCGTAGGCATAGCGCCCTTTAACCAACAACGTGACGCTTTTGATGCCCGCTTCCATATCCTGCAGAAGTTCGAGAATTTTGAGGGAAAATCCCTGAGCCTCTCCCCAACGAAGATACATACGGTAAAGAATCTCCGCCCAATCCTGGGAATCCAGACCTCCTGCACCGGGGTGTACGCTGACGAGAGCGTTGCTCTCGTCGTATTCGTCGTTCATGAGCAATTGGAGCTGCTCCCGTTTGGCGTTTTGCCTCAGTGCAGTCGAGCGGGTGTAAAATTCCGCTTCCAACTCCGGATCCGGCGTTTCTGCGATCAGGGATGCAAGAAAATCAAGCTCTTCCACTTCGGAAGCAAGACTTTCAAATTGTGTTTTTTTATCCTGGAGACGAGCCAATTCGCGACTCGTCACGTGAGCGTCGGCAGTACTCCAGAAATTCGGTTCGGCGGTTTTCGCGAGAAGACGCTCCATGCGTTCGTTCAATGCAGGCAGGTCAAAGACTGTCCTGCAGATCGCGTAACAACGATCGCAGTTCCTCCAAAATCGTGGTGGTGGAGATAATGGCCATTATCCTTCCTCCTCGAGGTGCATTGTGATCTCTTGTTTTTCATTATATCATCGTCGCGAGACCAAGAAACGGGAGAGATGCCGTTGCTGCGGACAAATTCGACGAAAAGAGCTCTCGTGGAATACCTGCTCCGGCATCCCGACACGATTGTTTCGGGAGCCGAGTTGTGCGGACACGTGAATGTGAGCCGTCAGGCTGTGTCCAAAGCCGTGGAGGGACTTCGGGAAGAGGGGTTTCCCGTGGAGTCGCTTCCCCAAAGGGGATATCGCTTCCAAAGTGCTGGAGAAACCCGCATCAGTCCTTCTTGGATCGAGAGTCTTTTGGGTGACATTCCTTTCGGGCACCCGACCTTGGCATTTGAACGCATCGCTTCAACGCAATTTGTTGTGAAGGAATTCGCTCGTGACGGTGCGGAACAGGGACTTCTCGTTTTCGCCGACGAACAAACCCAAGGGCGTGGGCGACTGGGCAGAAGCTGGGAATCGCCTCGCGGAAAGGGCCTGTATTTTTCCTTCCTTTTACGGCCATCGTTGCGTATGAACGAGCTGCAACTTCTAAGTCTTGCAACGGGACTTGCCGTCAGGGACACGCTCGAAGAGCTTTTGGACGTATCCGCCACGTTGAAATGGCCGAACGACGTGCTGTGGAGGGGGCGTAAACTCTGCGGTATTCTCTGCGAAGCCGCTATTGAGCCTGACAGAGTGCATTATGCAGTGATCGGCCTGGGTATCAACCTTTCTCTTTCCCCTGAGCATCTGCCGGAAGACTTGCGACAGCGCGTGACGTCGATTGAGGAAGCGACGGAGCGGAACATACCGAAAAACGCCCTTGCCGCAGCGATAGTTCGCCGCTTTTATGAAGAATTCCAACATTTGTGCGAACCGAGGGGTGCCCTGGAGCTGGTCGAAGCCTATCGGAGGAAATGCGAGACCATCGGCTCCGCCGTCAGTGTTCTCACCGGAGACGAGGTCATTCAGGGAACGGCGATGGATGTGACCGGCGAGGGCACGCTCGTAGTCGAGACGTCCCAGGGAAGGCGTCTCTTTCCCGCAGCGGACGTGGTACACCTTCGTCGCGGGGGCGATGTTCCCTTTCCTGAAGGGAGGTGAAACTCGTGAGACTTTCTGAACTTGCCAGAACAAGTGGGTGAGCAGCCAAGATAGGTCCGGCGGACCTGTCCTTGATTCTTGGCGGCTTGAGGAAACCGGAGCACGAAAGGCTTCTTTCCGGCTGGGATCACGGTGAGGATGCGGCCCTCTGGGATCTGGGCAATGGCCGCATCGGAATTCTCACGGTGGATTTCATCACTCCCGTAGTGGACGATCCGGAAGTGTGGGGTGAAATCGCTGCGGCCAATGCGCTCAGTGACGTGTTTGCAATGGGGGGCGTGCCTCGGGTGGCACTCAATGTCGTTGCCTATCCGGTGCATTGCAGACCAATCGAAGAGCTTGCCCTCGTTCTTCGAGGGGGACAGAAAAAAGTCGATGAAGCAGGTGCCGTTCTCGCAGGAGGGCACAGTGTCGAAGATGAAGAGCCGAAATACGGTCTTGTTGTGTTTGGGGATGTCGATGCGAGGGGACTCTGGAGGGTGAACGGCGCACAGCCGGGCGATGTCTTGCTCCTCACGAAGGCGTTGGGAACGGGTATTCTTGTCACGGCAATCAAAGCCGGTATGGTCGAATCAGAAGAGATTGATGCGGCGGTGACATGTATGCGAACGCTGAACAACCTTCCCGCGTGTCTTCCGACGGAACGGCTCGGAGCTGTCGTTGCCTGTACGGACGTGACAGGTTTTGGGTTGGCAGGACATTTGTTGGATATGCTGGGAGAAGCGTTGGATGTGGAAGTGCTCTTTTCGGAGTTGCCCATTTTGACCGGTGCAAAGGAAAAGGCCGAACTCGGGCTGGTGCCGGCAGGAGCGTACAGAAACAGGGAACTCTATGGTCCAAGAGTTCAAAACCAAGGGACTATCGCCGCTTATGAAAGCGATATCCTTTACGATCCCCAGACGTCTGGAGGGCTTCTCCTCGCTGTTCCGGAGACTGAGGCATCTTCCCTGCTTGCCTCGCTTCATCAGGGAGGTTTCAAAGAAGCTCGCCGGATAGGTCGTTTCACCAAAGGGACGGGCCGAATCGGGGTTGTACAATGACTCACTGCTCGGGGGGTTGACGAACACGCCGTCACAGGAGGCATTGCCGACGTGTTCGTCTCCTTTCCGGGAAAACCATTTCCTCAAAAACCGAGAGGAACTTTTCTCCCACTGGTTTTCTTAGCGAGTTCTCATTGATCGCTGTCTCGAAAAATTCCACACAGCCAAATACTGATCGTAGAGAAAAAGGAAAAGATCTTCGACACGTTCCACATCGGGCAGAGCAAGGGAGAGCGCGTTAGGGGAACGCAGCAGACGTTCTTTCACCACCGAAGGGGTCAGGGGGTCATAGAGAATGATCCAGCCCCCTTTTTCCGCTTCAGCAATGGTTTTTTCAAGGACGTCAAGGCTTTCCTCTTTTTGCCAGAGAGTTATCACGTTTACTGGGGGGCGAATATGGCGTTGTACCGCCGCATCGATCCAAAGGGGAAAGATGGAGGTCAGATCAAGAATCGCCATCTCTCCGAGGAGTTGTCTCCCGACGCCTACGGTACTTTCCAGGCGTGACTGGAATTCCGCGAGGCGCCGTTGGTAATAGAGATAATTTGCGGCATCGAAAGTGGAGAGGGAGATGAGTACCCGTTGTCCGAGAGCGGGCATCGTGGCTGGATCGAGGAAGAATGCATCACCCTCCTTTCGGAGAAACGGCATTCGTTCGAAGAGAGGGGCGGAACGGTATCCTTCGGAAAGGCCGAACTCCACCGCTTCCGTTTCGTCGAGAGCCACCACGCGGGCTTCTGAAGGGATTTTCGTCTTTACGCGAATAAGTCGCCCGTGGTCGTCGTAACGGGAAAGAGCGTGGACGGAGACGTGGATTCCTCCGAGAAAGCGAACCATGAGGGAAAGCAACGGTGTCGTCGCCCAAACTTCTTGTCGGCCTGTGGCAAAGGCGTTGCCGGAAAGGACCTCGATCAAAAGAAACAAGAAGATGGTGCTCCTCAAGAAGCGCTTTTCGAGAGGCGCTTTGTTTCGTCTCATGGGTTCTTGTTTTGCGTGTTGTCGCGTGCGAGTTCGTGTGTGGAAGGAATATCCGCTCTGTAACAGGAGGATGGAGCGGAAGCCCCTGCGCGTAACAGTGCGTTTCGCACGACGTTGGCGAGGAGGATACTCACTGTGACAGGGCCGATGCCTCCTGGAACGGGAGAGAATGCTTTTAAATGAGACGAGGATTCTGTATTCGCGTCTCCAACTAAAGCCCCCTCAGGCGTCACATTTGTTCCTACGTCCACGAGGACGCTCTCGGGCTTCATCTGTAGCGCATCGAGGACATGCGCTTTCCCGACAGCGGTGATGACGACATCGGCACATTCAAGGAACATTGCAGGGTTTCTGCTTCGACTGTGTACTACCGTCACAGTGGCATTTTTTTCCAGGAGGAGGAGGGCCAGCGCCCTTCCTACGGAAACGCTCCGTCCCATCACTACCGCAGAAAGGCCGTCGAGACGATCCAGCGCATACCATTCGAGCAACCGTATCACTGCCTCGGCGGTGCAGGGGATGGGAAATCCCTTTTCACCAAGATAGAGTCTCCCCAGGTTCAAAGGATGGAGTCCCTCCACATCTTTTTCCGGGAGCAGCGCACTACGCAAACATACCTCCCATCCCCCGGGAAGAGGATGTTCTATGAAGACGCCGTCTATTCCAGGATCTGTATTGAGGAAGTGCAAACATTCCAGGACTTTTCCCTTTTCGGTTGTGGCCGGAAAAGGGAAGATGCGTACCGACATACCCAATTTCTCTCCGTTTTTCACTTTCTGTTGGAGATAGGCCTCCGATCCAGCGTCGTTTCCCACTTGGACAATCGCAAGTCCTGGAGGTGCTTTTCGAGTTTTCTCCAGGTCGATGATTTTCTCGGCGCACCAACTCTTCAATGCGTCCGCCAGTGGTTTACCGCGGAGTTCAAGGGTCATGAGAAGCCTCTCTTCTCAGGAAAGCTGCGCTTCGACGAAATCGGTCGTTTGGAGCGCAAACTTTCGAACTGTCTGGAGGTGTTGTTTCGTTTCTTTTTCGAGGCGGGTAACCTGAAGTTGGTCCCGGAGGGCCTTTGTGTTGATGCGTACATTGTAGGCTGCGGTTTGTGCGGCGGAAAGGGCGAACGCAGCAGCGGCGCCTGCGTCTGTCAACGCATTTGGGTTACCGCGCTCCGCCGTCGCGAAGGCGAGGAGTGCGATGTCGGCGCAGAGGCGAAGCGTCTCAAGGGGGACTTCCGCAGCGTGTAAAAGCGCGTTCTGCATGGCATCCGCTCTTGTTTTTTTCTGTTCTTCCGTTTCCTTCGGGAGTTTCATGGCCGCCATAAATTCGTTGAACGCGTCGGCGTCCTCTTTCATGAGTCGAAGAAAGCGAGAGCGCAATACGTCGCTTTTTTCTGCGATCGTCTCCATTTCTTTCCAATGGTCTCGAAATTTTTCCTTGCCGAGGGTCAAGCGGGCGACCATGGAAACAAGCCCGGCGGCGGCGGCAGCACCCAAAGCGGCGACCGTCCCTCCGCCGGGTGCGGGAGAATCGGACGCGAGCTCGTCGAAGAACATGGAAAGAGTCATGTCTGCGGCATTCACTGGTGTTCATCCCCTTTCAGACTTGAGAAACTCGTAGTGTTTTTCCACAAAAGAGCTGCCCGTTTTCTGCTTGAGCGCATTCTCAAACAACCTTTTCTCCGGATTTGTAAACCTCTTCCACGGGGGAAACGCCGGCATGATAGGCAAACAGCGCGGGGCTTTTTCCTGCCAGGAGGAGGAAATCCGCACGTTTTCCCCGATCGAGACTGCCTACAACAGAGGATAGTCCGACTCCATACGCGGCATTTAACGTGGAGGCGACGAACGCTTCCGCGACGGAAAGTCCCATTTGCATTACCGCCAGACCGAAGACGAAGGGCATGGATTCAGTGTAGCACGATCCTGGGTTACAGTCTGTGGCGATGGCAAGAGGAACACCCAGTTCGATCATTTTCCGTGCGGGAGCGTAGGGCTTGCGGAGGCTGTAGGCAGTTGCGGGAAGAAGAATACCCAGTACATTCTTCTCGGCCATTCTGCGGAGGTTTTCTTCGCTTGCCGCGAGGAGATGCTCCGCCGAGAGTGTGCGAAGCTCCGCAGCGAGACCGGCGCCTCCCAGATCGTGGACCTCGTCGGCATGGATCTTGAGCCCGAGGCCGCAGTTTCGGGCTGCCTCGAGAATTCGCCGGCTCTGATCGACCGAGAAGACACCTTCTTCACAGAACACGTCGCAGAAAAGAGCCACGCCCTGTGCTTGCACGGCGGGCAGCATTTCTTCCACGAGCAGTTCCACATATTTTTCCGAATCGTTCCGAAAACGAGGTGGAACGGCATGGGCTCCCATAAATGTGGGAACCACGTCGAGAGGTGTGGTGCGCCGGATCCTGTCGATGACGCGGAGCATCTTGAGTTCCGTCTCCGTGTCCAGACCGTAGCCGCTTTTGATTTCTACTGTGGTCGTTCCGAAGGAAAGAGCGCGCAGAACGGTTGCTCGAGTTCTTTCGTAGAGCAGTTCTTCTTCCGCCGCTTCGACGGATCTGACAGAAGAAAGAATGCCGCCCCCGCGGCGAAGAATTTCCAGGTAAGGTGTTCCCTCGAGGCGGAGTGCGAACTCTTCTTCACGTGGCTCGACAAAACACATGTGCGTGTGGGGGTCCACAAATCCAGGGACAAGACAGCGCCCACAGCAGTCGATTTCCTGAAACGGAACGGAATCCCCTTTTTCGGCGAGAAGCTCTTCCAACGCTTTTCGAACGGGAATCTCCTCTCCGACGCAGGCGATGGTTCCGCCTTGGACCAAAAGAGCTCCACGTTCCCAGATGGTCACGTTCCCCTGTTCCGTTCCGCGCAGTGGAATTCCCCTGTCGGAGGCTGTCCAGATCCGGGCGTTGTGGAAAAGTTTCACGGTCATGCTTGCTCCTCCTCCATCATTTCCAGGAGGCGTAGTTCGATCGCCTGTCGCGGATCGAATCCGTTAGCTTGGAGATAATAGGCGGCACTGTCGAGAAGAGCCTCGGTGGGAACCATGCCGTAGAGTTCGGTCTCCACCACCGGGACACCCCAGCGGCGGGCCTCCATCCGAATGGTCTCCAGCACGCGGTAGAGGGCGTTCTTTCGGTGGTCAACGAGATTCATGCTCACCTGAACGAGCCCTCGGTCCTCAAGGGCGAGGCCGATGCCTTTCACATGACAAAAGCCTCCGCTGGAAGCGCGAACAGCCTTGGCAATTTCTTTCGCGATGGCGACATCCGTTGTTCCAAGATTGACATTGAACGCGACGAGGAAGGTGCGTGCTCCGATCACGGTGGCTCCGGCAGTGGGATGGAGTGCTGCACTCCCCTTGTCCGGAAGCCGCTCGGGATTCGAGAGGACTTCCACCTTGAGTGTCTCGTACTGCCCCTTTCTGATAACTTCAAGGCGTTTTCTCTCGGGGCGCAGGGCCGCCTCTTCGTAGAAATACACGGGAATGCCCGTCTCTTGCCAATAACGCTCTCCAAAGGTATGCGCGAGGAGCACGCATTCCTCCATGCTCATGTTCTTCAGCGGTGTGAATGGAATGACGTCCACCGCGCCGATGCGGGGATGACCGCCTTGGTGATGCTCCATATCGATGTTTTCCATCGCGACCCTGGCGGCTTCGAGCAGTGCGTCCTCCATCGGTTCCGGTTCACCCACCAAGCTCACGACGAGACGATTGTGGTCCTCGTCGGCCCTGTAGTCGAACAGATAAACACCCTTCCTTTTTTTGAAGGGTGCCACCAGTGCCTCGATGATCTCTGGACGTCGTCCCTCGCTGAAGTTCGGAACACACTCGACCAATCTGCGTACCATTGTTTATAGTCCCTCCCTTAAAAAATACACCATTCGTTGTTCAAAATCATCCTGTTGTCTGCCATTACGTGCAAAAACGTTTCCAAATCCGCAAAAATGACACACGCGCATCACCGTGTCTTTTCAGATTGTCTTGTCACGAGAGGGGCCCGATTTCTTCCTCCACGCACTGCACCAGTTCTCCACTGCGAACCAGATGGAGCACGTCTTCGATGAGCGGCTGGAGAAAACAATCCTCTTGAACAAAGGGTACGTGCTCCCGAATCAGGCGCCGGGCGACACGGGTTCCTCTTCCTGGCTGAAGGGGTTTGTGAAACTCCACCCCCTGGGCAGCGCAGAGAAGTTCCACGGCGAGAACCTTCTCGGCGTTCTCAAGGATCGCTCTTCCCTTTCTGGAAGAATACATCCCCATGGAGACATGATCTTCCTGGTTTGCAGACGTGGGAATACTGTCCACGGAAGAGGGGTGAGCGAGGACCTTGTTCTCGGACACGAGTGCGGCGCAGACATATTGCGGGATCATGAACCCGCTGTTCAGGCCGCTGTTGCTCACGAGAAACGGAGGAAGTCCGGAGAGCTTCGCATCCACCAGGCGAGCCACCCGTCTCTCGGAAATGCTTGCCAGTTCCGCAGCGGCGATACCGAAGAAATCCATGGCGATGGCGATGGGTTGGCCATGGAAATTACCTCCGCTGATAGCTTCTTCCTCGGCGGGAAAGATGAGAGGATTGTCCGTCACGGAGTTAATCTCTACCGCGATCTTCTGGCGTACATACTCCACCGCATCCCGGCTTGCTCCGTGGACTTGGGGGACGCAGCGCAGGGAATAAGCGTCCTGGACACGGTCATGTTTGTATTTTTCGATGATTTCGCTGGCTTCGATGAGACGGCGCATATTCGACGCGACCTGTCTCTGGCCGATGTGGGGGCGCAATTCGTGTGTTCGAGGGTCAAACGCGTAGGGAACGCCTCGGAGCGCTTCAAGCGAAAGTGCCGCGGCAATGTCCGCGACCTTTGCCGTATGAAGTGCATCGTATACCGTCAACGCTCCCACTGCAGTCAACACAGTTGTTCCATTGTTGAGAGCAAGTCCTTCCTTGGGCTTGAGTGCCACCGCTTCCAGCCCTGTCTGAGCGAACGCATCGGCGACGGGAAGGCGTTTTCCCTTGTACATGGCTTCTCCCAGACCAAGAAGCGCTATGGCGAGATGTGAAAGAGGACAGAGATCTCCGCTGGCTCCGACGGAGCCTTGACAGGGAATGATCGGATGAATGCCGAGATTGAGCATGTTCAGCAGAAGGGTGAGCGTGGGGAGGCTGATGCCGGAAAAGCCGCGGATCAATGTGTTGATCCGCAGAAGCATGATCGCTCGGACCACATCCTCGGGAAAGGGTTCGCCTACGCCACAGGCATGGCTAACGAGCAGGTTGTGCTGAAGCAGTTCGCTTTTCTCCTGGGGGATGACTACCGAAGCGAGATCTCCGAACCCCGTGGTGATTCCGTAGATGACTCTTCCGTCACGAACCCAGGAGGCAACCATGTTTGCACCTCGCTCCACGAAGGCTACAGCGGCGGGATCGAGCGACACGGGGAAATCCTCCCTGGAAACACGCACGACATCCTGCAGGGTCAGGGAGTGGCCGTTCAGTTCGATGCTCTGCATGCTCATCTTTCCGTCCCCTTCTTTCTCTTCTTCGATGTAGGTGAATGGGCCCTCACGCGGTTTGTCTTCTGTTATACTTTTCGAAGTTTTCCCTCTCTGTCGCAAGTGCAAACGAAACCCCACACGCGTCCGTCTTCGGAAACACTTTTCTCACTCAGACGGAACCAGGCAGGCGGAAAAAATTGTTCCCTCCGCAAAAGTTGCACTTTCCAAATGCATCTAATTCCATCATTTTTATATTATAACATTCCCTTGTAAGAATGTCATGCCCGCAGTGGCGGCAGATGGTTGTTGCCATGGAGGGAACATTGCCGAGATATACGTAGAAGAGGTGGGTTTTTGCAAGTTTTTCTCTCCGTTGCATCTGTTCGAGGGATGGAGAGGGGCCCGGCCAGCGGTGCTGCGGGAAGGAGCGACTCACGTGGAGAGGGATCGAAGGCGAGAGAGCGGCGATCCAGCGAAGAAGGGATTCAAATTCTTCTTCCGAGTCGTTGAATCCCGGAACGAGGAGATGCGTCAACTCCACATGGACACCTCCTGAAAAAAGTGTTTCCACGAAGGAAAGAACGGATTGGAGGCTGCCACCCAAGAATGTGTAGTGTTCCTCGGAAAAGGCCTTCACGTCCACATTGGCGGCATCAATGTAAGGAAGGAGTGCTCTGAGAGGAGCGGAACACATCATACCGTTCGTGACGAGCACAACAAAATATCCCCGTTCCTTCAAATACTGTGCGCAGCGTAACACGAACTCGTACCAAACGCTGGGTTCATTGTACGTGAAGGCGACGGATCGGAGGGAATGGCGCTGCAAGATTTGCTCCACATCGGGTGGCTCGATCGGAACGAGTTCCACTGAGGGGACGCTGGTGGCGAGGGGCCAGTTCTGGCAAAAAGGGCATCCCATGTTACATCCCACGGTTCCCAGGGAGAGAATGTGTGTCCCCGGGTGAAAGTGATATAAGGGCTTCTTTTCCATAGGATCTACCGCGATGGCCGCGGCTTGTCCGTCATTGAGGGAAATGAATCCGTGATGCGGGTCATTTTTTCTGACAAGACAGCGTCCGACACCACCCGGAGAAATACGGCAGGCATGAGGGCACAGGCGACACAAGGCGTCCTCTCCGGCACGCTCGTACCAAAGGCAGCTCCGGTGTGGCAAAGACTTGCTTCTCCGTTCTTCCTCAGACGCTTTCATCGGGTATGCCTCTTTCAAGGTACCTCTCGACAATGAAACGATACAGCGTCGTTCCCTCGAGAGTGCGGATCCCAGCCTTGGCACAGGCGATGGCAAGTTGCTCCGAAGTGCTTTCCACGCCCTCCAGATTCGGGAGGAGCACACCTCGAGAATTACCTTTTTCCACAATAACACCGTAACGTTTCGGGTCCAGTTCGCTTTCAGACCGGACCAGCTCTGGGAGAGAAAGAATATCTACGGAGACGCGGATATGCGGCAACTCTTCCTCGGTCAGGGGAGGAAAACGAGGATCTCTGGAGGCGGCGGCCACGGCGTTGGCGAGAAGCTCTTCCGCGAGAGTGGAACGACTTGGAAGTATGGTGCCGATACACCCCCGCAGATGTCCCTTCGTTGTCTTGATGGAAACGAAGCAGGCTCGTCGAGGAGTCCAGATTGCCGAGTCCGCGCAAAGAAGCAATGCCTCTTCTGCAGAAAGAAGCTTTTTGTGCATCACGTAGGCTTCAATCTGTTTTCGTGCCAAACGAACGTAGGGGTGCGGTACCTCATATCCGGAGACGGTCATGCTCTCATCCCCCCTTTCGTGTCTCTTCTCCATGCCAGAAGGCTGTACAGTATCCCACGCCGAAAGGCGCTTCGTAAGACAGAGTGTGTATGGGTTCACCGCGGGCAAATCCCAGAAAGACGAGTAAGGAACGCAGCCCACACTCGCCTGCCTGTTCGACCTGCGATGTTGAAAGAGCGAAGATTGGCGCAGGCGAGGACATTTCAAGAGCGTTTTGGGCCGCCTGATCGTGGATTGCCCCCTGGGGGTTGAATCCACCGGGAGCATCCTGGGAAAGACAATGGGAGAGATCTCCACTGGCTACCAAGGCCCATTTTTCAGGAAAACGTATGTCTCTCAGGAGCTTTCCCGCGTTGAAGGCTTGTTGGAGAGTGAGTCCGAGGGGATTGGCAAGGAGCAGACGCGGCGGAACCTGGCCCCAGGTTTGCGAAAGAAACAGGAGCGGCACCAGGCTTGCGTGATCCAGCGCAACCTGTTCGCCTTCCAGCACGGTGACAGGAAAGGAAGTCGAAAGGGTCCGAGACAATTCCTCCACGCGGATCGTTTCCCCGGTCAAAGAAAGCCCCACTTCGGGGGCTCCAAAGCGCCGCAGGTCACCATGGAAAGATTTTCCTCGAATGATGGTGATTCCTTTCTCCATCGCATGATGAGGTGTGAGGAGGAAAAGCACGTCCGGAACGTTCCTTCTGGAGAGTTCCGCCACACCGGCCATACCCTCCAGCGTCTTCAGGGCCTTCCGCTCTCTGCCTCGTCCCACTTGAGGAATGAGAACGGGAGGGTGTGGCACAAGGGCACTCCAGGTCCACACAACACAACCTCCTCTCGGGATTGGGTCGTATCCTTTCAAGGATATTGTAGCAAGATTTCGAACCGTGGGCCCGCTTGAGATTCTTTGTTGATCCCCCTGTGGGAAAAAGGGTGTGGCAACGCAGCGACACTTGCTTAAAAGCTAGAGCACGAGCATTGCGTCTCCGAAAGAGAAAAAACGGTACTTTTCAGCGACTGCAAGCGCGTAGGCGTTCAATGTCTTCTCGTATCCCGCGAACGCGGCTACAAGCATGAGCAGCGTGCTTCGAGGGAGGTGAAAGTTCGTCACCATACCGTCAATGACACGAAAACGGAATCCGGGGTAGATAAAAATGTCCGTGTCTCCGTCTCCTCCGCAAGAGAGGGTCGTTTCGGAAGCGCTCTCCAGGCAGCGAACAACGGTCGTTCCCACGGCGATGACTCTTTTGCCTTTGTGGCGGACTTGTTTCAGTGCTTCTGCCGTGGAGGGAGGTACGGAATAATACTCCCTGTGCATGGCATGTTCCCGGATATCAGATGAGGAAACGGGGCGAAACGTTCCGAGTCCGACATGGAGCGTGAGGAATGCTATCTCGATTCCCTTTGTATGGAGCGTCTCAAGTAATGTCCGTGTAAAGTGCAATCCCGCTGTGGGTGCAGCGACGGATCCTTCTTTTTCCGCATAGACCGTCTGGTAACGCTCCCGTTCCGCGGAGGTGTCCGTGATATAAGGGGGAAGAGGAATTTCACCCGCTCTGTCGAGAACTGCACGCACATTCACGTTCCGTGGAAAACGGATGAGCCTGATGCCTTCTTCCTGGACTTTCTCCACATAAAGAAAGGTCCCGTCGACAAGACGGACTTCGTGTCCTTCTCGAAGCTTTTTCCCGGGGCGGACGAGAGCTTCCCAGTATGTCCAGTCATCGCATACGGGGCGAAGGAGAAGGATTTCAACATGTGCTCCCGAGGAAACTTTTTCGCCCAGAAGCCGTGCGGGGAGAACCCTCGTGTTGTTCAAAACCAGAAGATCCCCTGCTTCAAGATAATCGGGAAGGTCAAAGAAATGACGATGTTCGCATTTTTCGGTCCCTCGCTGCAGCACAAGGAGTTTCGAGTGATCCCTCGGTTCCACCGGATTCTGGGCGATTTGCTCTTTGGGCAAGACATACTCGTAGGAGTCTGCCGCAAAAAGGGACGGAGCAGGCAGCGCGTATTTCGTTGAGTCGTCTCTCGTCATTCGGGCTTCAATACACTTTCTTCGTCGAGGTTCCGGGATAGTAGTGATCGAGGATCTGGGTACAGGTCCATCCCCTGTCGGCCATGCTTTTCGCCCCCCATTGGGAGAGACCCACCCCGTGTCCCCATCCCCTGCCCTTGAAATGGAACGTTTTCCCCGGCATAGCCGGCGCTTCAGGCACTGGAACGACCGGCAGGGAAGGGCGCTTGCTCCTGGAGAGAGCTTTCTGGACATAGTCCTGTCTTTTCTCCGGATGGAGGAGCATGTCCATGAGTTCTTCCGTGGAAAAAGCCCCTTCTTGCGTAAGGGCGATAACCAGATCCTCTCCCGAGGTGAGGGAACGGTTTGTATCGCTTCCCGTCGGCGGACTCGCCGGAGTAGGCGCGGGAAAAGTGGATGTTGCCGAAGGTACGTCGTTTCCTCGGGGACTGGCGGAAATTTCGAACACGGTACTTCGAAGAACGGTCGGTCCAAGGGCCATGCGGAGCTGATGTGTTGAAACGGACGCTTTGCCGGTCGTGCCCTCTACGAGCAGACGCGGTACTCTTCCTCGGGGATCTTTGTTTTCCGGAATGAGAGAGATGATACTTCCCACATTCACGCCGAGGCTTCTTATGGCATCGGCGAGCTCTCTCTCGCTGAAACTGCTCTCCCAGGATGCATAGGGGGATCCGGAGGCGAACGGTTCCTCCCGCGCCTGAAGGTACTCGTGACTTCCTCCCCAGACACTGGAAACATCCGCAGTGACACCGCCACTGTCGGAATGATACGGAGTCAAAGCAAGCTCACCTCTATAGGTAAGAACCATGCCTTTCGTCACCGAAATGGCCTTGTCGCTTCGAGGATCCTCGGCGTTCACACCTCTGTAGACCTGACAGTGTTGCGTCGCACAAAGATCGAAACCCTGGTCTCTATGTCGTCCGACATGCTTCAGCGCGTAGGTTCGGGCAATGATCGCCTGAGCTTTGAGTGTCTCGAAGGGCCATTGCGGATTGACCTCCATTTTCAGAACTCCTCGGAGATAGCCCTCGACTCCGATCACGTTGATAACATTAACGCCTGATTTGTTTTGAGTAAGACGCAGTGAACCCCGATACGCAGTTTTCTCGAACGTCAACGGAGATTTGCCGGATATGTTCACGGGAAGGGCTAGGGAAGTTTTTCCCACGAGGATCGTTCCCGGTTTGGGTACGGAAAAAACTACGGAACGTGGCACACTGAGCTTTTTGCCGTTTCTGTCCGTCAGAATGAAAGCGCTTCTGGAAGACAGCGTTCCTTGGGTAACGTCCAGAGCGACACCTACGGTGAGCGTTTTTTCCGCCCCTTCGGCGAAAGGAGCGAGGACGACGATAAAGACAAAAGAAGCCACAAGGAGCACGTTTCGGAAGGTGCGATGTGCGTACATCATGGAAGACCTCCACATCATGTTTTCCAGAACAAGTTCATCGTGAAGTTTTGACGCTGCATAGAAATACCCCTATTTCTTCCAGGCAGGAAATGCTTTTCAACGGAACCAGCGCCAAAATATATTAATTCCTACAGTGAGCAGGAGACTTATGATGAGCATTGTCATAAACGGGAATGCGATTGTAATGTTCTTTCGACGGAAAACGAAATCTCCCGGGAGTTTTCCGAAAGGGATCGAACATTTTTCGAAAAGAAGCAAAAGCAGACCGAGAGAAAGCAGAAGAACTCCCGCGACGAGAAAAAGTTTCGCAATCGTATTCACAGACATCATCCCCCTTCCTTTGAGACGTATCTCTCTTCCTCCTCAAGCGTAGCGGCGAAGGAAAGCTGCTCGAACTCCCTTGGTGGATTTTTCCCCAGGTAGGCAAAGGTACCGGACGTCGCTTTTCTTCCGCGGGGAGTGCGCTCCAGGAGTCCCTTCCTAATCAAAAAAGGCTCGTAGATGTCCTCAATGGTTTGGCTTTCCTCATTGAGCGCGGCAGCAAGCGTTGTCAGGCCGACAGGACCTCCGCCGAAGAGTTCGACCAGAGCGCGAAGCAACTTCCGATCTCCTTCATCGAGGCCGAGGTCATCCACACCGAGCATTTCCAAGGCTAGTCTCGACATTGGAAGATCTATGGCCGAGGCGCCGCGTACTTCCGCAACGTCGCGGATCCTTCGGAGGAGGCGTAGGGCGATCCGGGGTGTTCCCCGAGAGCGGCGCCCCATTTCCAGAGCGGCGTTCTCGTCGATGGCAACGCCGAAAGTCCCGGCCGCACGAATGGCAATGGTGGCCAATTCCTCGGGTGTGTAAAGATCAAGTTGCTCGACGATACCGAAACGGCTCCGGAGGGGTGAGGTGAGCAGGCCGAGACGGGTGGTTGCTCCCACAAGAGTGAACGGGGGAAGTTGAAGACGTATGGTACGTGCGAGAGGTCCCTTTCCAACCACGATATCGAGGGCGAAATCCTCCATGCTGGAATAGAGAATTTCTTCCACGGATGGACTGAGTCGGTGAATTTCGTCGATAAAGAGAACGTCTTTCGGCTGCAGGTTGGAGAGGATCGCCGCTAAATCCCCTGCCCTCTCAAGCGCCGGTCCGGTTGTGATGCGCAATTCTCCACCCATTTCCCGGGAGATGATGCCTGCCAGTGTGGTCTTTCCCAAGCCAGGAGGGCCGTAGAAAAGGACGTGGTCGAGCGGTTCACCTCTTTGCCTTGCGGCGGTGACGAAAATGGACAACTTTTGCCGGAGCGCTTCTTGTCCGACAAAATCTCGCAAATTTTTGGGGCGGAGATGGACGAAATCGTCCCCTTCGGTTTGCCGTGGAGGTGTGACGAGACGTTGTGTCTCTTTCGCTGAAGGTCGATCGGGGATGTTTCTCGATTCGAGCGCAGAAAAAGAGGGTTCTTCGGAGGAAAACATACGAGTCGTCACCTCCTTCGCGTGAGGGATTGCAGTGCCGCCTGGAGCAGTTGTTCCTCAGAGTCGGGCGGAACCGTTTTCTTCAAAGCTTCTTGAAGTCCTTCCCGAGACTCGGCAAGAGAGAAGCCAAGAGATTCCAAAGCTTGAAGAACAGCAGCCGCCACTGTGGACTGACCGGAAAGTTCGGGAACAACTATGGTTTGGGAGAGCAAGGGCGTCTTTTTGATCTTCTCTTGCAATTCGAAACAGATGCGTTCTGCTGTCTTTCGCCCGATTCCCGGAGCGGACGCGAGCAAAACCGGCGATCCCGAGAGAATGGCGTGGAGAATTGTCTCCATTTCAAGTGTGCCGAGAAGCCCCATGGCCATCTTTCCGCCGATTCCTTTGACGGAAGTCAACATGTCGAAAAGTTTTCGTTCCTCGGGGGTAGAAAAACCGAAAAGAGAAAGAATGCCTCCCTCTGCGACGGACAGGGACGTGTAAAGACGAAGGTTTCCCCCTCGTTGGGCTCTGGCAAGAACGCTCCTGGAGCAAAGAAGTGCAAAACCGAGGCCGCCCACGTCGAGAACGACGTACTGGTTTTCAATGGAATCGACAATTCCCTGAAGATGTTGCAGCATGGTTTCCTCCGACTTCGGCGTCATTCAAGGTCCGTTTTTGCGAGAGGCTTCGCACTCTGCGGCACCACTTCTTCCGCTGAACGGTGATTTCCCTGTAACGTCTACGGTGATGGAGTTTCTCCACTATTCCAACGCCACAGGGCGATCCCGGCAATCGCCACAGCCAGGGCATCCGCGGCATCATCAGGTTTTGGCGGAGCCGAGAGGCCGAGAAGATACCGAATCATTCCCTGGACCTGCTTCTTCTCGGCATTCCCGTTGCCGCACACGGCGAGTTTCACTTCCGAAGGTTTGGGCTCCACTGTGGGAATACCTGCCTGTGCAGCGGAGAGAAGAACAACTCCTCTGGCCTGCCAGACCATCGCGGCAGTCGTGGTATTGCGGCCGAAGAAGAGCTGTTCCACTGCAACCAAATGGATCGTGCGTTCTTCGAAAATCTTGTGCAATTCTTCATATAACAACAACAAACGTCCCGGAAGAACCGAATGAGGAGGTGTCTCAATGCAACCAAAGCGTTCTACCCTCAGAGTCGAGCGCTCTTGGGCTATTACGCCGAAACCAAGTCTTCCAAGTCCTGGATCGACACCGAGACAGCGAAATTTCACGGATCACTCGTCGAGGGATTCAAGGACATCGTCTGGTATATCCACGTTGCAGGCGACATTCTGTACATCGTCGTGTTCTTCGAGCGCGTCGAGAAGTTTCATAATTTTTGCCGCCATATTCTTTTCCGACACGGAGACTGTGGTCTTGGGAAGAAGCTGAGACTCTGCGTTCGCTACGGGATATCCCTGTTTTTTGAGCGCCTCCGCGACGGTGTGCACCGCTGAGGGATCGGTGTACACCGAGAACGTGTCGCCTTCGTTTGCCAGGTCCTCGCCTCCCGCATCGAGAACGGCGAGAAGCAGTTCGTCCTCGTCCACTCCTCCTTCGATGGTGATGACCCCGCGCCTGGAAAAGTTCCAGGACACGCACCCCGCTTCGCCGAGAGAGCCTCCGTTCCGCGTAAGGAGTGCTCTGATCTCGGGAGTGGTTCGATTCTTGTTGTCCGTTGTGGCTTCAATGATAACGGCAATACCTCCGGGACCGTAGGCTTCATAAAGGACTTCCTCATAAATGGCACCTTCAATCTCCCCGGTGCCTCTCTTGATGGCACGCTCAATGTTCTCGGCGGGGACAGAAACTGCTTTGGCTCGTTCAATAGCGGCTTTCAGACGCATGTTGGCTCCCGGATCTCCACCGCCTTCTTTGGCCGCGATGATAATGGCCTTGACGAGTTTCTGGAAGAGCGCCCCCCGCTTGGAATCCTGTGCTGCCTTCCGGTGTTTGATATTTGCCCATTTCGAATGCCCTGACATAGACTTCACCTCGTGTCATATAAATGAATAAAAACTACAGACCAGTGGTATCGCAGACAGGAGGGACCTTTCGTTTATGCTCCGAACGTGCGTTGGCCTCATTGACGAACGCACGCACTTTCTCACTGCCTTTGCCGGAAAGGATAAACGAATCGAGCTCTTCGTAAGTAACACCCATTTCGCCCTCGTCGGTCTGTCCCGACCACAAACCTGCGGAAGGAGGCTTGTCGATTATTTGAGCGGGAATGCCGAGGTAACGGGCGAGACGGCGGACATCGCCCTTGAGGAGGTCTCCGATGGGAAGGAGATCGACACCGGCATCGCCATACTTGGTGAAGTAACCCACTGTAAGTTCCACCTTGTTCCCCGTGCCGCAGACGAGGTAGTTTCTCGATTGAGCAAGTGAATAGAGCGTGATCATGCGCAACCTGGGCTTGATATTCGCCAGGGCAAGTTCGGGAGAATGTGTTCCCAGATATTGGGAAAGACTGTTCGAAACGGTATCATAGATGGCGCTCAAGTCCACCCGGATCGAGGGAAAACGGAACAATTCCACCATGCGAGCCGCATCGGCCTCGTCGTCAGGAGTGCTGTGGCACGGCATAATCACGGTCAGCATGTCCTCTCCGAAAGCTCGTTGGCAAAGAACGGAAACGACGGCGGAGTCAATGCCACCGCTGAGACCGAGGACGCATCCGCAGGCCTTTGCATCGTTGACAGTCCTGCGGAGCCATTCTACGATATGTCGTTCGAGTCGCGAAAGATCGGGAAAACGTTCAGCACTCATGGCGACTACCACACCTCCGCAGGGGGTCGATTTCGATACGGGGCATATTGTAGCACATCGGAAGGCTCTTCATGATATGCAAGAGAAGGGGAGGTGTGACTTTGGCGCGAGCGTTGCTTTTCGACGGATATGTGGATGAGCCTGCTTGTTTCGGAGTTCCTCCCTATATTTCTCCCTACGTGCGTTATGTCTTTGGTGCATTCGCCGAAGAAGGATGGGAGGTGGAATACATCACCTGCGACCAATGGAGAAAACAGCCCAGAACGGATCTCTGGCGTTCCGCCGACGCGGTCTGTGTGATCTCAGGAATGACGGTTCCCGGACGTTACCGCGGAGGCGTGCCCCTTTCCCTGGACATGCTCCGGAAATTGACAGCCTTGCCGAGAGAGGGGGTTCTTTTCCTTGGTGGTCCCATCAAGGCGGGTTATGCTCTAAGGGGCGGCGAGAACGCCCGCTTGCTCCAAGAGCTTTCCGTAGATTGCATTTGCATGGGGGATCCGGAGGCCACGATTGCTCATTTTGCGAGAACCGGAGAAATCGATCCCTCTCTCACGAGAAGCTACGAGAATTTATTTCCGTGGGCATGTGCCGGAGCGGCTCTTCTTCCCCGCCATCCCTCGTATCCTTGGGTTATGGTGGAAATGGAGCTTTCGAGAGGGTGCGACCGATGTGACGGACGGTGTAGCTTTTGTACCGAAGGATCTGGAATTTCCTATGAGGAGCGGCCTCTGGAACATGTCATCGAGGAGGCGAGGGCGCTCAATCGATGGGGAGCGAAAGCCTTTCGGTTTGGCAGGTGTGCAAATATTCTTGCCTATGGCGGATCGTTTACCGCTTCCGGTGGCAGGCGGCCATCCCCGGAAATACTTCAAACGCTCTACCGGGAATTCCGACAGGTTTGCCCGGGTCTGGAAATCCTTCACACAGACAATGCCAACCCCGCGTCTATTGTAAGCTTTCCCGATGCCGCTGCCGAAGCGATTGCAGCCATTGCAGCGAACAACACCGAGGGTGATGTCCTTTCCTTGGGATTGGAAAGCCTTTCCGAAAGAGTTCGCGGGGCGAACAATCTCAAGGTTGATGAAGAGGGTGCTCTCCTGGCCGTGCGCATCGTCAACGAAGCTGGGGGCTACCGGAAACGCCCCAGGGGACTTCCCTCTCTTTTGCCGGGACTCAATTTTCTCGTAGGACTTGCGGAAGAAAGAGATGAGGATCTCGAACCTAATCAGCGTTTCCTGCGACGACTTCTGGACAGTGCCTATGCGGTGCGTCGCATCAACATTCGTAAGGTCATGGTTTTTCCCGGAACAAAGCTCTCGGAACTCCTCCGCCACTCCCCCTCACGCATCCACGAGAGGGCCTTTCGGAGATGGAAAGAATGGGTGCGGACCGAGGTGGATCCCCTTATGCTCATGCGAGTGGCACCTCAAGGGACGATACTTCGAAACGTAAGGATCGAAGAGCGTCTTGGCCATGTGGGATTCGGCAGAAGTCTGGGAAGCTATCCGCTCTTGGTGGGAATCGTCTGCGACGACGTGAAACCGGATGATGTTCTCGATGTGGCCGTCTGCGATTGGGGGGGGCGCTCACTGACAGCCGTCCCCTATCCGCTTGATATTGAACGGTGTTCGCGCAGCAGCCTTTCCGCTCTCCCAGGTCTTGGAAAGGCAAGGGTTTCCCGCATCCTTGAAGCCAGGCCGGTAGGAGCGATTCGAAACCTCACGATGCTTCTTGACGACCCCCGTGTTGCGGAGGCACTTTTTCCTTATTTTCTCGAAAAATGACCTAGGGACGAGTTTTGCTCTTTCTCGTTGAGAGCGTGTTTGTCCGCGAAAAAGGAACGGAGCGTTTCCTCGAACAATCTTTTATACGTGTCTTTCGGTAATCTTTTATGCTCCGAGACCGTGCCCGTTCTCTCGGATATCAATCATAGGGAATCTCTGAATAAGATTATGCTCTAAAGAGTGTGCAAAAAGTGCTTGCGGAGGGGGATTCAAAAAAAGAAGGTCATGGTGTATGTAGGTTGTCTGCAGCGCACAAGCAACCCGAGCCCTTAGGAGGCGATACACCATGACCGGAAAGAAGCATAGCAGTCGTTTCGCTGGAATGAAAGCCCTTTTCGGGAACGAAACGGACGCCCTGAAGACCCTGATGAAGGAAGTGCTGCAAGAAATCCTTGACGGGGAAATGACGGAACTCCTTGGAGCCGAACGACATGAGCGCAACACAGAACGTACGGGTTATCGGTCAGGCTACTATACCCGAAGTCTGGTCACGCGAATCGGCAAGCTGGAACTGCGGATTCCCAGAGACCGCAACGGAGAATTCTCCACGGCACTGTTCGAGCGTTATCAGCGCAGTGAGAAGGCATTGGTGGCGGCTCTGGCAGAAATGTATGTGCAGGGCGTGTCCACGCGCAAAGTGACGGCGATCACCGAGGAATTGTGCGGACATCGTTTTTCCGCGAGCAGCATCAGCGCCATCAACAAAGGTCTCGATGAAGCCCTGTCTCGTTTTGCGAACCGTCCCCTTGACGAAGAGTACCCGTATTTGATTCTGGATGCCCGCTACGAGAAAGTTCGCGAGAACGGAGTTATCCGTTCCCAGGCGGTACAGATCGCCATCGGAATCAACCGGGAGGGGCAGCGGCAGATCTTGGCGGTGGAATTGGCTCCCCGTGAAACGGCAAGCAGTTGGAAAGAGTTTCTTCTCGGGCTCAAGCTACGGGGTTTGCGCGGTGTCGAATTCGTGGTATCCGACGACCACGCAGGACTTCGTTCGGCCATCGGAGAGACCCTGCTCGAAGCATCTTGGCAGCGTTGCTACGTCCATTTTCTGCGGAATGCTCTGGATCATCTGCCCCGTAAGGCCGATGACGACTGTCTCCAGGAACTCCGCTGGATCTACGACCGCCGGGACATTATGGAGGCCCACCGGGATCTGACGTCCTGGATCACCAAATGGCAGAGGAAATATCCGAAGCTTGTTGACTGGGTGGAGGAGAACATAGAGGAGACGCTGACCTTCTACCGGCTTCCCAGAGCACATCACAAGCATCTGAAGTCAACCAATATGCTGGAACGGCTCAACGAAGAGATCAAGAGAAGGACCCGGGTCGTCCGTATCTTCCCAAACACCGATGCATGTCAGCGCCTGATACGGGCACTGTGCGTCGAAACCCACGAGGCGTGGCTGGAGTCCAGTCGCTACCTCAACATGGACCTGTTGATCGAACACAAAAAGGCACTCTTGGAAAAGTGTGGCTAATCGCCGCAGACGGCCGCCAAACACCATGAAAACCTTTTTGCACAACTTGACGCACACAACTCTGAATTAAAGCTGCGTCAGCCCCGCAGGGCGCCTCGCAGAGCCTGATGTGACCCGAGTCAAGGGAAAGCGAAAGGCCTTTATTCAGAGCTTCCATAGATCAAGGAGTCTACTTCGGGCTCAAGTTCCGATAAAAGTGTATGAAATGCGTTATTCAGAAAGCGTATGCATTAAGAAAGCACCAATGGGAGGTGGAGAAACAATGGAACTCGGATTGAAGGGAAAAGTCGTGCTTGCCATGGCATCGAGTTCTGGTCTCGGGAAAGCGATGGCCAAGGAGTTTGCTTTTGAGGGAGCCAAGGTCGTCCTCTGTGCGACGAACGAGACAAAATTGGAAGCGGCGAGAAAAGAGATACAGGAAACGACGGGGAATAGCGTGCACACAATCCGGTGTGATCTCACCAATGCGAAAGACATTATAAGCGCTGTTGAGGAAACTACGCAGCTTCACGGTACGATTCATGTGCTCGTGAACAACGCAGGCGGGCCGCCTGCCGGAGGATTCGATCTTTTTGACGATGCGGCATGGCAACATGCGTTCGAACTCGATTTTTTGAGCTACGTGAGAACGATACGGGCGGTCTTACCGTTCATGCGAAAACAGCACTGGGGACGCATTGTGAATTCTACATCGAGTTCCGTGAAGCAGGTCATTGACAATCTGATTTTGTCGAATTCCATTCGCCTGAGCGTACTCGGACTCACGAAAACGCTTGCCCAAGAGGTGGGCAAAGATGGAATCCTTGTCAACGTCATTGGACCGGGACGGTTCTCCACGGAGCGGATCGAGTATCTTGACGGCGTTCGGGCGAAAAAGGCCGGTGTTTCTCCCGAGGAAATCCATGCGGCCACATGCAGGGAAATCCCCCTGGGAAGATACGGCAACCCGGAAGAGTATGCGCGTCTTGCTGTTTTTCTCTGTTCGGAAGCAAACACGTATATTACAGGTCAGACCATTCTTGCTGACGGAGGCATGGTGAAAGCGGTGTAACGCTTCTCTGCTTCGGAGATGCCGTTGCGCGACGCTCTTCCGTAATGATTTTGCAGGCAGACTTTTTCGTCCTTGGATTGTCAAGTCAAACGCAACGGAAGTGGAGCCAGCTCTGGATAAGACCTTTGGCTTTCCCTTGACTCAGGTCGCATCAGGCTCTGCAAGGCGCCCTGCGGGGCTGACGCAGCCTTATTCAGAGATTTCCAAGGTTTTTTGTTCTTCTCTTCGCTTTGTTGGGTTTCGGAAACCAGAAAAAACTTTGTAGCACTGAAGTAAAGAGAGTGCTTCGGTTTTTCAACGCCCCAAGCGGTTTCTGACATCGTTAAGAAAAACTTCCTTGTCTTTCTCGGATTCCACCAGGTTCATTCTTTCGCTGTCCACCACGAGAAGGGAAGGAATCTTGGAGTTTTTTTCAAGCGAGTATAGCAATTTTTCATAACTTTCGTGAAGTGTGCTCCAATACTCCTCTCCAGCTCCGAGTTCGCTTGCCACGTTGCGCAAGCGGAGGCGACGCATGGTCTCGTCGAAAGAGCATCTCGTGAAGACAAGGAGCTTGGGGAGTTTGATGTAGCTGAGAAGGAAATCGAAAAGACTCACATACATTTGGTATTGGCTCTCCGGGAAAAAGCGAAGGTTGAAGTACAGAGAGGCGTAAACCCTGTCGCCGAAAATGCTGCGATCGAGAATGGCGTTTTCACTCTCCGACGCGATCAGATAATGGGCAAAGCGCGTAGTGAGAAAATTGAGCTGCATGGGAAAAGCCCAGCGGCGGTCTCTGCTGAAACGCCCCATGAGGTCGAAATGGTCTTTTGCCTGTTCCTGCATGATTTCCAAGCCAAGCGCATCGGAGAGAAGACGTACTGCAGTGGATTTTCCACTTGCGGTCATGCCTTCCACAACTATCTGTACCTGTCCCATTTTTCTCGCATCCCTTCTCTCATTGTCTCTTGCTCTTTCAGGAGCTTTTTCACTCTCGAACATTGAGGCATTTCGTGAAATTTTTCAGAAGAGATAAAAGGCATTAAAAAGCATGTCTAATTAATTAAAAAAGAAACAATTCTACAGTTTTTCTCGACAACGGGTGGTTCGATATGTACTTTTGTTTATGGAAGCTCTGAATAAAGGCCTTTCTCTTGACTCGGGTCGCATCAGGCTCTGCGAGGCCCCCTGCGGGGCTGACGCAGCCTTATTCAGAGATTCCTTATGCCAAAAAAAAGAAGAAATGAAGAGGCCTGAACAATTGAGCTGAGCTTTTCTTGCGAAAAATATCATAAAAATTTAGGTTTTACTTCTCGAAATCTATCTCCAAGAAGGGTCTTTTCTTGCCACAGGACTTGCATATTCCGTTTTCTTTTGTTTTTCTTCGCACAGCACCTAGAGAAAAAGACACGAAAAGATGAGAAATGTATTTCTGTGAAGCAAATGTAGTTTTCAAGACAGAGCACGAGCTTTTTCTTCGGTGGCTCTTTGATGTGGTTGTTATTTCGAGGAGAAGATCCGCCAAGAGACAAGCCCAACCTGTTGCACGACTTGCTCTCGCCATTATCGGGGAAAAGTGACGAAAGGGGAAGCAGAAGAATGGGGCAGACTGTACGATTCGGCGTATCCATGACGGAAGATCTTTTGACCGAACTGGACGATTGGATTGCCCGAAAAGGATATCCCAATAGGTCAGAGGCCATTCGCCAAATAGTTCGTGCATTTGTTAGCGAGGCAAAATGGGAGCAGGGCATTGGTAATGTGTGCGGTGCCTTCACGGTGATCTACAACCACCACAACCACGACGTCGCTCACGAACTTACCCATCTTCAGCATAAATTCGGTGACATTATTGTCTGTACCACCCATGTGCACATGGATGAGGCGCGCTGCCTCGAGGTCGTTATTCTTAAAGGAGATGTAAATCAGATAAAGACATTTCTTGAGGCTGCAGCTGGGTTTAAATCTCTCGCGAGCGTGTCTCCCTCTTTTGTCTCGATTTGACAATAAAAAACGAGCGACCAACGGTCGCTGCGTCAGACACCTCACCCGCTGGAACAGGAACCGGACTGCTGTTTTTTTCGTGTGCGCTCGCCTTCAAGGAGAATGAGCACACGCTCTCGGCAATGCGGACATTTGGACGTGGAGGCAGTGCTCTCTTCGAAAACATATCCGCAAGACGCGCAGCGAAATTTCCTTGCCTCGGTCATAAACTCACCTCTCTTCTTCAGGAAATGTCGATGTTGCGTAAATTTTTCACGAGGTTTCCAGGAGAAACCACAACAACACCCCCGGGATTGAATTATACCCCAGGGGTGCATATTGGATCAAGGATTTGTTTCGGAGGCTCTGGTTTTTTCAGATGTTGCCGATGGTTGCGACCATAACGGCCTTAATCGTGTGCAGCCGATTCTCCGCCTCGTCGAAAACTTTCGATGCCGCGGATTCGAACACGTCCTCGGTAACTTCGTTTCCCTTCACTGCAGGAAGGCAATGGAGAAAGATTGTGTCGCTTCTGCCCGTCGATGCCATAAGTTCCGCATTGATCTGATAGCTTCCGAGAAGTGCCTTCCGCTCGGCGAGTTTGTCCTCCTCGCCCATGGAGGCCCATACATCTGTATACAGTGCATGAGCACCCGCGACGGCTTTTTTTGCGTTTGTCTCAAATTCAAGCACCGCTCCCGTCTGGGCCGCAATACCGCGACATTCTTCAATAAGTCCTTTCTCGGGGAAAAGGCTTTCCGGTGCCGCAATCGTAAAGTGTATCCCCATTTTCGCAGATCCGATCATGAGAGAGTTTCCCATATTATTGCGCCCATCTCCGCAATACACGAGCTTAAGTCCTTTCAAGCAGCCGAAGTTTTCCTGAAGGGTGAGAAAATCAGCAAGGATCTGGGTAGGATGGTATCTATCGGTGAGGCCGTTCCACACGGGAACGCCCGCAAAGGCAGCAAGTTCCTCCACGACGGATTGTTTAAAACCGCGGAATTCGATTCCGTCGAACATGCGCCCCAGCACCCGTGCCGTATCTTTTACATCTTCCTTGTGGCCGAGCTGGATATCGTTTTTCCCGAGGTATTCGGGGTGTGCTCCTTCGTCAATGCAGGCGACAGTGAAAGCACAACGCGTTCTCGTGGAGGGTTTCTCAAAAATGAGAGCGATATTTTTCCCCTTCAGCAATTCTCCACGGATCCCCGCTCGTTTCTTCGCCTTGAGGTCTGCGGAGAGTGTGAGCAAATAGGCGATCTCCTGGGACGTGAAGTCTTTCAACGTCAAAAAACTGCGCCCCTTCAGGTTTTGTGGCATGAGACATCTCCTCCTCGTTTTCGATCTCATTTCTGTATTTGCCCCGAGGGAGAATTGAGAGAATTTCCCACGAGACGGAAGTGTTCCTTAGGAGTTTTTCAACTCTTCTCGGAGCAGCGGCATACTCATGCAGCGAGGCCCCCCTCGCCCTCGTCCGAGTTCGGCGCCTCGGATTTCGAGAACCTTGATGCCGTGTTCCCGGAGGCACTGATTGGAGACAACATTTCTTCTATACGTCACTACTTTTCCTGGGGCGATAGACAACGTATTGGTACCGTCGTTCCATTGGTCCCTCGCGGCAGCCACGGGATCGCCTCCACCGGTTTCGATGAAGCGGATATTCTCGAGGTGCAAAGTGCGCTTCAGTGCTTCTCCGAGATCGTCAAAGCGAGTGATTTCCGCGAGGTTGCCTCCTGCATCATAGGTAAGTTTCCAGACGCCGAGGACGTTGCGGATGCCGGGGTAGATCGTGAAGGCATCTCGATCGACCATGGTGAATACCGTGTCCAGGTGCATATAGGTCCTGGCTTTGGGAATATCCACTGCAAGGATGTTTTTGATACCCACCCGTTGGGCAAGGCGCCGCCCCACGATCTGTGCCGCTCCCGGGCTCGTTCTCTGGCTCAGGCCGATGGCAACGGTATCCTCGGAAAGGACCAGGACATCTCCGCCCTCAATATTGTATGGGTAGGTATCGGTGGTTTCACCGCCGAAAATCATGGTGATTCCTTTAAAGTACGGATGGTGTTCGAAGATGTATCGTGCGTAAAGTGGTTCGCGTCGACGGGCGCTGAACGTCATGACGCTGATGATGACCCCATCGCGAACAAAGACATAGGGATCCCGCTGAAAGTAAAGGTTCGGGAGAGGGCGAATGAAGAAATCGTTGGCATTTGCAACACGGAGAACGAGGCTGTTCAGATCTCCCAGAAGTGCTTGGGTCTCTTTTTTCGTGATTCCCGCGATGAGAATCTCTGCCAGGTCTGAACCGGGCATTTCCATGAGGAAACGTTTTAGCGCTTCGCTCAAGGGGACATCTAGTGCTTCAAGCGCCAACACTTCATCAAGGAGTGCGGAACGGACTTCTTCGTCGCGAAGAATTTGAGCGAGGCAGTTCTTGAAATAGACGACCTCCACGCCGTCATCGCGCAGCATCTCGGCGAATGCGTCGTGTTCCTTCTGGGCCTCTTCAACCCAGAGAATATCGTCGAAGAGGAGATCGTCCTTGTTGTCGATGGTAAGCCGCTCGAGTTCTTTTCCAGGTCTGTGGAGCATCACTCTCTTCAGACGTGCCACTTCGGAGTCGACGAAAAAGGGGCGGTTTTCACTCTCCATCGCATGTGCCTCCCCGAAATAAACTCTATTTTTGTGTCAGTTTACAAGATGTGTTATAGCACATTTCGATCTGTCTGCCAATCGGTTTTTATTCTTCGATCTCCACCATCTTCTGTAGAAACGGAGGAAGGACAAAGGCTGCTTCGTGCAGGGCCGAACTGTAATACCTGACACCCTCCGGTGCATTTCGCAGAGGGCGATGCGTGTCGTAAGATTTTGAGCCGATGGTGTATGTCCACATACCCGTCGGATAAGTAGGCATTGCTCCCCAACAAACAGCGCTTTTCTGAAACACCTTTGCCATGGCGCGGCGGCTGTCTCCGACGAGAATGGGTTCAACGAAAGGGGACTCGGTTTGGATAATCATCATTCCGTCCGGTCGAAGGGCCGTGAAAACGTCACGGAAAAAAGGTTCCCCGAAAAGACCGACAGCGAAATCCACCGGGTCGGTACTGTCAACAATGATGATGTCGAAGGCGTTGCTGTTTTCCTTGATGAAGACAAGGGCGTCCATGGGTTTGATCTGTACCTTTGGGTGGTCGAGAGCACAGCTCACCGTGGGGAAAAACTCTCTGGAGGCCTGAATCACCTCCTCATCGATCTCGCAAAGAACAACCCTCTCGACGATTTCGTGGCGAACCACCTCTCGAACGATACCGCCGTCACCGCCTCCCACGACAAGAACCTGACGAGGGGCTGGATGGGAGCACAAAAGGATGTGAGCCATCATCTCGTGGTAGGTGAACTCATCCTTTTCCGTAAGCTGAATGGCTCCGTCAAGCGCCAACATACGCCCATACTGCTTGGTTTGTGCCACGAGCAGTTCCTGATACGGTGTCTTGCTGTTGCGGAGAATCTCCGTGATCCGAAGGCCGAGTCGTAGATTCGGCGTGGAATATTCGGTAAACCAGATGTCCATGGGACGTTTTTCCATAATTTCCATGCGTGCTCCTCCTTGCTTTTCGCCTGCTCCAGGTAAGTGTTTTGCAGACCGCTCCTCCTCGAAATTCTCTGAGCAACGTCACCTCTCACTTTTCAAGAACTCTCTTGAGTTCCTCCACAATACGGGAAATATCCAGAGAAGAACACTCCGCGATCTTCTCTCCGCGGCGAAAGAGAACGACTCCTTTCGGTGCGCCGGCAATACCTAAGTCTGCGTGGCTCGCCTCACGTGGTCCGTTGACTTCGCACCCCATGACGGCCAAGGTGAGTCCCTCGGGGAATGAGTCGAGTTCCCTGCGAAGGGCTTCCACGATCGCCGCTACGTCCACCCGTTTCCGGCCACAGGTGGGGCAGGAAATAAGAGTCACTCCGGACATCCGTAACTCCAGTGCCCGGAGAATGGAAAATCCTGCCTTTACCTCCTCAATCGAGGGTCCGGTCAGGCTGACGCGCAAGGTGTCGCCTATTCCTTGAGCCAGGAGAAGGGAAAGCCCCGCAGTACTCCGCACAAGTCCATCCATGCCCGATCCGGCTTCCGTCACACCGACATGCATTGGCAAGCTGGGATAGGTTTGCGCGAGGAGCGTGTTGGCCACAACGGTCTCTCGGACGGATGTGCTTTTCGCTGAGAGAATGATGTCTTGGAATCCATGATCCAGAAGAAGGCGGGCCTGTTCTTTCACGGCTTCTACGAGTGCCCTGCCTCTGTCCCCCTGGGCGTCTTCGATCTGTTTGTTGTTGAGGGAACCACTGTTCGCGCCGATCCGGATCACTGCCTTGGAAGCAACCGCAGTGGCCGTGATCCGGGCAAGGTCTCTCTTGGGCATGTTGCCCGGATTGATGCGTACGGAAGGACATCCCATATCCAACGCACGCAGAGCCAGATCTGCGTCAAAGTGGATGTCCGCCATGAGGGGAAGCGTCGCGTCACGGAGGAGGACTTCCAGCATCGGTGCCGTTTCCTTCGTGGGAAAAGCGACTCGAACGAGTTCACAGCCACCTTTTCGGAGCGCCTCCAGCTCTTTTCGGCATCCAGCCACGTCCGCCACCGGTGTTTTCAGCATGCTTTCCACGCGAACGGGAGCGTCGCCTCCGATGGTAAGTCCTCCGATCACCACGGTGTGCATAGGATACCTCCGCTCATTGAGAACCTACAAGGGTCACAATATCCTTCCATGTCACCAGAAGGATCAAGGAAATGAGCACGACGAAACCAGCGAGATGGACATAGTATTCCCAACGCTCCGGAAATTTTCTTCCCGTGAGCATTTCTCCCAGCAGAAAAATCAACCGTCCTCCGTCCAAGGCTGGGAAGGGAAGCAGATTCAAAATGCCGAGATTGAGATTGATCACCGCGAGAAAGGAAAGAAAAGACCAGAGTCCCTGTTTTACCGCTTCGCCGGCCATGGTGGCGATTCCGACTGGACCGGTAACGTCCATCTTTTGCTTTCCAAAAAGCCACGAGAGAATACCCGACAGGATGTCCCGACTCATTTCGAAAATATAGCCGAAAGAGCGTCCCAGAGCTTCAAAAAAGGGATAGGTAATGATCCTGGGACGGATGCCGAAAAGGAAAGCTCCGGATTGGGGATCTTTTCGCAGTGCGGTTTCCACGATGAAACGATCACTTCCCCGCTCCACGAGAATTCGTACGGTGCCTTGGTGTCCTGCCTCCCGAAGCGCCTTGGCCATGAACTCCCAAGACGTCGTGGGTTCATCGTTCACGGCGAGAATGGTGTCTCCTTGTCGCAATCCTGCTTCTGCTGCGGGGTATTCGGTCATAATTTCGCCGATCGTTGTTGATTTCAAATCCATGACACCGCGGGTCATGAGCAGGAATGCCGTGATGCCAACCGCGAGGAGAATATTCAACGCTGCTCCGGCGGAGAGGATCAGGAAGCGTTGCCATGCGGATTTTTCGAAAAATCCACCTCCGGGAAGGAGTTCTTCGTTGTCCCGTTCCTCTCCCATGCCCGCGAGGCGAACGAAGCCTCCGACGGGAAAAATTCGAAAGGTCCAAAGGGTGTTCCATCGTTTTCTGCTGAACAAAACCGGTCCCATTCCGAAGGCGAACTCATGGACCTGGACGCCGAAAAGCCGTGCGGTGATATAGTGCCCCCATTCGTGGGAGATCACACAGATCGCGATGACGAAAAGAAACGCAAGGATCGTCATAAATATGTACCTCCTTGATCAGTTGCAAGACCGGCATGCTATCGCGGCCCGTCGCCGTCCTTCCTGGAGGACGGACAGTGCGTCCTCCAGGGAAGACGGCGCACCGTCGTGCCATGAGTCGAGAACGCGTGCAACAACACCGGCAATATCGGGGAAGGCGATGCGATGGGCAAGAAAAGCCTCCACCGCGATCTCGTCAGCGCCTACGAGTAGAGTAGGGAAAGCACCACCGCGCCGAGCCGTTTCCTGAGCGAGGGCGAGGCAGGGAAAGCGCTTCGTGTCGGGAGGCTCAAAGCGCAGCTCGAAAGAGTTCTCCATGTCGAAACACGGCAGTGCCGTTTCCTCCGCCAGGGGAAGCCTGATGGGCCAACTCATTGCAATGGCTGCGGGGATCCGCATATCCGGTGCGGAGAGAAGCATTTTGCTGCAGCCGTCTCGGAAACGGACAATCGCATGGGCTTTGGATCCGGGATGGATCAGCGCGGACACCTGTGCGGCATCGAGGTCGAACAGAGACATGGCTTCAAGGAGTTCAATCCCCTTGTTCATGAGCGTTGCGCTGTCAATGGTGATCTTCGCTCCCATTGCCCACACGGGATGTTTCAGTGCCATCTCCGGTGTCACCCGGCGGAGTTCCTCCGAGGAAAAAGAACGGAAAGGACCCCCGGATGCTGTGAGATAAACACGATCGATTCTTGTTGAAGGTGCTGTTTTTTCTCTCTCATGTCCCATTTCGCCCATGAGAGCCTGCCAGACCGCGTTGTGCTCGCTGTCAACCGGACGGAGCTGCAAAGGGTGATCAATCAGAGGCATGACCCACGGTCCTGCGACGACGATGCTCTCCTTGTTTGCGAGCGAAGCTTCTTTTTTCAGACGGAGTGTTTCCTGCAATGCCGGAATAGCCATCGTCCCCGAGGATGCGAACACGACATGTTCCACCTCGGGATGTCGGACCACATCGAGGAGAGCGTCAGCACCGCTCGCCACGGAAACACTTGTCCCGAAAAGTTTTTCGGAAAGCCGGCGACCTGCTTTAGGTTCGGTCAGTGCCGCGAGTTTCGGTCGGAACTTGACGACAAGTTGTTCCATGGCCTCGACGTTGCTTTGCGCTGCAAGGGCTACAACCGGGAAACGATCCGCATAGGTCTCGCAAACCCAGAGAGCAGCCCTTCCCACAGCACCCGTCGCACCGATGATGGCTATCCCCTTGGAAAACCCATTCCCGATCAATTCCAGATCACCTCGAAAAGCATGTACACACAAGAGGCGCTGAAAAGAATGCTGTCGAATCTGTCCAGCATACCCCCATGTCCAGGAATGATGGATCCACTGTCTTTCACTCCGGTTTCTCTTTTTAGGACTGATTCTGCAAGATCACCGAGTTGTCCCACCAAACCGCAGATCAACCCGATGAAAAGCAGCGGTAGAGGCGGGACCCCGGAAATATAGGCAAGAAGTCCCGCAGTAAACAGGCTTCCGCAAAACCCTCCGAGAGCGCCTTCCCATGTTTTCTTGGGACTCACTTTTTCGCAGAGCAAGAACCTTCCCCAACGGTTGCCCACAAGGTAGGCCATGACATCACAACTCCAAGTACAGAGCAAAAGTGCCCCGGTGAGCAGAAGTCCCCATTCACGCGTGCGCATCTCGATGAGAAAAGACCAAGGATAGACGATGTAGAGAACACCTGCAAGCGTGCCTCCTGCATTGCGGATGGCATTGCTTGTTCCTGCGAGCTGTCTCCGCAGAACCTCGATGGCCAGAACGAGCAATACCGACGCAGGAAGAATGACTACCGAGTATTCGAGAGGTGAACTCAATCCTGTGAAAACCAGCGTCACGATACCGACAAGAATGCCGATTCCACGGGAGACGTGAAATTCTCGTTCGAGCATTCCGTAGAATTCCCAGAGAGACACGAGGGCGATGCACGAAACAATGCCGGCCCACCACCATGCGCCGAGGTAGAGGGCGGCGGAGACGATGAGCACAACGGCAAAGCCGCTCAGAGCGCGGGGGAAAAGATCGCTGACCCTTGAACTAAGCACCGCCATAACGGCGCTCTCTTTCCGCATAAGATCGAAGGGCTTTTTCGAGTTCTTCTTCGCCAAAATCCGGCCAGAAGGTGTCACAGAAATATAATTCACTGTATGCACCTTGCCAAAGCCAGAAATTGCTCATTCGCAGTTCCCCGCTGGTTCGAATGATGAGATCCGGATCGGGAAGGTCAGAAAGGTAAAAATAGCGCCGTAACAACTCTTCCGTAAGGTAAGGCCGTTCGGAGTCAGAGAGGGTGTTTCTGGAGCGGTCCTCCAGAAACGCATTGATTGCCTCCAAGATCTCCTGGCGTCCTCCGTAGTTCAGGCAGACCACCATGTCAATGGCAGTGCACGAGGCTGTTTCTCCCTCCGCTTTCCGAAGAAGTTGTCGTATGTCTTCGGGAAGAGCGGCGAGGTTTCCGGCGAAACGGATCCTGGCCCCTTCTGCCTTGAGGGCATCGATCTTGCTGGAGACATAATACCGGAAGAGTCCCATGAGCCCCCCCACTTCCGAGGGAGATCGTTTCCAGTTTTCCGTGGAAAACGCATAGAGGGAAAGATGTGCGATTCCCGCATCTCGGGCGGCCCGAACAGTCCGCTCTACCGCGCGAACACCTTCATGGTGTCCCATGACGCGGGGTAAATGGCGTTTTTTTGCCCATCTGCCGTTTCCGTCCATGATAATTGCCACGTGTTTCGGTACGGAAACATTTTCCTCAGGCATCTTCCGCAACGCCTCCCTTTTCCAAGGCAAGCCATTTTTCCTTGACGGCCTTGATGTCCGTCCAGGTCAGGTGTTTGGGGCTGCCTACAGTGGACGACTGATACCGCAGAAGATAACTGGGGTGAAACAAGGGCATGACGAAAATACCTTTCCAGTTGAACCATTTTCCACGAGTTTTCGTGATTCCTTCGCTCGTCTTGAGGATCCACTTGGTAGGCGTGTTGCCGAGGCAGATCAGAATGCGGGGACTCACAAGAGCGATCTGCGCCTGAAGGAATCGGTCGCAGGCAAAGGTTTCCTCAAGGGTGGGGACCCTGTTTCCGGGGGGGCGACATTTCACGATGTTGGTGATGAAGACGTCCTGTCGTGGAATACCCGCTGCTTCGAGAATTTTCGTGAGCAACTGTCCCGCCTTGCCCACGAAAGGCTTTCCCGATGCGTCTTCATCAGCTCCCGGTCCCTCGCCTATGAAAAGGATGGTGGTTTTCCGAGGTCCCTCGCCGAAGACGGTTCGGGTCCTGGTGGAAGCGAGGGGGCATCGTGTGCATTGTGCCACCTGGGCTTGCAAGTCTCTCCAGAGTTCTTCCTTTTTCTGTTCTTGCTCATTCCCGGAAGGTGAAAGGGATATCCAAGATGTCATGGCTGCACCTCGTCAACGTTCACGTCAACATTTCCCACGTCAATGCCGGAAAAATACCGGATAGTCGACCAAAGTCGTTGCTGCAGAAAGTGTGCGACCTCCAGGAAATTTCTCTTGCCCCCTGCAAGGCGCACGTGAACCTTGATGTCGAGTTTTTCGTCGCTTTCCCCCACGTGCACATCAAGAACCTTTGCCACTTGTTTCGTCCGTTCGCTGATTTTCGTGGCAATTTGGGCTATGGCTTCTTTCTCGATGTGCAGTTCACCCCGGAAACTGAAAGGAGGTCTGACGATCGTTTTTTCACCCTGATGTCTGTCTTTGTGCCAGAAGACCTTGAATCCTCCGACCAGTTTCCCGGCGAAGTTTCTCCGTACCTGGACATGGGAAACGGGAATCACATGCTGCTTTTTCTGCATCCGTTCCTTTCTGGCTCGGCTTATCTCCTCTTCCGATGCGACGTCCTGAATATGCACAATCTCGTCGGGAAACGGCAGGCCCAGTCTTCGGGCGATGCGCACTGCCATCTCTTCCGAGGTGGCAACGAGCATAATGCGACATGGACGCATTGCAACGAGAAAATTGCGTACTTCCCGTCGATGGTCGGAAAATTGAAAAAGCGCACGACGAATGGCCCGAACCTGATTCCGTTCCGACTTTGCGCTTTTCCCGCAGGCAATCTGGCCCTTGCGGATCAAAAGCCCATCATCAATGATGATGTCAATCCTACGATTCCGCGCCACTAGCTGCGCTCGCTGGCTTTTCCCGGTACCTGCAGCTCCGACGAAAGCGGTCACGGAAAAGCGGGAGAGCAGCGTTCGCACGTCCGCAGTGGTCGTTGTTTCCCTGTTAGCGTCTTCCAGCGCGCTTCATCACCTTTCGCAATGATGCGGCAAACCGCTCGTTTTCCTCGGGAAGTCCGATGCTGACTCTCAGAAATCCCTGCATGCCCATGTCGCTTCCTGGCCTGACAATGATTCCTTCCCGAAGGAGATCTTCGGCCACAAGATCCGCATCTTCCACGCGGAGGAGCAGGAAGTTCGTATGCGTCGGATATACTTTTACCCCCAAATCGGAAAGCACGGAAAGCATTTTTTCCCGCTCAATGAGGGTTCTGTCACGGATTTCCTCGATATATGCGGTTTGTTCCAGTGCTGCCACGGCGGCGTGTTGGGCGATCTTGTTCACTTCGAAGAATCTTTTGACCTTGCTGAAGGATTCCACTACTGGCTTGGGAGCGATGCCATAACCGATACGCAATGCGGCAAGGCCGTAAATTTTTGAAAAGGTACGGAGGATGACGATGTTGCCGAGCTGGCGGAACAACTCCACGCCGGAGACGTAACGAGGGTCGATGACATATTCGGCGTAGGCTTCGTCGACGACGAGGAGAGTCTGCATGCCCTCCAGATGTGCGGCCAAACTCAGGAGTTCGCTACGAGACATGATCGTTCCCGTCGGATTGTTCGGATTGCACATGATCACGACTTTCGTCCGTTCACTGCACGCGGCGATGATCATGTCCGCAGTGGGAGTGAAACTATCCGTGAGAGGAACGGCCACACATGTCGCCCCCGCGGCTTTCGCGGCGAGAATATGGAGAGGATAGGTGGGCATGCAGTGGACGACATGATCCCCCTCATCGATTATGGCCTGAAAGAGGGCGTAAACGACACCTTCCGTTCCGGCTCCGACGATGATCTCCGAAGGAGAGACGCCCCACTTTCGCGCCAAGGCGCGTTTCAGGTAATATGCTCCGGGGTCTGGATATCTGTTCACTTCCTTCGCAGCGCTTTGGATTGCTGTACTGACCGCTTCCGGAATGGGCCAAGGGTTTTCGTTTGAACAGAGGCGAACGATTTCCCGCAGTCCGAGTTCCCGTTGTACATCACTGATGGGTTTGCCGGGTCTGTAGGGTTCGACATCGGCAAGAGCCTTCCGGACGAGTCTTTCCAACCAAGCCACTTCAGTTCCTCCTTTCGAGGCGAGGAGCGTTCGAAAAGTCAGGCATCCTCGTCAGGACACGGAATTATTTCCACCCGAGCTCCGACATGACCGAGCTTTTCGACGATTTTCTCATATCCTCTTGCTACATGTTCCACACCAAACATCTCAGTCTGGTCGGACGCGGAAAGTCCGGCCAAGATGAGAGCCGCTCCGGCGCGAAGATCCGTGGCTCGTACATCTGTTCCGTGAAGGGCAGGAACTCCGGTGACGACCGCAGAATTTCCCTGAACTTCTATATGTGCACCCATACGCTGCAGCTCCGGGACGTGAAGAAATCGCGATTCGAAAATGCCTTCCTGAACGATACTACTTCCCTCGGCGATGGAGAGAAGAGCCATCATCTGGGGCTGCAAGTCCGTCGGGAATCCTGGAAAAGGAAGTGTTTTCACCGAGATGCCTCTTAACCTCTGGGGGGCTCGGGCGGAAACGGTCTCTTCCGTGCAGAAGACTTCCGCCCCCGCTTCCTCGAGTTTGGCAAGCAGGGCATCCATGTGTTGTGGGATGACCTGATGGACTGTGATCTCACCTCCGGTCATGATTCCCGCGAGGAGATAGGTACTTGCCTCGACGCGATCGGGAATGACGGTGATACGTGTTCCGGAGAGCTCCTTCACTCCCGTGATTCGTATTGTGCCGGTTCCCTCTCCTTCAATTTTTGCCCCCATGGCGCGAAGCACTTCGGCGAGGTTCGTAATTTCCGGTTCTCGTGCCACGTTTTCCAGAATGGTTTGTCCGCGGGCAAAGACTGCTGCCATCATGAGGTTCTCCGTCGCGCCGACGGAGGGAAAATCGAGATAAATACGACACCCTCTGAGACCCTTGGCTTTTGCATGGACAGATCCATGGACGAGTTCGATCTGGGCGCCCATTTTTGCCAGTCCTTTGAGGTGGAGGTCAATCGGTCTGCCTCCGATGGCGCACCCCCCTGGAAGGGGAAGAACAGCCCTGCCGCAGCGTGCGAGGAGGGGGCCGAGAGCCAGGGAAGACGCTCGCATTTTCCGGACGAGGTGTGCCGGTGTCTCCCAGTCCGGCTCTTCCGGAGCCGCTATAATCATTGTCCCCTTCTCAAAGGTTGTCTGGGCTCCGAGATGTCCCAGAAGATCCGCCATGGTCCGAGTGTCCTGAAGATCAGGAATACGATCGATGATTAATTGTTCCCGGGAAAGGAGCAGCGAGGCCGCCATAATCGGAAGGGCTGCGTTTTTCGCCCCCTGAGCCGAGATGGAGCCTCTCAGGGGGGTGGCACCTCTGATAAGCATTTTTTGCCGTTGTGTGGTCACGATGAACCTCCTCATCGATTTCGGCGTGGTTCGGAATGCCGCGAAATTGTCGTCAAGCTTTTTTTAAGTGCCTCTAGGATACGTTCCGAAGCGTTTCCATCTCCAAAGGGGTTGCGTCGTTTTTCTACAAGTTTCGCGTATTCTTGAGGGTTCGTGAGCAAGCGTACACTTTCACGAACGATGCGCGAAGATTCCGTACCAACAAGAAGAGCAGTTCCTTCAAGAACTGCTTCCGGGCGTTCCGTCACCTCGCGGAGCACCAACACCGGCTTCTTGAGAAAAGGCGCCTCTTCCTGAATACCTCCGCTGTCACTGAGGATGAGCGTACTCCGTTTCATCGCCCAGACAAAATCAGGATATTCCAGTGGTTCGCAGAGGGCGACACGGTCAAATGCACCGAGTTCTTCCATGAAGACAGAACGAACCTCTGGGTTTCTGTGCATGGGAACAAGAAACCAAAGCTCCGGGATCTTCTCGGTGAGATGTCGTATGGCTGTACAAATCTCTCGGAGTCCCTTCCCCCAGGATTCCCTCCGATGAGCGGTGACGAGCACGAGCCGGCACGTCGCAGGAATGCGTCTCAGTTCAGCGAGCGATGGTTCGTCGACTCTTGAAACGGCAACACGGAGCGCATCAATGACAGTGTTGCCCGTAACCCAAATACGCTCGGCATCGCAGTCCTCTCGGAGAAGATTTTCTCTCGCCAATGGGGTTGGTGCGAACCAGTATGTGGCAAGTCGATCCGTGAGGAGTCGATTCATCTCTTCCGGAAAGGGGCTCTGAAGATCACGACTCCGAAGTCCCGCCTCCACGTGCCCCACGGGAATTTTCCTGTAGAACGCCGCGAGAGTCGCGCTTAAGGTAGAGGTCGTATCTCCATGGACAAGGACAAGAGAGGGACGCAGACGATCCAGTACGTCGCCCACTCCGGTGATGACCGTTGCCGTGACGTGATCGAGGCTCTGTCGTTCCTTCATGATTCCCAGATAATCGTCGGGAACGAGATCAAAGAATGCAAGCGGGTTAAGGAGCATTTCCGCGTGTTGTCCCGTGGCGAGTAAATGGAGTTGAAATGTCTCGTCATGTTTCAGGGCGAGTGCGATCGGGGCCATCTTGATTGCTTCCGGCCGCGTTCCCACAACGACACAGACAATTTTTCTCCGCTTCACAAGGCAGGGCCTCCTCCGAGAAGGTAGATTCCGCTGGCGACAAGAGCGATGTGCAAAAGGTTGAGAATAGCCAACACACCCCATCCATGAAGTCCCGCATCGAGGAGTCTGTGGTGAAAATGCCCCCTGTCGGGGGAAAAGGGAGAACGCCCGTGCAGAATACGTCGCACGATGGAGTAGGATGTGTCGAGTATAGGGACCCCACCCAAAAGGAGCAAGAGCAACACCACCATGTGAAACGGCATTCCCTGCAAAATCGCTCCCGTTTCTTCTGCCAGAAGAGCGCTCCAGAGAAATCCGAGGAGGGTGCTTCCTCCGTCACCAAGGAAGGTCTTTGCCTTGGGAAAATTCCAAAAGAGAATTCCTGCGGAAATACCGAGGAGCAGTCCCCAGAAACTGCCGAACCCGGTGGCTGCTCCAATGGCGAAGCTGCTCATGGAGAGAGTCAGGCACAGACCATTCATGCCGTCGATGAGATTGAAGGCACTTGTGCATCCCGCTATCCAAAAGAGGAGGAGCAGGCGTATTCCGTAAGGCAGCGGAAGCGGGAGAAGAACGAGAAACGCGGCCACGAGATGAAGGGCGAGACGAAAAAGCGGAGGTAAAGGACGCATATCGTCTATGTAGCCTACGAAGAAAACGAGGCTTGCTCCGGTTGCGAGAGGGACGGACATGGTACCGTTCCCCCAGGCAACGAGGCTCCAGAGCATGAGACCGGACCAAAGAGCGAGTCCTCCACCCCGAGGAATATCCTCGGGGTGGGTCTTTCGCTCTCCAGGACGATCGATGATTCGATAACGGGCAGCCAATCGAATCGTCATGGGGGTAAACGCGATCCCCCAAAACAAGCCGAAAAGAATGGTGCCGGCAAAAAGAGTCCGTACGATCATCTGTGCCATGAAAACGGTTATTTCGTTCCGAAAAGACGATCTCCGGCGTCGCCGAGTCCTGGGACGATGTATCCGTGATCGTTGAGATGCTTGTCGAGAGCCGCTGTAAAAATATCTACCTCGGGATGTTTGTGGCGAACCTTCGCCACCCCTTCGGGTGCGGCAATGAGGCAAACGAGCGAGATTTTCCTTGCTCCCTTGCGTTTGACGAGATCGATGGCGGCCGAGGCGGATCCGCCGGTGGCCAGCATGGGATCGAGGATGTAAATATCCCGTTCCTGGATGTCTCCCGGGAGCTTGCAATAATACTCGACGGGCTCCAGTGTCTCGGGATCCCGGTAAAGGCCGATATGCCCCACCTTGGCGTTCGGAACGAGACGAAGGATGCCGTCTACCATACCCAAACCCGCTCGGAGCACTGGAACCACGGCGAGCTTTTTCCCTGAGAGGGTTTTTACGACGGTTCGCTCAAGGGGTGTTTCGACGCAGGTTTCTTCAAGCGGAAGGTCCCGCGTTGTCTCGTAGACCATAAGCCCTGCAATTTCCTGCACGAGCTCCCGAAATTCTTTGACACTTGTCCGCTTGTCGCGGATGATGGCGACCTTGTGCTGGATCAACGGGTGATCCATCACGGTCAAACGCCCCGATTCAACTCTCTGAACGGGATGTTCCGGCGTGTTTCGCCTCTCGTAGTGTTGAATCGACCGCGTTCTCCGCAAATGCCGCTCGCCCTCGAAGGAAGTGGAAAGCCAGGTTGTAACGATCTGGCATGCGATTTCTTCGCCGAGAATTCGTCCGCCCAGCGCGAGTATGTTGGCGTTATTGTGCTTCCGGCTTGCCTGGGCCTCGAAGACACCGTGACAGAGTGCAGTGTAGGCACCCTTGACTTTGTTGGCTGCGATGGACATGCCGATACCCGTTCCGCAAAGAAGAATGCCTCGATCGTAGGTGCCGTTCGCTACTGCCTCTGCCACTGGGATGGCGATATCCGGATAATCGACGCTCCGCTCCGCCGAGTCGGTCCCGAAATCGTCCACATGATGTCCCAATGACAAGAGAAGATTTTTTAAGGATTCTTTCAGCGTAAAACCGGCATGATCCGCCCCGATGGCGATGTTCATGGTTCCACTTCCCTTCGCAATGTCGTTTCTTTTTTGAGAAGGCATCGCCCTTTAAAACATCTCCTCGAAGACGGCATCCGCCACAGCATAGGGTGTGGTTCTCCGTTCTTCCAAGGCAAGAAGGAGATCGGGCGATTTCAATTTTTCCCAGGAACGCTCAACCATTCCGGCGACTTCCCGACGGAGGATTTCTTCTACTTCCATCTCCAATCTTGCCCAGCGACGCCGACGTCCCTCTTCACTGCGGAGGAGGAAATCCCTGTGCTTGGCAATGGCTTCCACCACTTCTGGAACCCCTTCGCCACGTTCGGCCACGGTCTTGAGGACGGGCGGTCTCCATGCCTTTTCTCCCAAGAGGTCGAGCATCATTTCCACTTCGCGAACCACCCGTTCAGCTCCGTCCCTGTCCGCCTTGTTGACGACAAAAAGATCTGCGATTTCCATAATGCCCGCTTTCATGATTTGGATGTCGTCTCCCATGCCCGGGACGAGGACAAGACACACCGTGTCGGCAATGCGCATGATGTCGACTTCGGACTGTCCCACCCCAACCGTTTCGATGAGGACGACATCCTTGCCGCAGGCATCAAGAATCAGCGCGGCCTCGTATGTGGCGCGGCTCACGCCCCCGAGGGAACCTCTCGTTCCCATGCTTCGAATGAAAACACCGCTCTCCGTGGCATGTTGTTGCATCCGAAGGCGGTCTCCAAGAATGGCACCTCCGGTGAAGGGACTGGAAGGATCGACTGCGATGATTCCGACAGTTTTTCCTGCATCACGGAGTGATGTGATGATTTTGTCGGTGAGCGTGCTTTTCCCTGCGCCTGGACTGCCAGTGATGCCGAGAATCTGCGCTTTCCCCGTGTGGGGGTAGATGGAACGCATAATACTTTCAGCAGAGGATGCTTCACTTTCGATAATGCTGATGAGCCTTGCGATGGATCTTGCATCCCCTTCGAGTGCTTTTTGCACCAACGTGTTCAACAGAGTCTCTCCTTTCCCAATGAGGGGTGTTCCCTCTACTCTCCGTCTTCGGCAAGGGCACGAGATATCAAGAGAGCCCCCTATTCTTGGGGATTTTCTGCGCTTCGAAGACCCGATGGCCAGAAGGGAAACCAATCCCGGAGGATGTGTTCACCGCTGTCGACGAAAACGGAAAGCATGGATCCGCTTGGATATCCCGAAGGGAAGGCGTCGACGGGCAGGGGGAAACGCATTTCGAGCACGAATGGATCCGGTGTGACAATGGTATCGAGCGTTTCCGAGACGAGCAATCTTCCGCCGGTCAGAAGCATGAGTCGTGCAAGGAAACGTGACGGAATTTGTGAAGGCGCCCAGAGGTGTATCCGAATTCCGTTGTGAAGGGCAAGCGCCAGAAGACGGCGCAGGTCATCCCTGGAAAAAGGTATTCCCGTGTCCAGGATAATGTCCGTGGGAACAATGCCCATATCCCATCCGGAACGCCGCAGGACAGGGAGCAGAACTCCTCCGTCCTGAAGGACAGCACTTCCGGGATGATCAAGCGTCTTCCCCGGAGCAAGGAGGACCAACGGTGTAATTGCTGAGCGATGAAGAAAGCGCACGTTTCCTTGCAGCTGTTTTCCCATCCAAGCGGCAGATGTGTAGGTGCGTTGTCTACGAAGGATCTCTTGAGCGGGAAATCCCACGTATCCCTGTAAAATGGCTTCAGGATCGGAGCCTTGAGTCACGGAGGGAGTAAAAAGATTGAGCATGAAAAGTCCCGCGTTGACAGGCGGAAAAGGCTTTCCTTCCCAGAGGTACTTCCCCGATACGTGGAGAACGAAGGGCTTTCCGTCGAGAACATCCAGGGTCCATGCGCCTTCTAACCGAACGAGGCGTTCTGGAGGCGTTCCGGATTTCCATGTGTAAAGATCCCCACGCTCGTCGAGGATGAGAAGACTGCCCCAGGGGGTCCATGCGATGTCCCTGGGCGTTTCCAATCCATCGATCTCAGCCTCGACCGCCCTGGCGCGTGTATTCAGAAGGAGGACACGTCCCCTTCCCCGGTCCGCTATGGCCAGTAGTTCTCCCAGTCCAGCCAGTGCAACGGGTTCGAAAGGTTGGAGAAGAGTCTCCGTCCCAGGCGACCAGTTCCAAAGCACTTGGAGAGAGGGAAAATCGATAAAGGAGAGTTTTCGCTCCCCCCAATCAGCGACGCAAAACGTGTTTCCCGAAAGAGAAACGGCATCGGCGACCAATGTTCCCAAACTGCCCATGGGTGTCACATCGCCTGAGAGGTGTCCTGTTGCGTCCAGAGAGGCTTCTCCGATATCTCCGCTTCTTCCTACCACGAGGAAAGATCCCCCGTTTCTCGGGATGACCGTGACGGGTCTGTCCGAAGAGAGGATTTGAGGGCGGAATCCTCCTCCTTCCCGCACGATCCAAGTCTTGTTGCCCTCCGTGTCTGCGAGGAAGAACAGGGAGCCTGCGGCCGTCATCTTTCCCATTCCGAGAGGCGTAAAAGGAGCCCATCCGGGAAAGGCGAACGCCCTTTCGGAGGTGTGGCGAAAAATGCTGAAACGCTCCCCCTGGACGTCGCCGTCAAGAGCTTGTTCCAGAAAACGCACCTCTTCGACAAGAGCTTCAAAAATACGGGAGGGAGCGTGTTCGGCAGGGCGAACCTCGAGGTAATGTGACAACGCTTCTGCTGCTGCGGCAGTTTCTCCAAGCCGCCGCAAAATGAGCCCTTTCATGAGGTAATAATCCACCAGGTAGGTGTTGTTCTGCAGTGCCACTTCAAGTGAATCCAGTGCTTTCCAGTAGCGCTGCTGCACCATGAAGGAATAGGCAGCGAGAAGATGACGCTCCGCTTCCTCGCGTTTCGCTCCCGGTAGGGTCTGAGGAACTGCTTGCGCCATACCGTGATCCCCGTGGAGAACAAGGGGGAGTTCAAAGAGCACCGAGGAAAGCGACAGTAAGAAGATTACCGCAGACAGAACACATCGTCGTACCACGCTGAGACCTACCTTCTGCCCAGAATGTCGATTCCCGCAAACGCGTAAAAGGCGAATGCGATGGAAGCAGTGAAGACAAACCCCAGAAGGACACGTAAATAAAAAACCCAGACAGAACCTCCGGGCCAGATTCCTCGATTGATGTTATTGACACTTCGGGCAAGAAGCAATGCAAGAAGAAAAAGGCCGATGGACAGAAGAGCTTGGACGTTCACACTGGGCATGGTGAAGCACCTCCACTTCCTTCAAGAGCATACCAAAAAAAAGCATAAAAAAAAGAGGAGAAACGCTTCTCCTCTTTTTTCGGACGACTTGGATGCTTTTCTTTCGCGAGTGGGATCGGGAGAAATCAGGTGGGTCAGACTGCAGCCTCCGAAAGATTTTTCTCGGGAGTGGAAATTTGTCGAAGCACTGCTATTGCCACTTCAAGGGCGCGTTTGCCGTCGCTGATACCGACGAGAGGTTGGCGTCCTTCCCGAACACACGAAACGAAATGCTGCAATTCAAGCTTGAGAGGTTCCTTTTTCGGAAAGACGGGATGCTCCACCACTTCCACAAGGCCGCTTCCGTTTTCCCGAACGCAATGATGAATGGACACGTCCTGCGTCTCATAGTTGACGGAAATATAGCGCTCTGCCTCCATGATCTCAAGTTGACGGAGACGCCTTTCGGAGACCCGGCTCACAAGGATGTGCGCCATCGCTCCGTTGGCGAAGCGGATCTGGGCGGAGGCCACGTCTTCGAAGTTGGAACGTACGGAACTTCCCATTGCGGAAATGTCGACGATTTCCGAGTGGACGAGAGAGAGGATGATGTCGATATCGTGGATCATGAGATCAAGGACGACTCCCACGTCGCTTATCCGAGGGGAAAAGGGGCCGAGTCTCCGAGACTGGAGAAAGAGAGGCGCATGCACGATATTGGCTACATGCTGCATCGCGCTGTTAAAACGCTCAATGTGTCCCACCTGAAGGACCAGGTTTCTTTCCGCTGCGATTCGCAGAAGGACTTCGGCTTCCTCGACCGTGGAAGTGACGGGCTTTTCGACGAGCACGTGAATGCCTTTTTCAAGAGCCTGTCGGGTGACATTGTAGTGGGCATGAGTGGGTACCACGATACTGACCGCATCGGGCTGCGCGGCGGCGGCAAATTCCTCGAAACTGAAGAAATGAGGTACCCGCAGCGTTTCGCCGACAGCACAGGCCCGTTCTTCGTTAGTGTCCACGACACCGACGAGCTGCGTTCCCAGGATTTCCGTATATACGCGGGCATGATGGCAACCGAGGTGCCCCACTCCGACGACGCCGACACGTACCGGACCCATACCGACCACGCTCCATCTCCTTCGATCTTCTACTGAACGGGTAAATTCCCGCTATTACTGTTCTCCCACCAGTATCGCCTTTTGTGGACTCCTTCGGAAATTCCCGCCAGGAGAAACGAACGTGAATGCAGATCGCCTCCTCGGTAGGAGTGAAGCCTCTCTGGAGAGCACTTGGTACAGCAATCCACATCATGGATATTCGCCGTGCGTATTCCCTCAGCGGTGAGTTGAAACGCGACGATTCGTCTCAGATCGAAAAAGATCTTTTCCCCGCGCCTATCCCATCCCTCGGAAGGAAGAAGCTCCATGCCTCGTCTCGTCATCGGGTCATTCTCGTCTCTGCAATAGCAGCAGCGCCCGATGGATGGAGCGAGCAGCACTACCGCATCTTCAAGGATCTCCGAACCGTGTTTTGTCACGAGGCGACGCACGGCTCTGCCCGCCATGTTCGCCACAGTTCCTCCGTAGCCTGAATGGAGAAGTAGACACCAGAGTGACGGAACACTGCCGACCACGACTACGGGGAGGCAGTCGGCAAAACGGAGGCTGCCCCAGATTCCGGGTCTGTTCAGGAAGATGCCGTCCGCTCTCGGGCGATGTGGAAGGCTCCAAAGCGGAAGTGCATCGACGACAGCCGCACCGTGAACCTGTCTCGGTGCCAGAAGAGGAGACGAATCTTTTCCCGAAAGGGCATGCCAAATTCGTTGAGGGTCGCCCTCCGCGGACTCTGTCACAGGGCCTTTCGCAAAGAGATGCACCTGAACATTCGCAAAGGTCTTTCCGGGAAACCAGTCGAGGATCCATGTGCCTTTTTCCTGCCTCCAGGTGATGAGAAAGTCAGGCAAAGTCGATCCTCCTCTCCGGAACGAGCCGGCTGCGCATCCAACCGACAAGATAAAGGCTGCCGCACACCACTACCATCGACGCACTTTGTTCGGCCATGGCAAGAGCACGGAGAGGATCCTCCTCACTGACGGGCGAGGTCCATCCCGCCGCTTTGGCCATTTCGACGAGAACGGCGGAGGTTTCACAGCGGGACATGCCGGGAACGGAGGTACAAATCAGACGATCCGCCACCGGGCGCAGGAGTTCCAGGGAACTCTTCGAATCTTTGTCCCGCATGGCGGCAAAGAGGATCGTCTTTGGCTGCGTTTTTCCCCAGACATCCCGGAGTAGAGAGGCAAGCGCACGGGCGCCGTGAGGATTATGTGCCCCATCAAGGAGAATCGGGGGGGATCCGGGCAGCAATTCTCCTCTGCCAGGCCAGTCCGTTGCCTTGAGACCGGCCTGGATACTGGAAGACGTGATTCCCGGTATGCGTTGTCCAAGGAGAATGGCCCCAGCGGCAGCGAGTGCGCTGTTGTTGATCTGATGCCTTCCTACGAGAGACGTCTTGAGCACCTTTCCGTCAAATCCCGGGCCGAAAAGCTCGTAGGAACACCCCTCTTCCTCAACCACAGGATGCTCCACGTGCCAGGTGCGGCGAAACACGTAGGGTTCAGCCTTTGCGAGGGAGCACCGCTCGAGGAAGAGTTCTTCGAGTTCGGGGGGTTCTCCGGAATAGAGTGCAGGGGTCCTCGGGCGGACAACGGCGAATTTTTCCATCCCTATGGAATGGAGTGATGTGCCGAGATATTCCTCGTGATCGAGGGCGACTGGTGTGATAACGGACAGTAGAACCTGTTTCGCTGCGTTCGTGGCATCGAGTCTACCCCCCATGCCGGCTTCCATGACAACCACGTCGGGAGCTGCGCTCCGGAGAACACAGAAACAAAGTGCGGTGAGAAGTTCAAAAAAGGTCGGTGGCATCTGCCGGAGAAACGGATCTTCCCGCAGCGCACGATAAAGCATGTCCTCTTCCGCCTCCCAGAGTGTTGGAGAAACACTCGTTCCGTTCATTCGGAGACGTTCCCCGAGAATGTCGAGATGAGGACTCGTGTACAGTGCGGATCGTCTGCCTGAGCAGCGAAAAATCGCGTCCAGAGATGCTGCGGTGGATCCCTTCCCGTTGGTTCCCACTACATGAATGGCCGGAAAATCGTTTTCCGGATTCCCTAGGCGGCGGAGCAGGCGGGCCAAACGGGACAAGCCCGGACGGATGCCCGGGCTTGCCGCTTTCAAAAGGCGCGTCTCAATGGCGGCAAAAGCCGCTCGGATTCCGTTCTTCACTGCTCGACGCTACCGGAGACTCTCGAGATTTTCGAGAATCCGTCGCTTTCTGTTCTCCGACTCGGCAAGGCGGGCTCTCTCCTTTTCAACAACATCCTGAGGTGCCCGAAGGAGGAAACTTTCATTGGAGAGTTTCTTTTCGCTCATGGCCATATCCTTGTCGAGCTTCTCCAGTTCCTGTGCGAGGCGGGCGATCTCCGCGTCAACGTCCAAGAATTCCGACACCTCCAAATAGGCCACTGCCTTCGGCAGGACGGCGGAGAGTGAACGGGGAAGATTTGTTGCCTCTCCAAGAATGAGCAGTGTCTCTACCCGGGTGAGCAAACGGACAAGGTCCTCGCAGGAAGCGAGAAAGCACCGGTCCTTTTTCTCGGGTACGACCAGAACCACCCGAGGTGCCACGGTTTGGGGAGAAAGGCGCGCCTCTGCCCGGAGATTACGAATATTCTTCACTAAATCCTGGAAAAACGCCATGTCGTCGTCTTTGTCGAGGTGGAGAGGGATATGCTCCGGTTTCGGCCAGTGCGATTCCTCAATGGAAGCCTCGCCGAATCCGAAGGCATGCCAGAGTTCTTCCGTGACAAAGGGAATGACGGGATGAAGCAGCTGCAGTGTCACGGAGAAGACTTCCCGCAGAACCTCCCGGGTAGCGCGTTTCCTCTCCGGCCCCTCTTCGCCGCGCAATGCCGGTTTCGCCATCTCCAGATACCAATCGCAAAGCTCGCCCCAGACGAACTCGTAAAGCCCGCGTGCGGCTTCTCCGAAGAAATAACCGTCGAAATGCCGTGTCGTCGACGTCACCATTTCCCTTGTTCTTGAAAGGATCCAACGGTCGTGAAAGCGGAGTCCGGTGGACTTTTCCAGAGAAAGGAGATCGCGTTTCTCAAAAGAAGATGTTTCGTCCTCCAGGTTCATGAGGGCGAACCTGGAAGCATTCCAGAGCTTGTTCAGAAAAAAGCGATACGTTTCGATCCTGGAAGCGCTCAGGAAGATATCCCGACCTTGCGTCGTGAGTGCCGCGAGCGTGAGCCGAAGCGAGTCCGCACCGTATTGCTCGATGACGTCCAACGGGTCGATCACGTTTCCCTTGGACTTGCTCATTTTCTGTCCCTGTTCATCCCGGACGAGAGCGTGGATGTACACGTCCCGGAAAGGAACGTCATTCATGAACTCCAGCCCCATCATGATCATGCGTGACACCCAGAAGAAGATGATGTCGAATCCGGTGATGAGAAGAGATGTGGGATAATAGCGAGATAACTCCTTCGTCCGCTCGGGCCAGCCGAATGTGGAAAAAGGCCAGAGCGCACTGCTGAACCACGTGTCGAGCACATCCTCTTCCTGGGTAAGCTGTGTGCCACCACATTTTCCGCACTTTTTCGGCGTCTCGTTCGCCACGACAAGGGTACCACACTCTTCGCACGTCCAAGCGGGAATTCGATGTCCCCACCAGAGTTGCCTGGAGATGCACCAGTCCCGAATATTCTCCATCCACTGGTAATATGTGTTTACCCACTGCTCGGGCACCCAGCGGATACGTCCGTCCTTGACCGCCTGAACTCCAGCCTCTGCGAGGGGTTTGGTGCGGACGAACCACTGTTCGGAAAGATAGGGTTCGATGATTGTCCGACAGCGGTAGCAGTGCCCCACCGCGTGATCATGTTCCTCCATCCGCAGCAACAGATTCTTCGCCTCAAGATCGCGGACGACGGCGGCCCTGGCCTCGAAGCGATCAAGCCCGGCGTATCTCCCCGCGCTGTCGTTCATGATTCCCTTGTCGTCCACGACCTGGATCTGTTCGAGACCGTGCCGCAATCCCACCAGGAAATCGTTCGGGTCATGGGCAGGTGTGATCTTCACACATCCCGTTCCGAACTCGGGATCCACCATGTTGTCCTCGATGACGGGGACAGGCCTGTCCACAAGAGGCACGAGGACGGTTCTACCGATGAGGTGGCGATTTCGCTCATCTCTGGGATGCACGGCAATCGCGACGTCGCCGAGGATCGTTTCGGGCCTCGTCGTCGCAATGGTGACACCGAAGGATGCGCCATCCTCTTCCCGTCCACCGTCGGCGAAGGGATAGGTCACGAAATAGAGCTTGCCGGACGTTTCCTCGTGTTCCACTTCGAGATCGGAAAGAGCCGTGTTGCATCGGGGACACCAGTTGATGATGTATTTCCCTTTGTAAATCAGATCTTTTTCGTAAAGTTTTACGAAAACCTCACGGACAGCCCTGGAAAGTCCTTCGTCCATGGTGAAGCGCTCTCGCCTCCAGTCGCAGGAGGCGCCGAGCTTCTGGAGCTGGCGGATGATCCGGCTTCCGTACTGCTCCTTCCACGACCAAACCCGCTGTTCAAAGGCCTCTCTTCCTATGTCGTGACGAGAAAGTCCCTCCTGGGACAAGTGTCGCTCCACCACGTTTTGCGTGGCGATGCCCGCATGGTCCGTTCCAGGAAGCCAGAGAACGTTGCATCCGCACATACGTTTGTAACGACAGATAATGTCCTGAAGCGTGTTGTTCAGGGCGTGTCCCATGTGGAGTGAGCCGGTTACATTGGGAGGAGGGATGACAATGCTGAAAGCTTCGCCTTCGGCGTCGGCTTCACCGTGGAAGAGTCCTCGCGCCGTCCACCAGGCGTACCATTTATCTTCGATGGGATCTGGATCGTAGGCTTTGCCGATTTCTCGCGTTGCGTCCACCGTATACCCTCCTCTGTCATATCAAGCCTCGGTGGCTTGACCGGAAGCGTTTTGGCTCGAAAAAGCCGTGAGGAACAGTTTCAATTCTTCCACACCCAGTCCGGAGGCGGCACCGGTAATGTGTGGTACCGTCCTCGTAAAAACGCTCCGAGAAAGATAGCGCTCCAGGTATTCTCTGTGCTTTCCCCGGGCGATCTTGTCGGCTTTCGTGAAAACTACCTGAACCGGAATGTCGTTTCCGCGGGCCCATTGCTGGAAAATCCGGTCGTTATCCAAGAGTCCGTGCCGAAAATCGACGAGCTGGAGCACGAGAGCGAGGGATTCTCTTCGGAGCAGGTATTCCTCGACAAGCATCTTCCACTTCTGCTGCTCGCTCTTCCCCCGTTTCGCAAAACCATACCCGGGAAGATCCACCAGCAGAAATGAGACGTTCTCGGACTCGCAGATGATGGAGAAAAAATTGATGCTTCGAGTTTTTCCGGGCGTGTTGCTCACGTGAGCGAGACGTTGTCCGAGAAGCTTGTTCACGAGTGTCGATTTGCCCACATTGGATCGCCCGACCAGCGCGATTTCCCGAAGACGAGCCGGAGGGAACTGCGCTGGCGTGTAACACGTGGACAAAAGGCCGGCTTTCCAGAGGATCATGCTTTTTCTTCCAAGAGTGCCGTACGGAGCACTTCCGAAACATGCTGCACCAGAATGAAGTCAAGCCCGCGTCGCACCCAGGGAGCGAGACTTTCAAGGTCAACCCTGTTCCCCTCGGGGAGGATGACCTGTCGGATACCCTGTCGCTTTGCCGCGAGAACTTTTTCCCGGATGCCTCCCACAGGGAGGACGTTTCCCCGAAGCGTGATCTCGCCTGTCATAGCGAACTCGTGTCGGACTTGCCTGTGGGAGAGAGCCGAAAGAATGCCCGTGGCGAGTGTCACTCCGGCGGAGGGACCGTCTTTGGGGATGGCACCTTCCGGAACATGCACATGGAGGTCCGTTTCATCCCAGGCAATCTCCGGAATGCCGAGGGCGTCGGCATTGGCCTTGATGTAGCCAAGGGCTGTTCGAGCCGATTCCTGCATGATATTTCCCAGGTTTCCGGTGAGTGTGATGTTCCCCTTCCCTTTCATCGTCACCGTTTCGATGACCAGAACGTCCCCACCCGTTTCAGTCCAGGCGAGACCGATGACGGTTCCTTCGCTGGGTTCCTTGGGAATACGGGTGTCCTTCGTGAGAGGAGGTCCCAGATAAGTCTTGATCTGCGCGGCGGTGACCCTCACGGGAAGCGTCTTTTGCTCTTTTCTCTCATCTGCTTCGACGATCTCCCTCGTAGCCTTTCTGGCAAGCTTCGAGAGCTGTCGCTCCAGGTTCCGCACCCCTGCCTCACGAGTATATTCGCTGACGATTTTCTTGATCGCCTTGTCGTAGACGAGAACATCATCCTTCGTCAGGCCGTGTTCATGGAGCACCTTCGGCAGGAGGTGCCTCCGGGCGATGTAAAGCTTTTCTTCCATGACATAGCCGGGAATGTGAATCACTTCCATTCTGTCGAGCAGTGGACGCGGAATGGTGTGCGCCACATTTGCGGTGGTCAGAAAAAGAACTCTGCTGAGATCGAAAGGGACCTCCAGAAAATGATCGGTGAAGAGATGGTTCTGTTCCGGATCGAGTACTTCCAGTAAGGCCGCTGCGGGGTCACCGCGAAAATCCACGCCGATTTTGTCGATCTCGTCGAGAAGCATCACGGGATTTTTGGTGCCGCAACTCCGAATTTTTTGAATGATCCGTCCGGGAAGCGCTCCCACATAGGTTCGCCGATGTCCGCGAATCTCTGCCTCGTCGCGCATGCCTCCAAGAGACATGTTGACGAATTTCCTGTTCAACGCCCTTGCGATGGAGCGTCCAAGGGACGTCTTTCCCACGCCGGGAGGTCCGACGAAGCAAAGGACCTGTCCTCGCACGTCCTGGCGCGCTCTCTTGCGAACGGCGAGGAACTCGAGAATTCTCTCCTTCACCTCTTCGAGCCCGTAATGGTCTTCCTCGAGCACATTCTTCGCGAGGGCAAGATCGAGTCGATCCTTGGACTGCTTTTGCCACGGCAGGGAAACGAGCCAGTCGATATAGGCCCGTACCACCGTGGCTTCCGCCGACATGGGAGGCATTTTGGTGAAACGTTCCAACTCTTTCAGTGCCCGTTTCTCCACGTCCTTGGGCATGCGCGCCTTAGTGATTTTGTCGGTGAACTCCTCGTATTCGGAAGAGCCCTCACCATTACCCAACTCGTCCTGAATGACCCGGAGCTGTTCCTTGAGGTAGTATTCCCGGTGGCTTCGTTCCATCTCTCGCCGCACTCGGTCATGAATGTCATGCTCCAGCTCGAGGATCTCGATTTCCCCGAGGAGTATCTTCAGGAGGTGTTCCATTCTCTGTTCCGGGTCCAGGATCTCAAGAAGCTGCTGTTTTTCCGCGACCTTCACGAGCAGATGGGAGGAGATGAGGTCTGCCATTTGTCCCGGGTCTTCGACGGACATAACGGACATGACCACTTCACTGGGAATTTTCGGATGAAGTGTTACATAATGTTCGAACTGCTCAAGAATGCTTCGCCGGAGAGCCTCGATCCTGTCCGTTTGGATCACGCTCGTCTCTATCCGGCTGATCTCCGCTTCGAAATAATCCCTCTCGAGAGAATACCGGTCCACGCCAACCCTGGCGATGCCTTCCACGAGTGCTTTCGTTGTCCCGTCGGGAACGCGGACCATCTGCAGCACGTGGCAGAGGGTTCCCACGTGATACAGATCCTCAGCGGAGGGGTCGTCCACGTACATCTCCTTCTGGGCGACGACGAGGATGTTCTTGTCCCGCAGCATGGCTTCTTCCAGAGCCTTGAGCGACCGTGGGCGCCCCACGAAAAGGGGCGCGATAATTCCGGGGAACAACACGAGATCCCGCACGGGAAGGACGGGAATACGCCGGAGCGAATCGGATCCCATGTTTAAGCGACCTCCTTGTCGTCCTTGCGAATCTCGACGGGATGGACTCCGTCCTCGACGGTCTCCTTCGTGACAAGGATTTTCTTGAGTTTCTCAGCCCTGGAGGGAACGATGTACATGAGATCCAACATGATGGATTCCATGATGCTTCGCAACCCCCGCGCACCGGTGTTGCGTGCGGCGGCCTTGGCAGCCACGGCCTGAATGGCCTCTTCCGAGAACTCCAGGGTCACACCTTCCATTTCGAAGGATTTGACATACTGCTTGACGAGGGCATTTTTGGGTTCCACGAGGATGCGCATGAGCGCTTCTGTGTCCAACTCCTCGAGAGGTGCGATGATGGGAAGACGTCCCACGAATTCCGGAATGAATCCGTAAGCCATGAGATCTTCCGGCTGCGCTTCCTTGAGAAGAGAATAGCGGTCCGAACGAGAATTGCTCAGCACCTGTCCGCCGAATCCAATGACTTTTTTGTTGACTCTCCGGGCAATAATGTTTTCGATTCCCTCGAAGGCACCTCCACAGATGAAGAGGATATTCGTGGTGTTCAATTGCACGAAATCCTGATGGGGGTGCTTGCGTCCGCCCTTGGGCGGTACGTTGGCGACAGTTCCCTCGAGAATGCGAAGCAATGCCTGCTGCACTCCTTCTCCGGAGACATCCCTCGTGATGGACACGGATTCGGATTTTCGCCCTACCTTATCCACCTCGTCGAGGTAGATGATCCCCCGTTCCGCGCTTTGCACGTCGTAATCGGCGGCCTGAAGGAGACGCACGAGAATGTTCTCCACGTCTTCCCCCACATATCCCGCCTCGGTGAGTGTCGTGGCATCGGCCATTGCGAAAGGCACCTGCAGTTTTTTCGCCAGGCTCTGTGCAAGAAGTGTCTTGCCCGATCCCGTGGGACCGATGAGAAGAACGTTACTTTTGTAGAGTTCCACCTCAGGATCAGGCTCCTGCATGGAGGCAATGCGTTTAAAGTGATTGTACACTGCAACAGCGAGTACTTTCTTTGCCGCGTCCTGGCCGATCACATATTGGTCGAGAAACTCCTTGATTTCGTGAGGCCTGGGAGTTTCCTTCGGCTCCGGAAGCGCCAAGTCCTCCTGAGGCGTTTTTTCTTCCTTGAGAATGAGGTTGCAAAGGTTTACGCATTCGTTACAAATGTAAACGCCGGGACCCGCGATGATCTTCAACACTTCTTTCTGCCCCTTGCCGCAGAAAGAGCAGCGAATGCCCCGTCGCTTTCCGTCCTTGTTGTCTCCTCCATCGAATCGAAACATGTGGCCCCTCCTTGTGGAGACGTACTCCATCGAAACTCCTATGGGAATCAATCATTGATGTTACCGCAATTCACTTCAAAAAACAAACAAGGGAGCAATCGCTCCCTTGTCGCAGGTATCAGCCCCTCCGCGAAAAGGTGTCCGCCGGGGTCGTTCCCCTTCCGTCAGCGTTTTTCGATGACCTTGTCGACAATTCCGTAACGCTGGGCTTCTTCTGCGGACATGTAATAATCCCTGTCCATGTCTGCGGCGATTTTTTTGATGCTCTGTCCCGTGTGTTCCGCCAGGATCTTGCCGAGGAACTCCTTCATCCTGAGAATTTCCCTCGCCTGGATTTCGATATCCGCCGCCTGCCCCTGCGCACCTCCGGAAGGCTGATGGATCATGATCCGGGCGTGAGGAAGAGAGTACCGTTTGCCCGCAGTGCCGCCGCAGAGCAAGACCGCCGCCATGCTCGCCGCCTGCCCGACGCAAATCGTCGATACGGGACACTTGATGTACTGCATGGTGTCGTAGATGGCCATCCCTGCCGTGATGACGCCTCCGGGGCTGTTGATGTAGAGATGCACGTCCTTGTCGGGATCTTCGCTTTCGAGAAAAAGGAGCTGTGCTACGACGAGGTTTGCCAGATGGTCCTCTATGGCATCACCGATGAAGACGATGCGGTCCTTGAGCAACCGGCTGTAAATGTCGTAGGAGCGCTCCCCCCGTCCGGTTTGTTCGATGACATAAGGTATGGTGTACATGAGGTCACCTCTCACTTGGCCGCGCTGTCTTCAGCAGGTTGTTCCGATTCCGCCCGCGTTTCGTCTCCACCGGCGGGAATTTCCTTCACGGTCACACAGGAGGCGAGATGAGCGAGGGCCTTTCCCATGCGAACATTGTGCACCAGTGCGGCGAGAGCCTGCTGGTTTTTTCCGTACAGCTCATACACTTTCTTGAGGGGAACTCTTTCGCGAAAAGCAAGAAGACGCATCTCTCTTTCCACGTCTTCATTGCCGACCTCAATCTCCGCCTTATCCGCATACGCCTCGAGGATCAGACTGTTTCTGACGTTTTTCTCGGCCCGTTCACGAAGCTCCGCCTCGTACGCCTCCAGGCTCTGCCCGCTTTGTTCCAGAAAAGCCTCAAGCGTCGTGGAGAGTTGTTGTTCGAGATATTCCCTCTCTTTTTCCCTGAGGGATGCCTCTTCTCGGGAAACGAGCGTCTCCGGAAGAAGCTCAACGGAGGCTGCTTCCACGAGTTTTGCGAAGGCGCCGTTCTTGACGGCCTCGGCGGATCGGTACTCCATTTCCTTGACCATACGGTCCCGGAGAAGTGAACGTAGCTCTTCGAGAGAAGAGGCTTTCCCTTGCGTCCACTCGGAAATACGGTCGGCATCGAGTTCGGGCAGTATCTCTTCCTGAACTTCGAGGACGTTGAATCGATAGGTCACGTCTTTTCCGGCGAAACGTTCATCCTTGTAGTCGTCTTCCATGTGAATGGTCACGGAGACATCCGCCCCCGGTTCGGCTCCTAAAAGGGCACTGCGAATCTCGTTCCGGAGTTCAGGGGAGTGGAGGTGAATGTGGGCATCCTCTTCGGTGAAGGGAACCTCTTCTCCGGCAAGAACGGCACTGTAGTGAACCTTCACCGTGTCCGACTCCACGGCACTCCGTCCATCAACGGAAACGAGAGACGCGTGTTCCTTGCGGAAACCCTCCACGGCCCTGTCGATATCTTCGTCCGTGAAGGTGAAGACAGGTTTTTCCACAACAAGGTCCTTGGGATCCACAAGAGCGACTTCAGGGCGAACCTCGAAGGTCATGTCCATGACAAGAGGTTTTCCTTCATCGACTTGCGTGAAGGAAATCTGGGGTCTTTCCAGGAGAACCAACTCGTACTCCTCGATGAGTGTATCGACAATCTTCGGGACGAGATTTTCCAGAGCCTCCGTGTGGATGGCCTTTTTACCCACCACCATCTCGAGAACACGACGTGGGATGTGCCCTTTCCGAAATCCTTTGATGTTTGCAGATTTGCTTAATTCTCGAACGGCATTGGCAACCTCGCGTTCGAATTCTTCCGCGTCGATTTCCACATGAATGACCGTTTTGTTCTTCTCCTGGGAAAGAATTTCTGAACGCAAGAAGGACAACCCCTTTCGCCGAGACGGTTTTCGTACTTTGCTCGTAGTATAACACGGTCAATGTAATACATAAAAAGACCTCGATGGAAAGCCCACCGAGGTTTCTCAGTCTTCTAACCTGAAACGTGGTGCGAGAGGGGGGACTCGAACCCCCACGCCGAAGCATAGGATCCTAAGTCCTACGTGTCTACCAGTTCCACCACTCTCGCAGACTGAAATTTCTGGTGGACCGTGCAGGAATCGAACCTGCAACCCCCTGATTAAGAGTCAGGTGCTCTGCCAGTTGAGCTAACGATCCGTTCTCACTTGTACTTGAATTACCGTTTTTGCTTGCGTTCACTCAGGCTTTTGCACATTCCCCACGATTTTCAATAACGAGGACTGTGCTAAAAACGATTCCCCTGGGAAACCCCTCCTAGGGGGACCGAGAAAAACTTGGCGCGCCGGACAGGATTTGAACCCGTAACCTTCGGATCCGTAGTCCGATGCTCTATCCAGTTGAGCTACCGGCGCACAAAAGGCACTTCTGGCGGTGGGAGAGGGATTCGAACCCTCGAGGGAGGTTTTTGCCCCCCTACCCGCTTAGCAGGCGAGCGCCTTCAACCGACTCGGCCATCCCACCCCAACGACGCGGGGTATATTCTATTAAGGCTCACTCTTTCTGTCAATACCGTAAAGCCACGAGTTTTGCCAGATCTTTCGAGGCGACGTCCCCCGTATCACAAATTTCCCCTTGTCTTTCTCCGACCGCTAGGCCCGTCAAGGGACTTTGCTCTTGTGCCGCCTCAGGAATTGCTGTCCGGCGATGTGAGGTCAGGTGAGAGCGGTACGACCTCCGGAGATGCCGGCGTCATGTCCGGCGACGCGGTTTCCGTAACAGGATCGGCGAAAAGCGATGCATCAAGAAGGCGAACGGTGGCACGCTGCCGCAGGGATGCAAAATAGGCATTCTGAGCTTCCCTACGCTTTTCTCCGAGAATGAGTTCACGCACGTCTGCACTGACATCCTCGAAGGGAACGATGCCGCCCTCGTCTCTGCTGATTCGCTCCAGAACATAAACATCCTCACTGAGCACCACAGGGGATGTCGCGGCGCCATCTTCGAGAGAGACTACGGCGGTCCAAATCTCCTCTGGGACCCGCCCTTTCGCAAGGGTAACCGTGCTGTCCTCGGAGACGGGATATACCAAGTCATCCGAGAACGTGCGTCCCAAATCGTTCCAGGAGGCGCCGGCGAGGAGTTCCTCGGAAAAACGCTGCGCCTTGTCCCGGTCCTTGAGATGTGCCGCACGGACCAGAATCGTCTCCGGGCGAGTGAAGAAAAGTTCTTTGAGCGTATCGTAGAACTGAACGTCCTCGTCGCCCGAAATCGTCACGCCGGAGACTTCCATTTCGAGAATCTTTTGCTGCGCGATATTGTCGGCGATCTCCTTGCGCAGAACTTTTTCGTTGATCTGTTGCTGTTGGATGTACTCCCGGTATGCCTCGATCGTGGGAAACTGGTTTTGGATATTCTTCAGCGCGATGTCAATCTCCGCGTCGGAAACATCGATCTTGCGAGCCGCGACTTCCTTGCGGAATTCCTGACCGATGGCGAGATTATCGATGAACTGGCGCCGGAGACGCACGACGTCCGCCTCTGTGACATCCTTCATCCCGCTCCGTTCCGCGAGGTCCGCCACACCTCGTTCGAGCTGGGAACGCATGACCTTGTTCCCGTTGATTTCGGCGACGGCATAGTCGCCTTCCGCCCTTCCGCCTCCGCCGGAACGGGTGTACATGCCGTAACCAGCGAAAATAGAGATGACGAAAAGAATCACCACACTGATCATGATTCCCTTCACCTGGGTGCGCAGTGTCTTCATGAACAAGGCAAACCGTCCCCTTTCGTGTTTCCGTTTCCTCGTGCCATTTTGCGGCAGCGTCACATATGATACGGTCGATACCGGAAGGTGTCAAAGGTCCATTCTTTCGAAAAAAGGGGTCAGTTCGTGCGAGGACGGAGGACTCTGGAAAGGCGTAGTCCTGGCTGTCGCTCCGGATCACTCACGTTTTCCCATCCTCGGAGTAGGATTCCGAAAAACTCAGACATCCCGCATGGAACTTCCTCGCTTCGGTTGGGCTTTGAGCGGGATAGAAAGATCTGCGGCACCTTGCATCGCTTCGAGAAGAACCTTTTCTGTTTCTTGAACGGCGACGGAAGGCGTCTCCACCACCAGGGAATCGTGAACCTGGAGAACGAGCGTCGCCTCAGGGAGATTTTTTATGGCCAGATTGTGGAAGCGGATCATGGCCAACTTGGCGATATCCGCTGCCGTTCCTTGAATCGGCGTGTTGATGGCGACTCGTTTCAACGCGCCACTCCCCCGCCCTTCGACGGTGGCGACTTCGTCCAGAGGGCGGATCCGCCCAAAAAGTGTTTTCGTATATCCTCGGCGGAGAGCCTCCCGGGATGTTTCCTCCATGTATTCCCGGACGCCCGGAAACACCTGGAAGTAGCGTCGAACCAGTTCCTGCGCCTCTTCATTCCCGACGGCGAGCCGCTCTGCAAGGCCAAAAGCGCTCATTCCGTAGAGAAGACCGAAGTTCACGACTTTCGCCTTGCGCCGAAGCTCCGGGGTAACATTCTCCGGTGAGACGGAAAAGACCCATGAGGCTGTTTCCGTGTGGACGTCTCGTTCTTCGACGAAGAGAGTGCGAAGACGTTCTTCTCCAGAAAGATGCCCGAGAATGCGAAGCTCAATCTGGGCATAATCCGCGGCGACGAAAAGATGTTCCTTTTCTCTGGGGACGAGTGCGCCTCGAAAACGTCCTGCCCACTCGCCGAAGACGGGAAGATTCTGCACGTTTGGATTTGTGCTGGAAAGGCGTCCCGTTCCGGTCACGACATGCTCGAAAGTGGAATGGACACACCCGGTCGTTTCATTTCTGGCCTTGAGAAAAGGGTGAACAAAGCCCGTGAGCATTTTGCTCAATTCTCGATGTTCGAGGAGCAGCGAGGGAACGTCGCCACCTGGACGGGACGCAAGCATTTGCAGGACTGAAACGTCCGTGGAATAACCGGTTTTTGTTTTCTTCAGCGGAGGAAGGCCAAGCTTTTCGAAAAGGAGCCATCCCACTTGTTTTGGAGAATTCAGGTTTACCTGTGTACCCGCGTTCTGCGTAAGCTCTTCTTCAATGACATCGATGCGTTGTTGCAAATCCTTTTCAAGCTCAAGGAAAGCGGCCTCGTGTACGCCGAGGCCGTGTTGTTCCATGCTCACCAACACGGGACAGAGAGGCAGGTCGATGGAGCGCTGGAGTTTCTCCAGTCCGAACTCCTCCAACTGTGGACGAATAACGGAACGAGTACGCCAAAGCGCTTCCGTTACAGCCAAAGGCGTGGTATCGGCGGGGACTCCTTGGCTTTCCAGGGTGTTTCGCAGTGACATGGATGCTCTGTCCGGGTGTAGCAGATAGAAGGATGTCTCGGCATCCCAGATCCGTTCAGGGGAAAACGTCACTCTTCCACGAAGAATAGAACAGAGGGTCTTGTAGCGAAGCGTCAGGAGCGTTCCCTTTTCCGCCCATTTCGAAAAAGGAACGAAAAAGGCTTCGCTTTCAGGGGATCCGGACCAGCAGCGTCCGTCCCTGGAAGCGAGAAAGAGCGTTGGACACTTGCCTCGGAAAAGTTCCTCGTTCTCTGGAAACCAATGGACAGCCAGCTCGTCCTCGCGGAACAATTCGTCCAGAGGGACTGTCCGATAGGCTCGGTTCTCCACCTCTTCGGAAAGAGAACGCGTTTTCAGTCCGCCTTTTTCCTGTGTTGTCCTTTCATCTTTCGGAGCCTGGTTTTCGGAAGGAGTCTCTCCCGATTCTTTTTCTTTTCCCGAAGAAGCGTTTCCCAGAGTAAGAATCTTTGCTGAAAAGCGTTCCATGCCCAACCGTGAGCAGAGGTCCCTCAGTCCCTTTTCATCGGCGCTTCGCGGCAGAAGTGTCTCAAGGGCAAGTGCCTCTTTCATGGAGAGCGTCACGAGATCTCTGCTGGCCCACACAGTTGCCTGATGTTCCAGAAAACGCCCCTTCAGGGTCGGAGAGAGTTCGGAAAGGGACAAATAGATGTTTTCCAAGGACCCATAGTGCCCGAGAAGTTTTCGCGCCGTTTTATCGCCTACACCAGGAATTCCCGGAATGTTGTCCACAGCGTCCCCCACTATGGCGAGATAATCTCGCATGGCATCCGGACGAAATCCATACTCCCGGACAAAAATCTCCTCATCGAACAGGGCAAAGGAAGAGACACCTTTTTTCGGACGAAGAACACGGATTCGGTTTCCAAGAACCTGGAGGATATCCTTGTCCGCAGAGACGAGAAGGACCTCGGCCCCTTCGGCGGCCACACGGAGTGCAGTCCCGGCAAGGACGTCGTCTGCCTCGATGCCCTCGAGTGCGGTGACACAGTATCCCGATGCGTGAAGTATCGATTTCAAAAGCGGAAGTTGCCTGGAAAAGTTCGGCGGGGTGGGAACGCGTCCCTCTTTGTATGCGGCATAGATTTCATGACGAAACGTGGGCCCCTTCGCATCGAAGACGATGCCCACGTGGGATGGGGTCCATTCCTCGAGAATTTTCTGGAACATGTTCAAAAACCCCACGATAGCGTTTGTTGGTGTACCGTCGGGAGCGTTGAGTTCCGGCAGTGCGTAGAAGGCGCGAAAGGCGAGCCCGTGACCGTCGATAAGGAGTGCGAGTGTTTTTTTCATTGCCTTTTCCATCCTCCGATTCCTGTTTCGCTCAGTATACCCCATTCGGGAAGATGGGAAGCGCTTCCGAAAGACATCGTGCGTTTTCGAGATCCCTCATGTGATGGTAATATAAGGCTTCTCGTAAGCGCCGTAACAATTTTTCCGAATCGACATGTGGAGGGATTACCGATGACAGAGCATGTACGCGTGCGATTCGCCCCTAGCCCTACGGGGGCGTTGCACATCGGAGGCGGTCATACCGCGTTGTTCAATTGGCTCTGGGCAAGACACACTGGAGGAACCTTTGTCCTTCGCATAGAGGACACGGACCGCCAGCGCTCGACCGTGGAATACGAAAAAACAATCATGTCCGGAATGCAATGGCTCGGCTTGGATTGGGATGAGGGCCCCGATCGCGGCGGTGATTTTGGCCCCTACCGCCAATCGGAACGGTTGGAAATGTATCGTACCCATGCGGAACTCCTTTTGAGCGAGGGGTGCGCCTACCGGGATGGAGAGGCCGTGATTTTCCGGGTTCCGCAAGGGAAAACCATTTCCTTTGACGATGCCGTGTATGGAAACATCACCATGCAGAGCGAGACCTACAAGGACATCGTTCTTTTGAAGAGCGACGGTTTTCCCACGTACAACTTTGCCGCCGTGGTGGACGACTACACCATGGATATTACATGGGTCATACGTGGTGAAGATCACATCATGAACACACCGAAACAGATTCTTCTGTACGATGCTTTTGGATGGCGCCTGCCCCGTTTTGCACACCTTCCCATGATCCTCGGCACGGACAAGAAGAAACTCTCCAAACGCCACGGAGCGACAAGCGTGTACGAATACCGTGATCTCGGCTTCCTTCCCGACGGAGTGTTCAACTTCCTGGCGCTTCTCGGGTGGAACCCCGGCGACGAGCGGGAAGTGTTCGATCGGAAAGAGGCAGTGTCCCTCTTCGAACTCTCCAGGGTAACGAAAAAAGCAGCAGTCTTCGACATGAACAAGTGCCACCACATCAATCAGGAGCATCTCAAGCGATGTTCTCCGGAGACGCTTTTCGAACTTGTCTCGCCTTTTTGGAAAGAACTCGGGCTTCCCGTGGAAAGCCATTCCCGCGCCTTTCTCGAGAAGGCCCTGGTCCTCATGGGCGGGCGCGGTCAAACCACGAGAGAACTTGCCGAATACAGCGATTACTTTCTTTCCTTCGCTCCGGTGATCTCCAGATATACCGCCTCCGATCTCGACCCCGGCAAGCGAGCGTTGCTCGACGATTTTTTCCGAAAACTCCTGGTCCTTGATGTGTGGAACGTTTCCTCCATGGAAGAAATGACGCGACGATGGGTCGAGGCGAATGGCGTCAAGATGAAAGACGTGGCAATGGCATTCCGTTGGATTCTGACGGGGCGAAAAGTCAGTCCGGGCATTTTCGAGGTGGCGGAGCTTTTGGGTAGGGACGAGGTCGCGAAACGCCTCGCACACTATGGATTTCCGGGAGCATAGCCCTTCAGGTAGTGTCCGAGAATCGAAGCGGGAGAATCGGGAGCCGCGAGAAATGCATACCAGAGAAGCGCGTGAACAAATTCCAGGGATGCGTCGCCCTGACCCCACACGAAAAAACCTTTCTTGGCGAGAGAAGCGATCCCCACGCCTTTATAGGCCTGGGGATTTTTCGTGTCTCCTTCGGCCTGGCTGCAAGCGATCACCATGGGTTTCATTGGTTCATTCTCAAAACGTGAGACAAGGGCTTGCAGAATCTCGGAGGGAGCGTTTCCAGCGCCAAATCCCAGAAGGACGAGAGCTTTTTCTTCCCCCGTAAAATGCGGCGCACACCCCGGCATGCACAGATACCAACGAAGTTGTCTCGCAAGTGTGGAAATGGTCTCCGCCGTTTCCTTTTTTCTTAAAAGATTTTGAAGATGTTGGGGGGGGCGCCAGTGTAATTCCGGCAGAAGAATCTTCGGCGCTTCACGTCCCCACTCGGGGCTGAAGAAGACGGGCAATCCGTTGACCGCGGTAAATGCGTCGGGATGAATTGCCCTTGCTTTGTGAGCCCGCTTTCCAGGGATCAGCTTCCAGTTGAAGTAGACCCACACACCGGGATAGCCGGCACAGACGACCTGCGCGGCGCCTCGAAGGTTCACCTGCACGTCTTCGGGTGTGTAATCCAGCGTCAGTTGACTTCCTGTAAGCACCACGGGAAGAGGAATTCCTTCGAGAACAAGAGAGAGCCACGCTGCGGTAAAGGCCATGGTATCCGTTCCGTGAAGGACAATAATACCCTGAAGATCGCCTTTCTGCAGCTCCTCGATGATGATTCGAGTGAGCCGGATCCAGTGTTGCGGGTTTAGATCGGAACTGTCCAGTCCGGGAACTCCCCAGGGAACGGCAGTGGCGACCTGAAGGCCTCGGTCGTCGAAGAATTCTTCAAGAAGGCGCTCGAGTCTTTCGGATGCTCCGGTGTCCGGCGCAGTGTCCTTGCCGTCCCTCATCGCTCCGGCTATGGTCCCTCCCGTGAGTACCACCAACACACGCCGCACGGCAATCCCTCCCGGCAAAAAACAGGTCGGCGACAGGATTTCCCCTGCCGCCGACAAAGAACATCACTTCGGGTGAATGGCGTTTTTAGGGCAGGCGTCGGCGCAGGCGGCGCAACCAACGCATTTGACCTCGTCAATTCGGTGCTTTTCCTTGATTTTTCCCGAGATGGCTTGAGTAGGACAGACCTTTGCACATTTCGTGCAGCCAATGCACGCATCCGAGTCTACCTCGTAGGGAGAACGGGGCTGTTCGTCCTCCGCCTCCGAAGTGGTTGCCTGCGTGGCAGGATTTCTCGGGCCGGAATCGCGAACGATCTCTCCGATGCGATCATAGGTAGAGTTGAGACATTCATCAGTCATCCAGATACAGTTGACGGGACAGATCTCCGTGCACTGTTCGCAAAAACAACATCGATCGACGTGGAAGATCACTTTCTTTTCCTCTGGCAGAAACGTGATGGCGTTGGCAGGGCAAACTTTCTGACAAAGCCGACAGCCGATGCAGGCGGAACGGTCATAGGCAATGCGCCCCCGAAACCGCGGAGGGACGCTCACGGGAGGGACAATGTCCACTACCCCCTCTGCTGCCGCACGCAGGGCATGGCCGAGATGCTCCGGCATGTGCGGAAAGGGAAAGGGGTTCGTGAAGGTCGGTTCGCTCAGTTGTCGGAGAACCTGGAGCATCATGCGATTCAACATGGTCGAACTTCCTCCTCACACCAGAGTGTCCAGGGAGACGAGAAGCATACCTGCCAGCGCGAGGCCCGAAACGTGAACCCAGTAGAATTTGGAGGCTTGCCAGATCTTGAGACGTCCCAGCGAGGTGCGCACGAGCGTAACACTTACCATCTGCACGAGAAAGACCTTCATCCAGAACCAGAGAAAGTCCACGGCAAAAGCGATTATGCTGCTCATGCCGAGAAAGCGGGCCAGTGACCACGGGAAGAAGAGAGATACCACGACACCGCACATGGCAAGCGTCCGAACAGCAAAGGTCATCTTCAGCAGCGCGAGATTTCTCCCCGAATATTCCGCAATGAGCCCCTCCAGGATTTCCGTTTTGGCCTCGGGAATATCCATGGGTGATTTTCCCACCTCTGCGGGCACGACGGCAAGAAGCGTCCCCAGAAGTACAAGAAGGCCGAGGAAACCGGTTTTTCCCACCATTTGCCACACGGGAATCCCCACAAAAGATTCCAGATTGAAAGGTTCGCCGGGCATGCCCGTTCTGTAGGCGATCCAAGCGAGAGTACAGATGACCGTTGCAAGAGGGGCCTCGTAACTCATCATGAGGACCATTTCTCGCTGGGCACCTACGTTCGCGTAGGGAGAACCGCTGGAGAAGCCGCCCACCACCATAGCGACGGCGGAGAGGGCGAACAGATAGAGAATCAACACAAGATCACCCTCCCCTCCAAGAATGGGAGGAAGGGATCCTACGGGGATATAAAGGAAAATCATCATGGCGGACACGCAGGCCACCCACGGAGCTCCGTTGAAAAGCCACGCCAATGCGGCTCGAGGAACGATGTTTTCTTTTCCCATGAGTTTCAGCAGGTCGTAGAAAGGCTGAAAGACAGGTGGTCCGAGTCGATTCTGCATTCGGGCATGAACGATTCTGTCCACACCGTCGAATACCAGTGCCACCACGGAGGCGAGAAGGATCAACGCCGTTCCCGAGACGGTTTTCATCAAGAAAAGGGTCATTGCCGCATCAGCCTCCTCGTCTTTTCCCGACAGCGTTCGGTCAATTCCTGTTTAACCAACACTTCCTCGCGTTCTGCGGCACGGTCGGTGACGAGAACCCTCTCCATACAGGAAATACAGGGATCGACACTGTTGAGAATCAGGGGTGCATCAGCCAGTTCCTGTTCCCGGAACATCAGGGGCCAGGAGATGGCATTTGAGTAGGTGGGAGCCCGCACTTTCCACCACGTGATCGTTTCCGTGCCTTTGGTAAGGCGTACGACATGCGTGTCGTCTCCTCTAGGCGCCTCGATGGACCCGATTCCTTCCCCATCGGCCTGCTTCAGATAGTTCAGTAGCTTCGGCAGTTTTGGTTCCCACATAAGTTCACCGGATGGAAGACCATCGAGGCAGCGTTCGATAAGATCCAGAGACTGGTGAATCTCCGTGGCGCGGACAAAAAAGCGATCGTAGACATCCCCATGGCTCTTTCCGAGATAATCCTGGGGAACGATGGGAATCACGTCCAAATCTCCGTAGGCCTCGTAGGGAGCGGACCAGCGGAGATCAATCCTGAGCCCGGATCCTCGGGCCGTCGGCCCCAGAGCGCAATACCGCATCGCCTCCTGGAGAGAGAGAGTCCCAACATGGCGCATGCGTGCAAGCGCCACGGGGTCGTCGAACACAACATCGGTGAAAGTGGCGATGTTGCTCCGGTAATAGTCCAACATGTCCCGAATGGCTCTTGCCACTTCGGGTGTGATATCGCGGCGCACACCACCCACTGTTCCCACACCATAGTTCACGCGGTTGCCGGTCAAGGCTTCAAGGACATCCATCACCTTTTCCCGGAGCTGCATCCCCAAATGAAAGGCGGAATCGTACCCGATGGTATAACAGGCGACTCCCGCCCAGAGGATGTGGGAATGCACCCGTTCTAACTCCAGAAGAAGAGACCGGATGTACTGGGCACGGCGAGGTACGGGGATCTTCGCCGCATCCTCCACGGCGCGAACGAAGCAGGTGATGTGTGAAAATGAACAAATGCCGCACACACGTTCCGCCAGATAGATCACCTGAATCGGGTTCCGATCCCGGGCCATGAATTCGATGCCGCGATGAATAGCACCCGGTCTGATTGTTGCCTGGATGATGCGCTCTCCGTCGACATCAAGCCATGCCGTGATGGGTTCTTTGAGTCCGACATGCACGGGGCCGATGGGAACCCGATAGGTCGTCTTTCCTTGTGCCATAGGCTATTCCCCTCCCCCTGCTACGACAGATGGCGGATGTGTTCTTCCCTGGGGCCGGTCTCATCGCGCCGCATGGGCTTGATCGATGTATCCCAGTTCTCGGGAAGGAGAAGCGGCGATTGATTCGGAAGGCCCTCAAACGCCACACCCAGTATCTCCCTCGCCTCTCGTTCGCTGTATTCGACTCCTGGAATTCGTTCCCAGAGTGAGGGCATGGTGAGATCTTCTTTGGGAATGCGGACGCGTACATTGACTCCAAGGTGTTTCCCTCGCCCTGCACTGCGGAAAAGGGAAAAATGGTAGACGAAAAGAATGTGATCTCCCGAGTCGTCTGTGGAAAGCACGTGAAAGTGGGGAAAATCAAAAAAGAACAGTTCGTCCACAAGGGACAAAAATGCATCCTTTCGTACCGTGATCCAGATGTCGTGGATCAGAGGGTGCTCTTCTCTTCCGGCTTCCTTTTTCGGCCGTAGTTCGAACGCTTCGAGGCGATCCTGAAGTTTTTCCTTGAGAATGCCCAGGACATCTTCAGGGGAACGACTTTCTTCGCTGTGTGAAGTCCACGATTTACGCGTCATGAATGTACTCCTCCTCCGGTTCCGCGGAAACGACCGGAGTCTCCTTCGGAACCGTAAGCGTTTCCCGTATCTTCTCCAGCTTGAGAACGGCCTTTGCAACACCCTCGATGATCGCTTCCGGTCGTGGTGGGCATCCGTTGACATAGACATCGACGGGGATGATGTTGTCCACGGGGCCGTCCAGATTGTAGGATTTGTAAAAGACATCCCCGGAGCAGCCGCAGTTTCCAACAACGATGACAACCTTCGGGTCGGGAATTTGAGCGTAGATACGACGCAGACGATCGGTCATGTATTTCGTCACCGGTCCCGTGACGAGGAGTGCATCGGCGTGACGAGGCGTTCCGACAAGTTTCATGCCGAAACGTTCAATATCATAACGGGGTGAGATGGTCGCAACAATTTCAATGTCGCAACCATTACAGGAGCCGCTGTTGCAGTGAAAAACCCAGATTGACTTTGGCAACACTTCGAGATGTTTTTCAGGTTTCATTGCCGACCTCCTACAAGAGCGCCAAAGAAAGCATCAGCGCGGTGAAGACAACGAGGTAGCCCGTGTACTCGGTGGCAATGCCACTGTGCCACGCCGTGAGCAGTTCGTAGAATCCGGACAGCGCTTTGGTGAACCCCCAATAGGCTCCACTTGCAGGAACCGCATAATCCTCCCCTTTTTCCGGGACGTCATTGCCGCAGAAAAAGATGTCGTCTTGCTCCGTTCCCTCCTTGTAGTCCGAGCGTCCCTGGGATCGAAACCACAACACGAAGACCGAGACGATGAAAAAGAACGCCAGCCAACTCACGACATCCCAATACCCGAATCCGGAATGGATCTTGGGCCACATCAGAGACCACCCCCCATAACTGCCCGAATGTAGCCGGCTTGATCAACGAGGGCTTTGGCTGCCGGCTCGATGATATGGGCCATGGACCAGGTCGGAAAAAGAGAGAGCCCGAGGACGACGAGCGTCAGGGAGAACATCCCGAGCAGCATTGTACCCGGTACTTCCTCCACCTCGGCGAGCCGACTTCTCCGTGGTCCCAGGAACGCCGTCTGAAAGACCTTCACGAAAGACGCGAGGGTCAGCACGGAGGTGACCATGGCCACTACAGGAAGAAATGGGTGCACGGCGAAGGTGGATTCGTAGATGAGCAGTTTGGATACGAATCCGTTGAAAGGAGGAAGACCGGCAATGGCCGCGGCAGCGATGATGAACATGAACGTGGTATGTGGCATGGCGTGGGCGAGTCCACCCAGCTCGTTGAGATTCCTGCTCTTGGCTGCATAAGCGAGTGCGCCCGCCACAAGGAAGAGGAGTCCCTTGTACATGGTGTAGTTCATGAGATGAAAGATTCCACCTTGAATGGCGGTGAACCCGTAGTCCGCCATGGCTTTCGCATCTTTCAGGGCCAACAGGCCCACTCCCAATCCGAGCAGAATGTAACCGACCTGGGAGACGGAATGATATGCCATGAGTCGCTTGACATCCTTCTGTATCACCGCCATGGTCACGCCGATGAACATGGAGAGAAGCCCCAGAACGATGATGGTCCAGGGAACGACGCTACTGCCAATGCTCATGCCATAAATGGAAAAGCAAACCCGGAAAAGGCCGTAGAGCGATGCCTGGCTCACGGCAACGAGAAGGCAAGTGACACCCGCCGGAGCTTCCGCGTAGGCGTCGGGGGTCCACATGTGCATGGGTACGGAACCGCACTTCATGGCGAGCGCTGCCACGAGAAGAGCCAGCGCAGCTTTTTCCGGGAGTCCCAAATGGAGCATCTGTCCTACCGCGGCCATGTTCACCGCGTTGTATCTTCCGTAGAAGAGCCCGACAGCCAGAAGGACGAAGAGTGCTCCCACCGTGGAGATCAGCATGTACTTGAAGCTGGCCTCCACCGCTTCCGGGCGGTCCCTCCAGAAAGCCACGAGACCGAACGAGGCAACGGAGGCAATCTCGAGAAAGACGAAGAAATTGAAAAGATCACCCGTGAGTTCCATACCCAACATGCCTGTTGTAAGCAGAAAATAAAGGGCAACGAACTTGTCCAGCCCAGAAAAACGCTCCATGAAGCGAAGGGAAAAGAGTGTCCCCGCGAAAGACGCGATGCTGCCGATAACAGCCATGAGCGCACTGAATGAATCTACTTCCAGAATGATCCGGATCGGCAAGCTCATCCCCGATGGCAGAGCGAGTTTCCAGCTCTCTGCTCCGAGAACGTAGACAAACACGCCGTTCATGGATGCTTTTTGCCAGAGCAGCAGCGCAAGTGCCGCTGTACAGGCGGAGATGAGGACAAACCATGCGTTGCGGGCGTATCGACCGCTCAGTCCCAGAACAGGTGCGCCGAAGGCTCCCAGAAGGGGAACGGCAAGCACCAGAGCGGGGAGATGATCGTACCAGTTCATCCTCGCAGCCTCCTTATCTCCCTGACGTCGAGTGTTCCGTAATGACGATAGAGAACCATGATGAGCGACAGCATGAGCGCCGTGGTGGCCATGCCGATGACGATAGCCGTCAGTGTCAGCGCCTGTGGTGTTGGGAGTACGAGAACCTTGCTCTCTCCCGCAAGAGTGAAGACGGGAATCCGCCCGCCCGTTCGATAGCCGAGAACGATAAGAAACATGTTCGTCGCTGCCTCGATCACGGAGATACCGATGGCGATTTTTATCAGATTTCTTTCGAAAACCACCGCATAAAGACCGAACAGAAAAAGGAGACCCACGATGAGATAGGGAAGGCTACCGATCATGACCGGCCTCCTTTCCCTGCGTCTCTTCTTTCGGAGAAGAAAGCGACGCCTTGCTCATGTAGAGAAGGATGAGCGAGAGTCCCCCCACAACCTCAAGCCCCACTGCGATGTTCGCCAGGGCAATCGTTCCGGAACTGTTGAGAACGCCCGCATTGGGTCCGAGCGGTACCGTCGCTCCAAACAGCCCTCCCCGCTTTGCGAGGACATTGTAGAAGAAGGTCGTTCCGATTCCGAGAAACCCCGCACCGATGAAGAGCAGCAGTCCGGTTTGCTCCAGAGCGGTGTACACTCCCTTGCGTACCCATCCGAAGACCTTGCCGCCGCCATGGGCGACGAGAAGAAACGCAATGAAGGTAGCGACGACGGCACCGCCTTGAAATCCGCCTCCGGGAGAAAGATGCCCGTGGACGATGATATAGGTCCCGTACACTACCATGAACCACGCAAAGACATTACAGACGGTTCGTACGATGACGGAAAGAGGGCGCATTCAGTGTTCCCCTTTCCCCCGAAACAGGATCGCGATGGAACAGACCGCCGTGAAGAGGACAGCCGCCTCTCCGAGAGTGTCGAATCCCCTGTAGTCAAACACGATGGCCGTCACTACATTGTTGACTGCCCGCTCAGATTGTGCCGAGCCGAGGAAATAGTCGTCCATGAGAGGAGCGTTGGGTTCTCCGAAGGGATGAACGGCATCCATGGCACCCCACAGCACTCCGGAAATGACGAGCACCGCTACGAGAAAAACGATGCGATATCTCATCGAGAATCCTCCCTTCGCTGCACTGTCGTCTTTCGGATCACCCGAAGCGCGAGAACATAAATGGCCATGCTGAGCCCTGCACCGATCCCCGCCTCGGCGATAGCGACATCAGGAGCTTGAAGAATGTAAAATTCCACCGAGAGCAAGAGGCTCAAAACGGAGAGAGAAATGACCGAAGAGAGCAGGTCCCGAAACCATATGGCGAAAAAACCGGAAAGACCGATGAGACACAACACGGAGAGGTGCACGATGCTGTCGAGATGTTCGCTCACGACAGGGCACCTCCATTTCTTCCATCCTCACGAAGCCTGTCCACAACGGCGCACACAGGCCTTACACCGCTCCGATAGGCTGAGCGTGCAATGGCATGGGCTCCTGTGGCATTCGTGACCAGCAGTGCGAGGATGGTGATGATCACGTGAACACCAAGGGTCAGGAAACGCCGTTCTCCCGTTGTCGCGTATCGCAGAAACCCATAGAGGAGAACCGACAGAGACGTAAAGATCGTGCCGAAGGTAGTACACTTCGTTGTTCCGTGAAGACGGGAATAGACGTCGGGAAAACGATACAACGCGACCGTCGCGAGAAAGTTAAAAACGATACCGATGCCGAGGAGAAGGCCAATCAAAGTGTTCACGTCTACTGCCCCCCTTCGATATAGCGGGCCAGAAACAGGGTACTCACAAAGGAAAGGGCCGCATAGACGATGGCGACATCCACCATGACGACCGAATCGTACACCACGGAGAGAACGATCATAATGGCAATGGCCAAGGTGTTCATGGCGTCAAGAGCTACAACGCGATCAGGAAGCGTGGGACCGGCGATCAGCCTTCCGAACATGAAAAGGGCCATGATTCCTAAGAGGGCCGCTCCCCACGTGAACAGGACGGTACTCATTCCGCAATCCTCCTTGCCCATTTTCCAAAAGATCCGTAGAGTTCTTCCTCTGAAGGCGACGTATTCGAGACGTCAAGCCAATGAATGTAGAGATAGCCATCGCTCTCGTTCACGTCCACAGTCAGTGTGCCCGGCGTGAGCGTGATGGAATTGGCCAAAAGTGTCAACGCTCCAGGAGTTTTCAGCCTTGGGTTGACCTTGACGATCCCAGGCCTGATCTTCCCGGTGATGACGAGTTTGGCCACCTCTAGATTTGCCTTGGTCAAACCGAGGAGAAAGGGGCCGAAGAAGTAGACTAAAAAATGTCCCCAACGGAGGGGGTTCAAGCTCTGCGAAGCCCACTCGCTTT